>DATDSF010000001.1:0-2994 GCA_035291345.1 Candidatus Nanoarchaeia archaeon
TATGATGATAGATTAAGTGAAGAGCTGGCAAAATTAAATGTTAAAAGAGATGAAGAAATGAATATGTATAAACTTGTAATTGATGGTTTTTATGATTATGAAAAAAATAATCCTGACAAATTTGCTTTAGGGGAAGGTTCACGAGTTTTAGATTTGGCAAAAGCGGTTTTTCCAGAATCAAGAGGTGAGTGGGAAAGCGAAGATTATCAAAATTATATAGGTAGTACTGTACTTGTAAGAAGTGCTTTAACTGGAAAAGATTTACCAGGAGTAATAAGTCATTCAACTACAAATTCAGAAACTGGGAAAAAACTTTTTGCATATAGTTTTATGAACCCTAATGATCCAATGAATAAAATATTTTTAGATCCTTTAAGAGACAGTGAATATGAACCATGGAGTGTGACTTTTGACAGATCAAGAAAATTAAGTGGATTATCTTATGAAGATTTAAAGAAAGTTACTCATTTCTATGTAGATACAGTTAGTAAGCCAAATTGGGCGAATGGAAGAAAAGAAGTCGCTGAATTTGATTTAAATGGTAAGAAAACAAGGTTTTATTATATTCCTGAACATTTTTAAAAATTAATTTGTTTAAATGTATTTATTTTAAATGCTCATTTATTCTATAGTCTATTCCTGAAAAATTATGCACAACTGCTGGTATATACGTTCTATTATAATTTGTTAAAGTATAATTTTGAATCTCATAATTTTGAATTCTTCCGTAATCAAAAGTTTCTTCTTCATTTGTTCTTTGGTTATCTTGAGCTTGAGTGTATAAATAAGACTGGATCTGTCTTTCTTTTTCTTCAACATTAACTTTTGGTTTTGGAGAAAATGCAGAGAAAACACTAGCCCCCCACCAAGAGGTTAGGGCAATTGCAGCTGCTATTGCAGTCTTTTTTATATAACTATTAACTTTTGGTTGTTCTTTCTCTATCTTAAATTCTAGTATATTTGATTGAGGTTTTATTAGTTGAGGTGTAACCTCTATATTATCTGCTAGTTCTGTACCTGCAAGTTCTGTTGGTTTTTGAGTGTGAGATTGTTTAACTAGTTTTTTTGGTAAATCAATTAAATAGTCTACTCTGCCCCAAAAAGATTCACTTATTCTGTTTTCAAGATAGTCTAATTTTTCAGAAAATAAATCCATTCTGTGTCCTACTCTGTCTTTTTGAGACATATTCTCTATTTTCCATCTAACCTCTCCTTGATCTTTAGCAAATTGATAATTATCTCCCTTAACAGCTATTTTTCTTTTTAGTGATTCAACATAACTATCAACCTTGTTAAGAGTTTGGTTAACATAATCTTTGTTTAATCTTTTTTTATCTATCCTTTTTTGAAGAGAGTCTTTTACTGCAAGATCTGTAAGTCTCTCTCTAAGCCTTGAAAATGCTCTTTCATTTCCTGATTTTATATTTTTTAAATCTTGTTGAGCATAGTCTGAAGTAAAATAATCATTTAGTGCTCTTAATCTGTCTTCCATTGACCAATACCCTTCCCTTTTTCCTTCAATTATTCTTTCAAGTTCCAATACCTGGTCTGAATCCCAATATTGTTTTTCCTCCTGAATTTTTCTTACATTTTCTTCATAGGTGTTTGGAGTTTTTTTAACAGGGTGTTTAGATAAATATGCTTTTTCAAGCAGAGATTCTTTACGTTTTTTTGCTCTTTCAATATAGCTTAAGCTGGAAGAATTATTTTCTCTGGTAGGAGATTCATAATAAACTACACCATTTTTTACTACTGGTTTTCTCATTAAAAACCAAGACAATAATGGTTTTTAAAGCTTTTGTTTTGTAACTACTGGAGAATAACACTATTAACTTATAGGAATTTATCTATCGTTTTTTTACCCTTTCCCTGTTTTTTTGATGTTCACTTAAGAATTTGTTTATTTTATCAATAGTGTATTTTTTTAGTTCTCCACTAAGCATTTTTCCACTTCTATATTCTTTTTCTATTTGAGCTAATTTCTTATCATCTTCTTCAAAAAACATCTTCAAATACTGGAATGAGACATCTATATCAGGGTTGCCTCCTTTTTTTCTGTGTTCTTCAATAGTTGGCTGACCGCCTGAAAAAGCGTATTTGTTTATTTTTCTTTCAACTTCTTTAGGAGAGTCTGTTAGGGCAATGTAAGAGTTTGAGTCTGAAGCAGACATTTTTCCTCCACCTAAACCAGGAGCAAATAAATGATATGTTGATGATAATTGTATAAATTTGGGAAACTTAATTCTTTGAGATATATCTCTTGCCAATCTTAAGTGAGCATCCTGGTCAATTCCTACAGGCACTATTACTGGAACTTGGGATTCAAATTCTTTTAATTGTGGATGCAACATGTCTGAAGCTTGTAGTAAAGCTGAAAGCATTTTACCAGGAGTTATTTCTCCATAAACAGATTTGAATTCATTAAATGTAGCATATCTTGCTAATATATTCTGCAATTGATAGTATGCATTTGACTTTTTGGCATTGTCTGACCTTGAGCTTTGAAAATATATGTCTGCTTTTTTTAAGTCTAAACCTAAAGAGACATAGCTTAAAATGTAATCTTCTGCTATTTTTTCACTTTCTTCTAAACTCTGCCCTCTTGCATTATAAGCTTCCAGGTCTGCTACTGCAATATAAATTTTAGCTCCAAGTTTTTGATAAAAAACCATTTGCTGGGCTAGTATCATATGTCCTATATGGAATTTTCCAGTAGGCATTAATCCAGTCATCATTACAAAAGACTTTTTATTTTTTACAGCTTCTAAAATTCTTTGTATGTCTCTATGGGCAAATATAATTTTTCTCCTGAATAAGATGTTTTTATTAAATACTTCTGGCAGTTCTTTTAATGGTGAAACTCCAAATTCCTTTATTAATTTGTTATAGTCTATATCCCCTGAAACTTCCCAGGGATTCATAATCTGTTTTTTCATTGTTTTACCTATTATTAATAAAGAATACATATTCTTATAAATTTAATCTTTTAAGAAA
>DATDSF010000002.1:0-13528 GCA_035291345.1 Candidatus Nanoarchaeia archaeon
TGCAACTAAAAATAAAATTAGTATGCCTAACCAAATAAGAATTTTAGTTGACAAAGACCTCTTTTTATTTTTTTTAGGACCTATACTAAAGCCTACTTTTCCTATAACATCATTTATATCTTCAGATATATCATTACGCATCTGCTCCCTTTTTAGAAGACTATTTTTTCTTTCTATATCATCAACTGAAATTATTCTAGATTTCTTTTTTTCCATTATAAAATACTCCAATATTCTGTTTATAGATAATATCCTTTCTAGTTTATATAATATTCTTTTTTATTAAATATATTCCAAATCTTTAAATATCATTTAATGCTTTATTATTTATGGATTTTGATAAAGTTGTTAAGTCTAGATTTAGTGCAAGGAAGTTTTACAGTAAAAAACCAAACTGGAGAGATATTATAGAAGCTATTGAATCAGCTTCAAAAGCTCCTTTGGCAGGAGGAATTCCGAGCGTGAAATTTATTTTGGTGGATGATGGGGAAAAAATTAATTCTTTAATGGAGGCAAGCCAACAAGATTTTATTGGGGATGCTCATTATGCTGTGGTTATTATAAGTGATGCAAAAGATGTTATTAAGAGCTATGATGAAAGAGGAGAAATATATGCGAGACAGCAGGCTGGGGCTGCAATAGAACAATTTTTATTAAAATTAGTTGATTTAGGTATGGGGGGATGCTGGGTTGGAGCTTTTGTTGATGATCAGGTTAAAAGAATTTTACAGATACCTGAAAATGTTAATGTCGAAGCAATAATTCCTATAGGATATCCTTTTGGAAGACCTTTAAAAAGAAAACATCCTAATCTTGATAGGATTATTTATTTTAATAAATATGGTCAGAAACAGATGAAGCCTAAGAGAAGGGTTGAAGGATTGTAAGTTTTGATTATAGAAAATAATATATATGTTTTAAATTTTAATCTTTGATGGAAATTGTTATTACAGATGAAGGTATTTTAAAAGCTAAAATAGCTTCATTTTCTAAAGATGGAAGAAATTCAATTCATGTTCTTACAGATTTTGATAAAACTTTAACAAAATTTGTTCTTCCTAATGGTGAAGAGATGCCCTCTTTAATTTTTAGAATAAGAAATGGGTTTTATTTATCAAAAGAATATTCACAAAAAGCTAATGAACTTTATGATTATTATCATAAAATTGAAATTGATGATAATCTTTCTATTGAACAAAAGAAGCCTTTGATGCATGAATGGTGGTTTAAACATTTTAAATTACTTGGTGAAAGCGGATTAAATAAGGAGGTTATTGATAAAGTTGCAGAAGATTTAGTTGATGGACAAAAAATTGCTCTCAGGCTGGGAGTAAGAGAATTTTTTAAAGTTTTAAATGAAAACAATATTCCACTTATTATTATTTCTTCAAGTGTTGGAGATTTAATAGAGTCCTTTTTAAAAAAAGAAGGACTTCTGAATAAAAATGTGCATATTATTGCCAACTCTTTAAATTATGATTATGAAGGTCAGTTTGTTAGAGTTGAACATATAGTTCATGTTTTTAATAAAGATGAAACAGTATTGGGAGATTTTCCCCTGGTTTTTGATAGTGTTAAGGAAAGAAAAAATGTGATTTTGCTTGGAGATTCTTTAGGAGATTTAGGAATGATACATGGATTTGAATACAATGAGTTGATAAAAGTAGCTTTTCTTAATGAAAATATTAAAAATAATCTAGAAAAATATAAAGAAGCCTTTGATGTTGTAATTACAGGGGATGGAGATTTTTCAGAAGTTAATAAAATATTGAGGGAAATTTTAGATTAATCCAAATGTGCTGCGAATCTTAGAATAGCACCAATTCCTGAAAGATTAAAAAATTGCTCTCCTTCACCTGTTTCTGTTGAGACTATTTCTATTTCTGTTCCCATACTATCTGCTATTTTCGTAAGTTCTTTCATAGTTTCTTTTGCTAGTTTTTTAGATAGAATTAAAATTTGAACAGCTCCCATTTCCAATGCTTTCTTAACTTTTTTATGACCATAAGCTGCTTTGTCAGGATTTTTCCCTAGTGTATTAAAAAAACTCTCTAAAAGTTTCTTTTCTTTTGTTATTTCTTGTTCTGCTAAAGCATCTCTACTAGCTTCTACTAATAATTGAAGACCATGTTCATCTGCATAACCAATATCTCTTACAGCTATTACTTTATTTTTCAGAGTTGTAACTAACTGCCCTTCTTCCAGAAATTCTTCTTTTGTTGGTATTGGCCCTCCAACTAATATACCTTTTAACTTAGGCATTTCAAAAAAATGATTTTTCATAGATTCAGAGACTCTGCGGAAAAATTCTTTAGCCATACCTTCTGTTATTCTTGCAAAACGCTGAGAACTTTGACCTCCTGCCCTAATTTTTCCAGGAACTCCTGATGTCATTTTTTCAAGAACTTTTATTTGAGTTCCTTCTAATAAGCCAATAGTTGCTTCTTTTCTTTCAATAACTAATAAACCATACACTTCATCTACTTCTAACATTTCTTTAAGAGGGTCTGTAACAAAAACCTGATCACAACGATACATACGAACCCTCATTTCTTGAGGTGGTTCAAGATGGAAGAACTGAATGTCTGGTTTTCCTTCATCATCTGATATATTGCCACAGTAAAGAGCTATACCTTTAGTATATTTTTGAGGACCTAACTTTAACTCGCGAATTATTTTTTCAATTGCTTCTATAACATTATTTCTTGTTGTTCGTGACTTAATATTACTTGCAGTTGATTTTTCAGCTTCCAATTGGTTAACAACTGCATTAATGTTATATTCTGCCGGGACTAAAACTGTAACTAATTCTGTATGTCTGCCTCTATAGCTGGATATTTTTTCAACTAATTCTTCAAACTCCATTGATTCTGCTGTTGTCATGTTTGTATGTTATTAATTAATTTAATAAAAATAGGTTTAATAAGATTTAGTAAGTGCTAAAGAACTTCAATCCTAAACTTACCTTCCTTTAGCTCTATTGTATTTGTAACTGCCTTTAAGTCTTTGAGAACTGGCTTGATAATTTTATTATCTTCTTTAGTTAGGGTCAGGATTATTTCTGCTTTCATGGATTTTTTTGCTTCTGATTTTGCTTGACGAACTAAACTTATAATTTCTATTAATCTACTCCATGTTTTATTATCTTCTTTAGATTCTTTTATTTTAAACTTTTCAGGCCATGCTGAAATATGGATTGAAGAAATTTTTTCATATTTCTTAAAATGTTCTTGATATAAATACTCGGTAATATATGGAGTTATTGGAGCCATTAATTTTAATATTGTTAGCAGACTATGATAAAGAGTGTAATATGCAGATGCTTTTTCTTCTTCATTTCCGTTATATACACGATTTTTTACAATTTCTAAATAATTATCTGCCATTGTTTTCCAAAAGAAGTTATCTGCTTCTTGTTTTGATTTAGAGTAATTATAATTACTAAACGCTTGTGTTGTTTCATTTATAGTTTTGTTTAATTCTACTAAGAATAAACGATCTGTTTCTTCTAGTCGTGGAGGCTTACTATTGCCTTGATATTTGAGATTCATAAATACAAAATTTGTTGCATTTAGAATTTTAGTTACAAATTTTTTACCTGTGACTACGTCTTTTTCTTGATAGTCTAGGTCTTCACCTAATTTAGATGCACTTGCCCAGTATCTTAAAGCATCAACACCATAATTTTGCATTATTAATTTGGGATCTATAACATTTCCTTTTGATTTAGACATTTTTTCTCCTCCTAAGGAAACATTTCCAGAGATTGCTATTTCATTCCAAGGAATATTTTTTTCATGTAATAACGAACGGACAATTGTATAAAATGCCCAGGTTCTTATTATATCATGAGCCTGAGGTCTTAGAGAGTATGGAATTTTTATTTTATTGTTTGTTAAGGACTGGGCTATTTGAGGAGTTAAAGATGATGTTGCCCAAGTATCAAGAACTTTATCTTCTCCAACACACTCTTTTTTGCATTTAGGACAGATTTTTTTTGTAAATGTAGGATCAACTGGAAGTTCTTTTTCTTCTGCTAATATTATATTATCACAAGTTTTACAATGCCAGACAGGTATGGGGATTCCAAAATGTCTTTCTCTTGAAATATTCCAATCCCATTCAAGTCCATTTATCCAGTGTTCGTATCTTTTATACATATATTCTGGATGCCACTTTATTTTTTTACCATATTTTATTAATTCAGATTTTTTATCTAAAATTTTTATGAACCATTGTTCTGTTGGGATGAATTCTATTTCAACACCTGATTTTTCATAAACATTAACAACATTAGAAATTTTCTTTTGCTCTGTTATTAAATTTTTATTTTTTAAGTCTTCAAGAATTTTAGTTCTTGCCTGCTTTATTCTTAGACCATTATAATTTGTATTTGGAAGATTTAAATGACCTGATTTTGTAAAAATTATTCTTGGTTTTAGTTTATGCTTTTGTACAGCTTCTACGTCATATTTATCTCCATAAGAACAAACCATTAAAATTCCAGTTCCTTTATCCATTTGAGCTGATTCATCTCCTAAAATTGGAACTTCATGATTAAAAATAGGAACTAAAGCTTTTTCCCCAATTAGTTTATTGTAACGTTTATCTTTAGGATTTATAAAAACAGCTACACAGGCAGCTAATAATTCTGGTCTTGTAGTTGCTATTAACAAATCTTGATTATTTTCTTTAACTTTAAATTTTAAAGTTGAAAATAGTGTTTCCTGCTCTTTATCCTCTAGTTCTGCCTGAGAAACAGGTGTTTGAAATTCTATATCCCATATTGTTGGAAATTCTTTTTTATACACTAGATTTTTTTTATATAAATCGAGAAAGTATTTTTGAGATAATTTTTGAGTATTTTTATCTATTGTTGAGTAGAATATGCTATAATCACATGAAACTCCTAGATTTTTCCAGTCCTGAATAAAATTAGGGGATATTTCTTTTAGAGTATCAAGACAGATTTTTATAAATTCATTCCTTGACATATCTTTACTTTTAATGTTCTTTGTTTTTTCTATTAACTTTTCTGTTGGAAGACCATTATCATCTGTTCCAAACGGGTAAAATACATTAAACCCTTGCATTCTTTTATAACGAGCTATGAAATCTTGCTGAGCATATGAAAAGGCATGTCCAATATGCATTGCCCCTGAAACAGTTGGTGGAGGAGTGTCTATAGAGTAAATTTTAGATTTAGAATTAATATTAAATTTATAGGTTTTGTTTTTCTCCCAAAACTCTCTTATTTTTTCTTCTGTTTCTTTGATATTAAAATCAGCCATTATTTAAGTAAGAAGATTGGCTTTTTAGGGTTTTTGATTAATCTTTTAGAAAAGGGTGAGGTGTTTTAATACAAATTTTTCTACCATATCTTGTAGCATTAAACATGCCTCTTTGTAATTTATCAAAAATAAAACTACTATCTTCATTTGTAAACCAAGGATATTTTAGTAGTTCTCCTGTATTTTTTGCATAATTTAAAGCTCCATCCTCAGGTATAATAACTGAGAGATAAGCCCACCCTCCTTTAGATCTTACTGTAAAGAAAAATTGTTCTTTATATCTAAAATCTCCTAAAGATTCATATACATCTACTCCTACTGGAACCAATAACTTCATATTTGGGATTTCTAATCTTTTAGTGTCTTCTACACTAACTATTAAATCAGATTCTCTTTTTAATTTTTTTACAACTTTTGGACTTATATCTAATAAATATTTATCTAACCCTGCTATAGTTTCTTTTACCATTTTATTATTTTAACAATTGTCTTTTTATTAATTTCTATACAAAAATCTATAAATATTAGTTTTTTATTATTTTTATGGCTGAAGGGATATTGTTTTTTGGTGCAAGTACTACCTGGGGAGCTTGGGATAGAGAAAAAGGAGGATGGGTAAATAGAATTAGATTATTCCTAGATAATAAGGATAGTGATTTTTTTGTTTATAATTCAGGTGTTAGTGGAGATACAACTGAAGATATGCTTCGGAGATTTGAGATTGAATTAAAAGCCCGAGATCCTGAGATTATTGTAATTTCAATAGGTGATAATGACTCTGTTGTCGAGAGTATAAATGGGAAAAATTGGGTTTCCTTGGATAAGTATGGGGGAAACATTAAAAGTCTTATTGAAATATCCAAAAAGTATACTAATAAAATTCTGTTTTTGAGTTTGAAAAAGATTGATGAGAAAAAGACAATGCCTGTTTCATGGGGAAGTTATTATTATACTAATTCTACAATTGCTAAGTATAATGATAAATTAAAAGAAGTTTGCAGTATTTCTGCAGTTGAATTTTTAGATATTCTTGAGTTGCTTTCTGAAAATGATCTTGATGATGGTCTGCATCCAAATGCCAAGGGGCATGAAAAAATAGCTCATAAAGTTATGCAGAAACTTGCAGAGAAGAGATGGGTTTTTTGATTTTAGAATAGTAAGGTTTTTATATGGTTAATTTTTGATATAGTTATGGCACAAGATAGTGTAAGCATGCCCGGAGTTTTCGGCGGGTTAATGAGATATAATGAAGAGTATGATAGTAAGATCAAGTTTAAACCAGAGTATGTAATCGGTTTTATAGTTATTGTTGCAATTGCAGCTATATTATTAAGGGCTTTCTTTCCAATAACAATTTAATTATACTTAAAATGATGCCTGGTTTAGATCCAAAAAAGATGCAAGCCCTGATGAAACAGATGGGTATAAAACAAGAGGATATTGATGCCTCTAGAGTTCTTATTGAAAAATCTGATGGAAATAAAATAATTATTGATAATCCTTCAGTTGTAAAAATAAATATGTCGGGCAATGAAAGTTTTCAGATAACTGGAAATGTTAGAGAAGAAAGTGAAGATGAAGGAAATTTAGAGAAAGATATTAATATTGTAATGGAAAGAACAGGAGCTAGTGAAGAAGAGGCTAGAAAGGCATTGGAAGATGCTGATGGTGATTTGACAGAGGCTATTTTAGAGTTAGGTGGATAGATTTTTATACCGATTCTGTTTTCTTAATTTATGAAAGTTAAAGAACTTAAAATTGGAAGTTATGCTGAACTTAAAACAAAGAAAGGAGATTTTAGATGTACTATATTAGAATCTCCAACTAGTGAGATTATTCTTGTAAAGTTAGATTCTGGATATAATATTGGAGTTAAGGAGGAAGATATTTTAGATGTTAAGATTATTAAGAAAAATGAAGATATTAAGGAAAAAGAAAATAAAGAAGCTAAACAGAAAAAATCTTCTAAAGAACTTCCAAATATTGTTTTAATTGCAACAGGAGGAACTATCAGTTCAAGATTAGACACTAAGACTGGAGCTGTAACTCCTTTAACAAATCCTGAAGAGTTGTTTGTTATTTATCCTGAACTTCTAAATATTGTTAATGTTTCAAAAGTTGAAATTCCATTTATGAAAGCTTCAGAAAATATGGAATCTGATGATTGGACTAAATTAGCTGAAATAGTTGAAAAATATCTAAATGATAAAAATATTGACGGAATTATCTTAACTCATGGAACTGATTTTTTAGCATATACAGGAGCTGCTTTAAGTTTTGCACTAAAAAATTTGAATAAACCTATTGTGCTTACTTATAGTCAAAGAAGTAGTGATAGAGCATCAAGTGATGCAAGATTAAATTTAATTTGTGCTGCAAGAGCTGCAGCAAGTGAAATTGCAGAAGTTATGCTAGTTGGACATGCAAATTCTTCAGATGATTATTGTTATGCATTACTGGGAAGTAAAGTAAGAAAAATGCATACTTCAAGAAGAGATACTTTCAGACCAATAAATACAGAACCTTTAGCTAAAGTATTTCCTGACAAAATTCAAATTTTAGGAGAATATAGAGCTAAAGATAAATCAAAGAAAGTAGAGTTAATTGGCAAATTTTCAGACAAAGTAGCTCTTGTTAAATTTTACCCTGGACAGGATCCTGAAATTTTGGAGTATTATTTAAAGAATGGATATAAAGGAATAGTTGTTGAAATGTCTGGTCTAGGACATGTTTTAACGAGAGGGAAAAATAATTGGTTGCCTAAACTGAGAAAAGTTATCAGAGAGGGATTGGTAGTTTGTGGAGCTGCACAAACTCTCTACGGCAAACTAGACCCATTTGTATATTCTGTTCAGAGAGAGATTCAAGATACAGGAGTTATTTTCTTAAGAGATATACTTCCTGAAACTGCTTTAGTGAAAATGAGCTGGTGTTTTGGTAATTTTAAGGATAAAAATAAAGTAGTAGAAAAGATGCTAGAAAATGTCACAAAAGAATATAATTTTAAGTTATCTGAAGAACAATTTTTAAATTGAAATAACTATTATTAAGTTTAGATACTGATTTAAAAACTTATTTTTTGTTAATACTTAACTGAATTTAAAATGTACAAATTATTAACTAAAGAAGAAAGAGAGAGAATTGAAAAAATAAATTCAAAGCTTCATGGAGCAGAATATTTATCCAATGATCTTAGAAATATCCTATATGAATTAAAAGAATTACTTAGAATTGAAAATTCTATAATATTTCTTAAGGATAATGGTAAAGACAAGAAAGAGTTTATTGGTGATGCTAAGGATCTTTGGACTAAATATGAGGAATCTATAAAAAAATATATAGAAAAAGCTAATTTAATGAAACATTATGTTTTAGCAGTTAATTTAAATGAAGACATTAAACGTTTGTTAATTATCCCTATTCATGAAAAAGAAAAAATAATTGGTAGTATTATAATACTAAATAAAAAAATTAATTATGAAAAAGATGAACACAGCACAGAGATTATTAAAATTTTACAGAATCAAATTAAGTTTTCTTTGAAGAAATCAAAAGAACGTGAAGAACTCATTAATTTATTTGGAAAATATATTGATAAAAGGCAGATTGCTAAGATGCTTGAAAACCCGGAATTTTTAAGAAAACCAGAAATGATTGATTCAGTTGTTTTAATTGCAGATTTATCAGGATTTACAAGACTGAGTAATGAAAAAAGTGTGGAAGACGTCTTTAATTTTTTAAGCAAAGTTCTTTATGAGTATACTAAAATTATAAATGTCAATAATGGAATTGTGGACAAATTTGTCGGAGATCAAATAATAGGTATTTTTGGTATAATTGATTTTAATAATAGGCTGGAAAATTCTATTAAAAGTGCTGTTGAATTACAAAAAATTTTGAAGAATGAGTTTATGAAAAAGGGAATTGGTGTAAAAATAAGCATTACAACTGGTAAAGTTCTTTATGGAAATCTAGGTGGAAATTACAAAGCTGATTTAACAGTTATTGGCCCTCCAGTTAACCTAGCTTCTAGATTAAATGAGTATGCTTCAAGGGGAGAGATTTTAACTGATTCTAATATTTATAATAAATTAAAAAATAAATATAGGTTTAAACTTAAAAGTTTCACAAAATTTGAAGGTTTTAAAATAAGAATGATGATTTACAAGTTGGTTTACTAATTTTAATTTAATGTCTATTGTTTTTTCTTGCCTCTATTTCTCTGCCAGCAATTATTCCTACTGTTATTGATCTTTGTATAACTTCTGCGTATAACTCTGCTTGGTTATCAGGTATTTCTTCAACGTTTAAATTATTAAATGATGCCCTTACATTAGACTCATATCTTTTATGATCTCCATTCCCAGCCTGTCTTAAGTTAGGATCATTTGTTATTATTTTATAAAATTCCTCAAAATTCATGTTTTTTCTTATTATTTAGAGTATATAAATTTAATTATTTTAACTACTAAGTGGTGACATATAGAAAGGTTTAAAAGCTGAAAGATTGTTGAGTTTTTATGACTAAAAGTAGGATTAAAACACCCAATGAAATTTTAGATGATTTTGACTTTAAAGCAGGTGCTTTTTCTAGGGATAACTCTGCAGTTGTATTAGATACAGGAGCTGTTATTGATGTAATACACTCTACAAGATCTCATGATAGAATATGTAGGGAGCAGGGAGTTGGAAGAGATGATTATGTTAGTGCAAGATCTTTGTTTTCAGCAATAGGACAAAATTCTAGATTAGTTGTATTGCCTTCTGTTTATGTTGAATTGATGAAACACTCTAATTCAAAAATTAATCATTATACTCGGGAAATTGATGAAGATACACGTGGACTAATTGAACAATTAGCATCTGATTCATTTGAATATATGTCTTTAGTAGATTTTACAAATTTTTGCTCTTTTGATGAAATAAGATATGATGTACATAATACTACTTTAGAAGCATGTAATGGGTGTTCAAAAAAACAAGATGAAGGGTATTCAATGGTAGATAAAGATATACTTCTTTACTCAGGACTTTTAACTCAAGGACATTTAACAAAAGACAAAGAAACTTTAGATTTAAAAAAAGTCACGGTTCTTTCTTCAGACAGGCATGTTTTATGTGGCGTTGATTTTATGGTAAGAGAATTTAGTGGTAAATACAATAAACTTTTTCCAGTTTCTACTAGGATAGGTGTTAGAAATGGAATATGAGTTTATTAAATATCCAAAAATACCTCATTTGGATGCTTCTCTGAATATTTTAGATAATCCTGTTGATGTATTTGAAAAAATTGATGGTGGAAATACTCAAATAAGGAATATTAATGGAAGAGTTATTCCTGGTGTAAGATCAAAATTTCTTGGATCTGAAAAATTGATGAGAATGCCTTGGTTTAAAGGCTTTCAGAATTTTGTTATGTCTAATTATTCATTTTATAATCTTCCAGAAAATTTAGTAATGTATGGTGAATGGTCAGCGCAACATACACTTGAATACTTTCCAGAGTTTGTTAACAAATTTTTTGTTTTAGATGTTTTTGATACAGAGAAAGGAAAATTTTTGCCTTATCAAATTGGGAAAGAGTCTCTTGAGAAAGCTGGAATAGGGAATGTTTTATATTTAGAGCAGTTAATTGCTGAGAAAAAAACTAGTTTAGATGAACTTAAAAAACTAGTTACAAAAAGTCCTTACAGAGATGGTTCAATGGAAGGAGTTGTAGTTAAAGATTACCAGTCTACTCCACAAAAATTTGCTAAACTCTGGACAAGTATAATTAATGCTGAGAAAGGAAGATTAAGTACAGATGATGTTAGAAGAGCAATTAATAGTTACTTAGATGAAAATGATGGAGATATAGACCCTAATAAATTAGTTGATGAAATAATTAGTGAATATGAATCTTTAGGATATAGGTTAGATCCTAGGAACTTAAAAGATTTAGTTACCTCTAATCTAAAAAAGTAGTTTATTATAATGGTATCCCAAGTAACATTTTTAAGTTCTAGAAAAGGCTCAAATCCTGGTGGAAACTGTTTTTATTCTTCTGATAGACTAAGCTTTGACGCTTATATTAAATACTGTTTTGGTTCACATATACATGGAGTTACTGCATTCAAAGCTGAGCATCAACCAATTTATGAATCTATAACATTTGAACTTGCTAGAAAGATAGGACTTAAGACTGTGGATTCTTTTTTATTATTAAATAAAGCTCAGAAAGTCCAGTTTCTTGGATGGAAAAAACATGGAGAAAATGACCCTTTAGGGAGAGATTATTATTTTATTAATAGACTTACTCAAAACCTTAACATTAATAGGGCAGATATAAGTGTATCATCTAAATGTGAAATTCCTGAAGGGGAATTTGTTTACTTGGATAGCTTGTTAATTTCTGATGTTGTGGGTAAAAAACAAAATTATATTATTGATCAGAGTGTAAGTCTTCAGCCCATATATATAGATCTTGGATGTAGTTTTGTTCATGCACATGATGGTTTTATCCATCATCCCCATAGACTTAAACTTACAAATAGCAGGGATTTTAGAAGAGCATGTAAAAAACTAGAAGGAATATCTGTCATTGGGGCAGATAATCAAATAGTTGTTGATTTAGAAGAATTTATTAATCTGCCTTATTCTATGGAAATTAATTGTTTAAACCCTTGGAGTTTTGTTAAATTATCCTCCTTGATAGGAAAGGATGAATTAGATGAAATACAAAGACATCTTGTTGACGCACTTTATAAAAACTTACCTAAATTTAAAAAACTGGATTTAGTTATTTGATACCTTAAAGTTTATAATTTAAACTTTCCATTACTTTTTATGGTTATGTCTAAAAATGAAGAGATTAAGATAAAAGCTGGCCTTGAAATTCATCAGCAGTTAGATACTAATAAATTATTCTGCAATTGTCCTAGTGTTTTGAGAAGTGATGAACCTGATTTTACTGTTAATAGAAAATTACATGCAATTGCAGGAGAAACAGGAATTATTGATGAAGCTGTTAAACATGAGGCTTCTCTTGACAGAAATTTTATTTATCAGGGTTATAATGCTAGCACTTGTTTAATTGAATTAGATGAAGAACCTCCTGAGATGATTAACCAAGATGCTTTGAGAATTGGAATTCAAGTCAGTCTTCTTTTGAACTGTGAAATACTTCCTGTTACACAAATTATGAGAAAGACAGTTATTGATGGAAGTAATACTGGAGGTTTTCAACGTACTGTTTTAATTGCTCAAAATGGTTATATTGAAACTGATAGTGGCAAAGTTAGAATTGTAACAGTAGCATTAGAGGAAGATGCTGCAAGAATAATTTCCAGAGAGAAAGATAAAACAGTTTATAGGCTGGATAGATTAGGAATTCCCTTAATTGAAATTTCAACTGAAGCAGATATTGTCTCTGGAGATCAGATAAAAGAAGTTGCTTTAGCTCTAGGGGATATTATTCGGGCTTGTAAGGTAAAAAGAGGAATTGGAACTATAAGACAGGATGTTAATATTTCAGTTAATAATCATAAAAGAGTTGAAATAAAAGGTTTTCAAGATGTTAAAATGTTTATTCCTACTGTTGAAAAAGAAATAGATAGACAGTTGAGAGAAATTAAAAATAAAAAACTTGGTGGAGAGGTTAGAAAAGCAAATGCAGATGGTACAACAGAATTTTTAAGACCAATGCCTGGAGCTGCAAGAATGTATCCTGAAACTGATTTACCTTTACTAAGCATATCTAGAGATTTTGTGAATGATATTAAAAAATCTCTTCCTAAACTTAGAAGCGATATTAAGCAAGAACTTAAGTCTCATGGTTTAGGCCAGGAGATGATTAATTTAGTTGTAAGTGAAGGAAAAATTGAAGAAATAAAAGAACTTCTTCAGATTAATAATGATGCTAATTTAATTGCAAAGATGCTTGTTTTATGGCCTAAGGAATTTTCTGTCAAAGAAAAAATTTCTTTAAATAAAATATATAGTGTATTAACTTTAGATGTTTTAGAACATGTTCTCCAGAAATTAAATAAGGGGAAAATTGAGAAACATGATATTCAGGATATTTTATTAGATGTAATTAAAGGAAGGAGTGTGGAAGAAGCTGTAAAAATGGAAAAAATTAATTTACATGAAGTTGAGGAGTTTGTTATTAAATTAATTAAGGAAAAGCCAGGTTTGAGTATGGGAGGATATATGGGTTTGATAATGGCTGAGTTTAAAGGAAAAGTTTCTGGAAAAGA
>DATDSF010000003.1:0-2844 GCA_035291345.1 Candidatus Nanoarchaeia archaeon
CTCTTTCTGAAACATTTAAGTTAATTATTGATTTTCCTTCAAACAAAATATCTCCCTTAGTTATTTTATATTTTGGATTACCCATAATTACATTTGCTAAAGTAGATTTTCCACTTCCATTAGGTCCCATTAAGGCATGAATACTTCCCCTTTCTACAGATAAGTTCAGACCTTTGAGGATTTCTTTGCTTAAGACACCAAGGTTTCTTGAAGCATCATTTTCCTTTTTATTGTCTTCTATTTCAACATGTAAGTCTTTTATTTCAAGCATTTTATATTAACAATAGTTAAGTGTGAGTATAAAAAAGTTTCTAATATATTTAATATAACGCCATATTCTTTAAATATGAGAGGGCATATTGTTTTTTATGAGGAATCCAATAAGCATTAGGAATGAATGGATTAGTACATCTAAGTATTTATGGAGTACTGATGCTGGAAGAGATGTAGGTGTTCCAGCTACTGTTGAAAGGTTAAGTAGGGAAGAAAGGGAAAAATATAGAGAAAAAGGAGACCATTATGCTTCATTTGATTTTAAACTTAAAGATAGAGAAGATATTATCTCAGATTATTTTTTTAATAATCAAACTTTAAAAGATTGGGATGGAAATTGTGCTTTAGAGGGAGAAATTAAAAGATTTGGAGCTATTCGATATAAACAAGATCCTAGTAAAATTGTTGTTACAAAAGGCTTTATTTTAGAATATATCCATAAAAATAATTTAAGCCTTAATTTTGTTGATAGAGCTGTAAAATTTCTAGGAATTGATGTTGAGCTTTCTGATGGATTATAATTATTTGTTCAATGCTTTTTTAATTGCATCTAAAGAGTGCAAGGCACATTTAAGCCTTTGATGAGATATTGGTATTTTAAGCATTGCTATAACTTCGTCTTTGGAAAGATTTTTTACTTTTTCAATTTCAAGATTTTTTATTTTATCAGTAAGCATTGAAGCTGTTGCTATTGAGATTGCACAGCCATAACCCTGAAATTTTATATCTTTAATTATATTTTTTTCTGTTAATATAGTTATTTTTATCTGGTCTCCACATAAAGCATTGAAAGCTTCTGCTTTATGTGTTGGATTTTCTATTTCTCCAAAATTATGGGGATGTTTGTACAAGTCCAGTATGTGTTCTTTGTAAATATCTAGTTTCATTTAATCAATTATTTTAAAATAAATCCTCCTGTTGTTCTTTCCTCTATTGTCTACTTTGATAAATTCTATTTTTCCTATTTCACTTGTATTATTAACATGTGTTCCACCATCTCCCTGAATATCATAATCTCCAATGCTAACAACTCTTATTTCTTTTAAACTTTCAGGAAGACCTTTTGCAAGCTTTGAAAGTTGTGGTATTTTTTCAGCTTTTTCTATTGACATAAATTCTATTTTTATTGGTAGATTTTGCTTTATTATGTTATTGGAATCTTCTACTGCTTTTTTCATCAATTCTGCATCGTTATTTTCAAGGCTGAAATCAATTCGGCATTTTTCTAAATCCATGTTATTTCCAGTAATCAAAGCTCCTGTCTGCCTGAAAATTGTTTCTGCTAAAATATGTGTTGTTGTGTGAGAACGCATTAGCTTGTATCTTCTTTCCCATTCTATTTTACATTTAATTTTTGACCCTGGTTTTAAACTTAATCCAATATCATCAACTTCATGTCTTACTTTACCATCTTTTTTATCAACCCATATTACTCTTATTTTCCCATCTGGAGTTTCTATTTCACCTTTATCACATTCCTGTCCTCCACCTTTAGGATAAAAAATTGTTTTATCTAGGATTATTGTGGAGTCTTCTTTGTTTATTTCTACAACTTCTGCATCACATTCTTTCATGTAAGAATCTTTTAAGTATAATAGTTCTGTCATTTTAATTTATTAATCCATGTTTTTAACAGCATGTTTAGTTCATTTAGGTTTTTTTCTTCATCTTCCCCTCTAAAGTTATGATCTGCATTTTTAATTATATGCATTTCTTTATTACAATTTAAATTATCAAAAAGTATTTTGTGATGCTGGACAGGAGTTGATGTGTCATTTTCTCCAACAATTAAAATTACTGGCATTTTTATTTTATCAATTTTTTCCAAGACATCATATTTAAGACGATCTTGGATATGGGTCCACTTAAGTCTTTTTATAATTCCAGAATTACTTGTCCACTGTCTTATTCCTTCTTTTTCCCATTTTTCTAAATCTCCATTCCGTTTTGTTTCTAAACTCAATTTTCCAGATACAATTGTTGAAATTGGTGCTAATGCTTTAATTTCATGGGGAAAAGTTTCTGCATAAATAATAATACATGCGCTTCCCAAACTATGTCCTGCAAGATAAAATGGTTCTTTGTACCAGTTTTGTTTTTTTGCCCAGTTAATTACATCTTCTAAATCCTGCAAATAATTTGTTATTGTTGCATCTTGGAAATCTCCATCACTTTCCCCATATGAATTGGTAGTATCAAAACTTATTGTTGTGATATTATTATCTATAAAAGCTTTACTTATTTTTCTTATATGTGGTTGATTTTTTCTTCCTCCAAGTCCATGTATTACAAATGCCAATCCTTTTTGGCTTTTTGGAATTTCAATTAAAACAGAGATGTTTTGATTTTTGCGGTTTTTTATGAATAATTTTTCTTCTGTCATTTTTCAAAAACCTCTTTTACTTTTATTAAACTAGAGATTAACTTATTTATATCTTCTTTTGTATTGTAAATGCTTATAGATATTCTGCAGGTTCCAGCTATTTTTAATTTTGTCATTAAAGGCATTGCACAGTGATGGCCTGCTCTTATGCAGATATTAAATTTATCTGAAAGAATTTGCGCAACATC
>DATDSF010000004.1:0-15059 GCA_035291345.1 Candidatus Nanoarchaeia archaeon
ACTTTCCTTAACATTTTTATTTCAAACATTTTATAAATAATCCTTGTTTGTATTTTATGTAAAAAGATGGCTGTAGATATTGCAAATAGAGTCTCTAATGGATTAAGCACTGCTTTAAATTCATTTAAAGATGTTGTACCAAGTGAGTTTCACCCTTATTTTACAATAGCTTTTTTTATAGTTATTATAACCCTTTATGTATTATTTATCTGGAGATTTCATAAATTTATTGCCAAGAGAGACATACTTGAGATTAATTTACGTAAGTACAATACTGCTGAACACCCTGCACTTAAGAAAACCATTGCTCTTGCCTTTTTTCTAGTCGAGTATATTATTCTTCTTCCAATCTTTGTATTTTTCTGGTTTTTTGTAATGGCTTTAATATTTCTTCTTATAGCAAAAGATTATCAAATAAATCAAATAATACTTATCTCTGCCTGTATTGTTGGCGTTATAAGAATAGTTTCCTATTATAATCAGCAACTTTCTGAAGATATATCTAAGTTATTTCCATTTACTATACTAATAATAAGTTTAACATCAACTGATTTCTTTAACATACAGAGCACTATTGACAAAATAACTTCTATACCTCAGTTTTTTACAAGCATTATAATCTACATTTTGTTTATAGTAATTGTAGAGTTTATCATGAGAATAATATACATATTTACAAACTTAAGCAGAATAGAAAGGTGATAGTGCTACTTTTTAGTTTAGTTATTTCATAACTTTTGTTTTACTAAAAAATACAGCATTTTCAGTTTAGTAATTTTAGCGTCGTAAAACGGGTTCATTCACTTCAAGTGATAACAAAAACATATTTCCTCGACGATAAAAATGCTTTTAAAGTGATATTATATTGTTTTGTTATCTAAAATGGTGTTTCAAAGTATTAAAGGGGTAAAAGAGGGCCTGAAAAAAGGGGTCTTGTATTTTTCAGGTAATTATAGTTATGCAGAATTAAGTAAAATTAATGTACATAACACAACTCATATTATATTGTCTGAAAGGAGGTTAATTTAAATCACAATGAAAAAACTATTAGGTGTAGTTTTAATGGCTACTATGCTATTATCTATTATGCCTATGGTTCTTGCAACTAGTGTAGGTACTGGTGTTGGCGTTGACGTTCAGACAGAGGACTTTGAGCCTATGGTTTGGATGTGCGACTCTAGAATAGTTTTCGATGATCAGACTGAACCAGGGAGATATACTCCTGGACCTGAAGTAATCACACCTTCTTCATATACAATATATGGAAAGCCTCTTGACGAAAGAATAAACAACTATGCGTTTGAGGGTGAACAGATTGTATGGGACGTTCTTGTTTTTGATAAGAATGGAATTGAAAAAATTGAAGATGTGTTTGCTACAATCGGAGACTCACAGGGAGCTGGAAACGACATTGAGGTAAATTGTATCCTTGATGAAGTTGTAAACGACCAAACTGAAATACCAGAAGAATGTAATGCTAGAATACTTGAGGAAGAATTAGATTCTTTCACAGATAATGTAGCAGCTTTCTACACATGTATCTTAACTGTTGAAACACCACTTTCAATGTACGGAGAATACTGGATAACTGTTGAGGCAACAGACCTTGATGGATTATCTGGAACAATGGATGAGAACGAATATTGGTTCTTAAATCCAGTTGTTGCTCTTAGCGTTGATGGAGATCTTACATTTGAAGATGTAAGACCTGGAACACAATCTTACTCAGATACAATCTTAGTTGGTAATGACGCTGACGATGGTTCAGGAGTTATGCTTGATATGTTTATATCAGGTACTGACTTTTATGATTCATCATCAAGTGGAGCAAAGTGTCCTACTTCAAATCAATTAGAATTGAAGAACTTCAGATACTTCGCAACTAACGGCGCTTACTCAACATCAGGAGATGATGAAGTAGGAAACAGAGGTCCTGGTCCAGTAGACGACAGAGATAGAGATGCTGAAGGTTATGTAAACATCGGATATGGTATTGGATTCCACGATCCATACAGTTTCTATGATGGATATGAAATACTTCAGGATCAGCAAGTCGGACCATACTACACTGCTAATTTATTAGCACCAGGTGCAGAAATGGCAGTAACATTCAGACTTGCATTGCCAGAACCATGTAATGGTGACTTCGATACTGGAAGTATATACTTCTGGGGAGAAGCAGTCTAAAAAGGAAATTTAATTTTTTTTATTTTTTTATTTACCTTTTTAGTTTTTATATTAATTAGAACCAACGCGAAGAAAATTCGCTTTGTATTAGAAATAGATATCAGTAAAATAACTGAAACAAAGTAATACCAAAAAACAACTCAAAAAACAACAATAATACTTAAATATGAAATAAGGTAAATCTTTTAACAATATGAAAAAAGAGAATAATCAAAAAAGAGAAAAAAGAGTAACAAAACCTCTATTTGTTATAGGGTTAATGCTAATTGTATCAACTGCATTATTTATTAGTATGATTAGTTTTGCCAGTGCTGAATTCTGGCAGTGTTTTGCTGATGGAGAAAGAATTGATTTTTGTGGGAATATCCCAGATAGAACTTCTCCAAGCAATAATTACAAATTATGTATGGACGCTTACAATAGCAATCTTGGATGCTGGGCTCCTGGAAACTGGAATGTATGTAATACTTTAGCTCCAACATGTGGAATTAACGGTGGAAATTCTACACAGTTAGATATTACTCCTCCTGTAATCACTTTACTAAATCCTCAGAATAATGCTTTATACAATTCAAGAAATGTTCCTTTTGCATTTACATTAGATGAAAGAAGTGATGTTTATTATTTAGATTTGATAAATGGAAGAGGGAGATGGTCAAGAATATGTTCAAACTGCATGTCATACAACAGAGCAAGAAGTTTCAAGGATGGAATGAACAATATAAGAATAAAAGCTATTGATAATGCTGACAATGAAGGATTTGTTGAAGTAACTTTCTTTGTTGATTCACAGAAACCAAGAATATATTCAACAATGCCTAGAAGCAGATTTGCAAGCGGATTATTTAATGTTCAATATACTGAGTTAAATCTTAAAAAAGTAAACTTAACATATGGTAATGAATTAAGCGGATTTAATAGCATAAATCTGGCTGGATGTTTATCAGGAACAAAGATGGCCTGCAATACAACAGTTAATCTTAATAATTACAATGGTGAAGAAATAAGCTATATGTTTTCTGTAGAAGATAATGCTGGAAGTGTTGTTAATTCAAGAACAGTAAGCAAGTTAAAGGTTGATACTCAGGTGCCTGTTGTTAATTCAATGAATTATACAATAAATGGAAAATATGTAACATTTGTATTTAATGTAACAGAAGATAATTTAGATGTTATCCAGTATATGGATACAACTGAGAGCAGACCAAGGTTCAGAAGTATGTGCACAAGACTTGTTGATGGAATGTGTACAAAAAAAATAAGTCTGAGAAATGGCCATCATGATTTAATTATAGAAATACTTGACGATGCTGGAAACAGAGCTGAAAGAAGTGCCAGTATTGACATAGTATTATAATTACTATGAAAAAAATGGATGAAAATGGGAATAAAAAAGGAAAATATTTCTGCAGTTTTGATTAGTTTTGTTTTAATAATTTCTTTTATACTATCTCTTTCACTTATTTCTGCTGTTGTTTTTATTAATGAAGCTGAAGTAAACCCTTTTGGAAGTGATAATGGAAATGAGTGGATAGAACTGTATAATAATGGGAATGCAGTGAATATAACTGGGTGGTATATTAATGATATTGAAGGAAATAATTATACAATATCAGGTGTAATAATTGAAGAAGATGGATTTTATGTTTTAGATAGCTTAAGTGGACTGGTGAATAATCAGAGTTTGAGCTTATTTAGAGATAATAATTTATTGCATGATAGTACGGGTAATTTTTTAGATAGTGATAATGATGATTTGACTTTCAGTAGAAATCCTGATGGGAGTGGAGATTTTGTATTTCAAAATTCAACAAAAGGATTTTCAAATCAGCCAGTAACAATATCAGATACTAATTCAAGTTCATGTAATATTAAGGGGAAAAATGTTATTTTAAGTTCAGTTGTAGAAGGATTTTGCGTTGAAGATGTAATTTTCAGTGTTGAGAGTGATAATGGATGGGTTAATTTTAGCGGAAATACTATAAATGGTAAGAATTATTCTGCTTTGATTAATTCAACAGCTATAAATATCAGTCAGAATACAAACTGGCAGTTATTTGTTAGAGACTGCTTTAATCAAACTTTTAGCAGTCAAGTTGAGAATTTTTATTTAAATGAAAATACCCTGTTAATAGTAAATCCTTCAGAACCTGATGGAAATAACGAATGGTATATTACAACACCTGAATTTTCTCTTTTTAATTTTGATGCTCTTCAAATTTTTTACAAATGGGACAATGGGCAAACTATAAATTACACTCTGCCATTTCATCTTGAAAATGTTCCAAATAATGGAAGTATAAGTGCAGGGTCTTTAGAGCTTAACTATTGGAGTGAATTAAGCTGTATTACAGAACAGAAAGTATCAAAAGAACTTATGATTGATTTAAAAGATCCTGAAATAGAAGATGTTCTTCCTGAAAATAATTCTATTTTATTTGACACTACTCCGTTTATATATGCATATGTAGATGAAGTATATCAGGGAAATTCAGGAGTTGATAATTCAAGCGCTGTATTAAAAATAGATGATATTGAAGTTAATGAAATTGTTAAAAAATCAGGAACATTAGATGTAAAAGTAGAGTATACTCCTGGGAATAATCTAAGCTATGGAAATCATACAATAGAACTTTATATTGAAGATAAAGCAGGAAGAAATTCAACATTAGTATGGAGTTTCCAGATTGTTGAACCTTACCTGAACATTACAATTAATTCTCCTGTTTCAACTAATTACAATGAAAGAAGAATTCCAATTAACATAAGTGTAGAAGGAGAAGAAGCATTATTGCAGTATATTAATTATAATGACAGAGTTCCAAGATGGAAAAGACTTTGCACAACATGTTCTGAATATGGAGATAGCAGAAAAAAAGCTATATTCTTTAATGAGGGATGGAATAATATAACTGTTCAGGCTGTTGGAAAACTTTCAGGAGGAATTGTTGAGGAGAATATTGTTTTCTTCATAGATTCTGTTGCCCCAAGAGTTTCATCAACATACCCAAGCAATAATAAATTAACAAATGGTTCGCTGTTTAAAGTAAAATACAGTGAGAACAATCTTGATAATATCTCATTAGTTATAAATGGTAATGAAGTAATAAGAGACGACTGCATGTCTGGAAGAAATCAAGAATGTAATTTTAGTGTTAATTTTTCTGAGTTTAATATTAACGACTCTCAGGCAGCTTATTATTTTGAACTAAGAGATTTACTTCATAGTATAAGAAGCAGACTTGTCAGAGTTTATATTGATGATACTATACCTGTAATAACTGTAAATCTTCCTGAAAATATAACTTACATTGATAGAAGAATTCCAATTAACATAACTGTAAGCGAGTCTGTCAGACTTGAGTACAAGGACATAACTGAAATAAGGCCTGTAACAAGAAGACTATGTAGCAACTGTGGAGAGTATGGAAATGTTAGAGGAAAAACTTCTATATTTAAATCAGGATATCACGAACTTGAGGTAAAGGCAACTGACAGAGCTGGTAATTCTGCTTCAACAATTGTAGCTTTTAGTGTTGCTTAAAAATTATTTTATAAATCCTTCAAGTTTATTTCTTATAATTGTCTTGAGAGTTATATCTCCTACATCATAATCATCATCAATATTCAAAGAAGTTATTTTATCAGCTGGAACAGAATACTCTTCTTCTAATCTTTTCCCTATATCATTATCCATTACAAATATCCTATCATATTCATTTAACCTTGAGAGAACAGCTTGCCTATATTGTGTATCTCTGTCTATTCCTATATAATCTGCATTAACTTTAACTTTTCTCTCTAATCCAAGATGCAAAGCAACATTGACTGCAGTAGGACTTCTTTCCATTCCCACATTACATACAAAGAGGAGATTCATAAAAAAGAGATTATCTAGATAGATATAAATCTTAACATTTCAACTATTAAATTTTCATTGGAAAAAAGTAGTAATATAATTTTATAAACCAATTTACACTATAAACAATATACATTACAATATCTGTTTAGTATTTTAAAATGAAAAAGGGGTATTTTATTGTCTGTATAACTATTATCTTAGCTTTAATTATAGTTTTTTCTTTTGTTTATGCTGCTAACAGCACTATAATTATTGAAGCAAACATACTTGCTGATCCTGAAAATGAAGAACCTGAAATTGGAATAGAAGTTCCAGATCATATTTTTCTTGGAGATGTATCTAAAGGAGGTTCAACTTCATATACAAGAATTCAGGTTAATAAGACAGGAAGCTCAAAAGTTAATATCAGACCAGAGTTAGCTGAAGGAGATAGTGATATATTTGAAAACCTATATTTCAGAGAGTTAAGCGGAAGTGCTAAGAAAATAGGTGAGTTTAACATGAATATAAGTGGGAGTAGTAAAAATATGGAAGTTAAGCTTGATTTAAGTGATTTTGAAGGAGAAATAGAAAGTGATTTAATCGGCGAGGAAGTAGAGATTATTATAATTGCTGTTGCAGCTGAGTAAAAGAGCTTTTGTTTATTTTGCTTTTTTCTATTATATATTGGAGTGTTAAAAAATTTATATACTTAAATATATGTTTATATTCGGTAAATTGAGAAAATAAAATGAGGGTTAATGTAAAATATTTTTTTGGGTTTTTAATCTTAGCTTTTTTAGTTATAATCTCTGTTAGCGGAGTTTACTCTGCAAGCCTTGGACTTTCAAAGGCAGAATTAAGCTTTGTTGCAGAAATTAATCAGGAAGTATGCAAGGAAATCAGTATTTTTTCAGGTGAAAGGATTACAGTTACAGGAGAAGACAGATGGAATATAAGAGATACAAAAAACCTTAATGATTATACATTAGATTCTAATGAACTTGACATTATTATTGATTATCCTTCTGGTATTACATTTAATAAAAAAGAAACATTTGATGTTTGTATTACTGGAAAAGAAAATGGAAGATATTATGGGGTTTTAATTTTTAAAGGAGAAGAGAGTGTTGGTGTTGGAACATGGCTTGAAGTTGTTATAGGAAACGGCATAAATCCAAACCTTGTTAGATTTGAGGAAAACACAAATAAATCAAGTTCTGTTGTTTTAACAGGAAGCAGTGTTGAAGAAACTGGAAATGAAAATAATCTTGGAGTTATATTTATTTTTTCTTCTTTATTGCTTGTTGCTGTATTTATAGCATTAATTTCAATTTACATAATTAAAAGAAAAAGAAATAAAGTAGTATAATAAGATATTTAAACCGAATTTTTATTTTGTTTATATGAATATTAGAGGTAATGTAAGCAAGGGAGTTGTTTTTACTATTATTATAATACTAATAATAGGATTTGTCGGCGGATTTGGATATTTTTATTATAATAAGTATATTTCGAAGGAAATTCAGAACACAAGCAATACTACTGGAAATAGTGCGAGTGTTAATTCAAACCCTGTTATTGTAACAAAGGATAATCTTCCTAAATATCTTGAGGGTCAGAGTTTTATTAATAGTCTTCCCAAAGACGCTGTAATTACACTAAGGCTTTATAATTTTGAGAGCGGAGAAAGAGAGTGGGAAGAGAGTTATGTCATTAAGAAAGGAAGTGTTAAAGAAATTTCTGATTCAGAAATAAATTCCCAGAATGAAGATATTTCCATAATTATCCACTCAAAATACTTAAATGATTTAAAAAATGGATTCTGCAATACAATAAAAGCTGCAAACACAAACAGAGATCTTGGTGTTGAATTGAAAATTTCAGAATTTGCTCTTGGATGGAAATATAAAAGTGTTCTAAGTCAGAAAAGCTGTTTGGGATTATAAAAATTAAAATAAATTTGTTTTTTTTGTTTTTTTAAAAAATGATTTTTCGAGGATAAAAAAATATTTGAAGAAAAGATTTATAAACACCTAAAGTGTATATTTCATTATATATTAACAATCAATTAGGTTGTAATATAGATATAAAGATTTTAAAAATCTTTAATCAAACAAGAAGTTTAAAAAAAGAGTGATGATGAAAGGGTTGAATAAAATTTATTTGGTTTTATGTTTAATAACATTTTCTATATTCATAAGTTTGGTTTCTTTAAGTTTTGTCAGTGCTGCTTCAAATATAACCAGCCCTGTTGACGGGAATAATTATACTAGAACAAATGTTCTATTCAATGTAACTTATACAAATACCTCAGATATAACAAATCCTTTAAATGCATCTTTTTATGCAAGTCCAAATGGCAACGCAACAAGGATTCTTGTGGGAAATACAACTGCTACTGGTTGTGGAATAAATGCATGTTGGGTTATGCTTAACTTTTCACTAGCTAATGTTCCAGATGGAAATTATACTATTAATGCTACAATATTTAATGCAAGCGGATCTTATAGTATAAAAGATAGTGTAAATGCTTCACTAAAGGTTATATTTGATACTACACCTCCTTTGGTTGTTGCTAATGCTACACCTCAGAGTGGATATAATGTTTCATCTAATTATTCTATTAATATATCTATAATAGATACTACATTAAATGCTTTCAGCTGGGTTAGATTTAATGTGACAACATATGCAGGAGTTCAGGTTGCTTTCTTAACACCAAACAATGCTGCAAGTAATTACTGGAATGCTACTCTTGACACTTCAACTATTTCAGATGGAGTGTATAATATAAGTATAGTAGCAAATGATACATTAAACAATCTTAATAATAGTGTAAATATAATTAATTTCACTGTTGACAATTCTGTTCCAACTATAAGCCATACATGTGGTGAAGCAACAGTTGACAGAGATGAAGTTCTTACATGTTCGTGCGGAGGAAGTGATTCTGTAAGTGGTATTGAAACAATTTCTTATACTGTGAATCCTTCAACTTCAAGTACTGGAAGTTTTACAACTCCATGTACTGTAACTAACTATGCTGGATTATCTAAATCTTCTAGTGTAAGTTATAATGTTATTCAGCCAGCTGGAGGAGGTTCTTCTGGTGGTGGTGGAAGTTCAGTTAGCACAACAAAGAAAGTTGAGAAAAGCATAGCAAGTATAGAAGCTGGAGCTGCTGGAATTGTAAAGAATTTTGATAAAGATTATGGTATTAAAGAAATACAGATAGAAGTAAATAACAAAGCGCAGAATGTTAAAGTTACAGTTACTAAATATGATGGAAAACCTGCAGCTGTTAGTATTTCAAAAACAGGCAAAGTCTACAAGTATTTAGAAATAACTTCAAATAATCAAGATAAGCTTAAGAAAGCTATTGTTAGAGTACAGGTTGAAAAATCATGGGTTAATAGTAATGGTCTTGATAAAGATAAGTTATCTGTTTCAAGATTTGCTAATAACCAGTGGAACGAGTTGAGTACTAAATATATAAGTGATGATACAACAAATTATTATTATGATGTTGAGTTAACTTCATTCAGCTATTTCGCTATTGGACAGAGCAGTGCTTCTATTGCTGAAACAAATACAGCTGATACAAGTGGAAATGATACAACAACTGGAGAAGAAACTAGTGAAACTCAAAAGAGTAATATACTAACTATAATAATCTGGATTGTAATAGTTGTTGTTATAGTTATTGCAATTGTCTTTGTTGTTATGAAGATAAAAAGCGGTAAGAAATATGCTAAGTTTAAGTAATTAGTCATTTAGAAATTCTATTATTCCTTGCCCTGTATACTGGACTTTATCTTTGTTTAATGGAGCAGTTATATTTAATTTAACTCTAAATACTGCATTATCTTTTTTATGGTCATACATTCTTTCAATTAATTCCCTATATTCTGGTAATGCAGATGGCTCAATGTCTAGATTATCAGCTGTATATTTTACCAAAATAGGTGTTTGAGAGCGTGGTAAAGATGAATCTGGAAAACTTTCTGGACAAACAATAAGATTAAATGCGTCATTATTTATAGGGCCTACAGAAACTATTATTGCCTCTATTGATTGAGATATTGCATTTACCATGAGAATACTCTTAGAAATTGGTATTTAAATATTATTATCTGTTGAGCTGTCAAACAAAATAGGTAGTAATTCTTGAAAAACTGATTAAAAAATTTGGTTGGAAAATTGGAGAGGAATTAGAAGCAGAAATAAAAAAGATAAATTAATAATAGAGAAAGACTCGTGTTGCCTTTTCTTAGTTATAACAACTAGAAAGATTTATAAATAAAAAGATATAATAAATTCTAATAGAAAAATGGAAATTAAAAACACTTTAAAATCAATGTTGCTTTCTGGAGCTTTAGCTCTTGGAACAATAGCTTGTGATGCAACATCAGAAATAGTGACTATTAGAGATTTGACAGGTGATGGAATTGAAGACGTAATAATTTATACAGATGGAAATGGAGCAAGAAATTTTAGATATTTGTTTATAGGTCAAGAAGATGGTACTTATATAAGGGCAAAAGAAATAACAGAATCTAGCGGGGTTAGTTATTTTTTAACTGATTCTGGAGATGCTTACTTCTCTGACGGAGAACTTTATAAGTTAGTTAAGGAAGATAAAAAAGATTAATTTTTTCTAATATTTCCTGACGTAGACTTTACAAATTATCATTCATTTTATAGGGAAATAGTGTTTGTTTTTCTTCTTTGTCTGCTGAATGGCCATTCAATACTATAAGAGAGTTTCCATGATAAATGCCTGTACTTAAAGATTCTTCCATTGGAGAGTATGAACATTCTATACTTATTCCCTTTCTATTTCCATTTGTTGTAAGTTCTTTTTCTATTCTTCCACTAAATAAACCTGCTAACTGGTTTGTTGGAAATTCATACTCTATTTATATTATTAATCATTTCTAAAATGTCTTGGGCTTAGAAGCGCTCTTGTTTCCAGATTTTCTATATAAAAATTGATTCCTTCTTCAGAAAAAACTATAGTTTTCCCAGTTGAGTAGTCATATTCAACTGTTACATCATCAATTTCAACTTTAAATGGGGTAATTCCTGAAATATAGTATCTTCCTTCTGCTTTATACTTAACTATTATTTTATCTCCTGTCAATTCTGTTATATTTGTTTCTGTCAGTCTAACATTCAAGGAAAGTCTGTCATTATTAGGAGCTTTTGCAGTTATAGACAAAGAACCTTTTCCAGAGTTTCTAGAATCTGAATGAAATACAGATAATTTTACTTTTGAATTTTGAAATGAATTGTAAATATCCAAACTTTCAAGATTATTAACTCCTGATGATCTTAGAGTAAATGTTCCTGAGGAAAGTGCAAAAACAGATGAAATTAGAGTTATACTTAACAATAAACATGTAATTATGGCTGGAATTTTTTTATTTATCATCTCTTTTTCTCCATTAATTTAATGTATCAAGGAAAAATAAGTTTCCGAAAACCATAACTTTTAAAATAATCTTTGTAATTGATGGTTATATAATATATACATCCTAATATATAAACTCTATTTATTGACAAAGAGTAGTGACTTTTTTATAGTAATAAATCTTAAAAATAGCTTTAGTTAAGACTTTCTTGGCTTGCCTGGAGTTTTTCTTGAGAAAAGGGAAATAAACATATCATCTAATTTCTCCTCGGATTTCTTTATTTTCTTAGAGTTTATGGCTGATCTTCTTAAAATATCCTCTATCATTTCACTTAGAGTCATTAAGCTTTTATCAGCACGCTTTTCAAGAACTTTTAATACACTGCTATCAAGATAAATAGTAACTTTGTTTTTATATTTCAAATGAGTTTTTGGTGATAAACTTGCAAAGGCTTTTTCAATTTCATGAATCGGCCAGTTATTGTCTAAAAGAGGTTTTCTTATCTGATAGTCATCAAATCCTCTTTTTCTTGCTTCTTTTATAAAATTAACAAGTTCTTTATTTACCATCTTTTATTTTTTGTTTTTATTATCTTTTTTTAATTTTATCTTTCTATATATTAGTGATAATATACATGATATTATGTAACCCAGTATTAAAAATATTGCTAAATTTAAAAGTAATAGAGAATAATTAATTCCTCTATAACTAGGTATTTTATCGTTAATTAAATTTCCAAGCCCGTAATTTGTTGAAATTAAAACTTTTGCACAATTATAAGAATCCTCTGAAAAATAAAAACTGCATAAATTATTTTCAGGAACTAATCCGCAATCAACAGGGTATAAAGGATTTACCTTTGCTATATACCTATTCATAGCTATATAGTACATAAAAATATATTTTCTTTCTCCAATTTCCTGTCTTAACTCCTCATCTATTAAAACTCTTTCTTCCTGGGCTTTATTGAATAATTCTTCATTGCCTGTTTCAACTGCCTCTTGATTTTTTAGACTAATATCTGCATATTTACAGGCAAATTTATTATACAGTGAATTCTCCATGCTAGCTGCAATAAATAAAGATAGGAAGATTAAGAGAAAAATAACTGGAATTATCAGCTTTAAAAGAGAAAAAGAGAAAAAGTCCTTCATTTTGCTTTTTTAGATGCAGGAGTTGTTGAAACATATAGTTTCTGAACACTAAAAGATTTGTATATGCCTTCTAAAATGTCTGTTCCTGCATAACCTGCTAATAGTGATAATCTTGGATCAAAATTAAATATAATTCCTACAAAAACTCCGATGATTACTGCAATAAGAACTGTAATTGCATAATATCCCCATAAGATTCTTCTTCTTAATGATAGTGCCTTTAAAAGACCAACAAAACCTCTTGTCAATCCTCCCACACCTCCAAGAATTGCTGCTAACAATAAACCATCCATTTTCAACTCTTTTTATTTTTATAATAAGTAAAAGATGTTTTTAAGGGTTTTCATAGTATAAAATTAGCTGTAATATTTGTCTTTTGAAGTTTAGAAGTTATATTAACCTGCTAATTGTAATATATATAAATATTTAAAAATAATGCATTTTAGTCTGTGACATGAAAGCTCACCACATACAAAACATTATAGAAGAATATCCATCTAAAAAAAGTATAACTGATGATTTATATATTCCAGACTTAGATGTTATTTATTCTGCTCTCAGAGATTGTCCAGGAAGCGGACCAACTTTTTCTAAATTAAACATTGAGTCTGTCAGAAGAGGGTATCATGATTTTCTAATAGGAATTGTAAATGAAGAAAAAGTAAGTGCTGAATTTGATGATGAGGTATATAGAGAGTATAAAGGGTCTATGGATGTAAGCCAGGATTATGTTGATGAAATTGAGCTTACATTGGTAAGATATGGAGAAGCAAAAAGGCAGGCAGATATTCATGCTTCTGAATTGATGGATAAGATAACTTTACAAAGATAATTTATTAAAATGGTCTGGAGCAGTAATATAGTAATTGGGGGAGTGAGTTTTGTTTTGTCAGTTTATTTTAGTGTTAAAGCTGTTTTTGAAAGCTGGCCATTAATGATAATTCTTGGTCTGTTGTTTCTTTCTGTTTTATTTTTATATCTGTTTTACCAGGGTTTTGATTAAATATAAGTTTTTAAACAGTATATATTACTAAAATTTATGACAAATATAAGAAACATTAGAGAGTATAGTATCTTACATAGTGTAGAAAATCCTGAAAAACTTGAGAAATTACATGAACTAGTTGGTGAATTCAAAGGAAATCTATTTATTGACGGCAATTATGACAGCGAATTACTTCTTGAGTTTCTTTTCAATAAAGGTTATTCTTTTCGTGAAGGTAAAAGGCCTGATTCTTTTTATGGAATTATGAATTCTGTATGGCATAGAAAGACAACAATGATTAACTTGGATTTTCTTAATGGAATTATAGAGCTTTTTACTAAACCTCATCTTGCTGTTAATAAATCTCCTTTAATACTAACACCTGAAAATTTAGAAGATGTTAGAATTGAAACTTCTCAAGGATATGATTTTGAAATAGTTGAGTCAATGCAGAGAGAGTGGTTTTCTAATCCTATAACTGAAAGTGTATTAAAATATCAGAAAACTCTTGAAACAGCTTTTGATGAGTATAATAATCAAGCTGTTTTAAATAGTATAGACCGTAGCAGATTAATTAGCCCTATAGCATTTTTAGGGACTCAAGATTATGAAAAAATAAAAAAGTTAAGTGATAGAGTTGGACAAGTTTTTGATATTCCAACATATCATAATCTTGATAGTGCTTATTATCTAATGGGAAATAGATATATGAAACAAGCAAGTGATTTATATAAACAACTCAGCGAATCTGATTTTGGAAAGTTGTTTATTTTATCAACTGAAGAAACTGCTGAAGGAATATCTGCTTTCTGCAAAGATGCTGTAAAATAGTTAAATTTAAAAATAAAGTAATACTGGGAACTCGACAAACTAGTAAGTAAAATGAAAGGATTAATTTCAAGATTATTAAGAGAAAAACCTTCAGATGTTAAAGAATCAGAAATTGTTAGTGAAGAAGATGGTATGAGATTTCTTAAACATTATAATGTTACATTAGAAGAATTGAAAATTCAAAAAGATAATGTTGAGGATTTTGATAGAGTTCGTGGATTCAGAAATTTATGTGCAAGAGTTGCTGTCAGTGGTACACCATATATTGAAATATCAGGAGAGTTTGTTTCATATAAGCAACTTGGCCATAAGGTTAAGGGTGGTGAATGGACTCCTGGTGAAGCTAAAACAACAGAATTCAAGACTTACAGGCATCTTCAAAGTCTTTAAGGTATCAGGAATACTTCTTTTTTATTGTTAACAATTCATAGAAATTTTACAAGAAAATTTTAAATTTACAATATATGATTTTGTAATTTTTTTACATAATATTTAAGTTTTACATTATCAATAGTTTTATCCCTGTGCTCTTGCACAGAGTATTACAAAACAATAAAAACACTATTTTCTTATTTATTTTATGCTAAATATTAAGAAAGATCTGTATTTACAAATCATATTAATTATTTTAGGCATTGTTATTG
>DATDSF010000005.1:0-7841 GCA_035291345.1 Candidatus Nanoarchaeia archaeon
TTCTATGCATCCAGCAACCAACTTATCAGAGTCCATGTTGTCAGAAAAACCTTTTATGAAACTTCCTTTTTTCATTTTAATATCTTAAAACCTCCTGTTGGAAGAGCATTAAGGATTTCTTCTTTTATAGTCTCAAGTTTAACTGCAAGTTCTTCTGCAATTTGTTCTTTTGAAGTTTTACCAGGAACTATAAAAATGCTTTTTTGAACTTGTTGAGGTACAAATCTAACTTTTTTCTCCTGGTGAGTTAAGTATAATTTTAGATTAACTTTTTTATGATCTACAGGACCAACTACTCCAAAAGTTCCTGTCTTCATATTTTTATTTTTTACAATCTGCTCCATTAAAAAAATGTCTATTAATATGGATTTTTTCCCTTCTTTCCAGGCTCTTGAAAAACAACCTGTAAAAACTGCTGTTTCTTCCAAATCTTTTTCAGTAAATTTATCTGAAATAATTATTGAAAAAGGACTTCCAGGTGTTTTAGTATGCATTACAATATATTTTGGAAATTTTTTATGTAATTTTATTAATTCTTCATTAGTTTCTGCACTTTTACCACCAATAACTAAATGATTGTTAGATGTGTAAAACCAGCGGTATTTTTCATACCATTGTTTTTTGCTAACTTTTTCAGCTTTATTTTTCATAATTTAGATAATTTTGATTAGCTTTTAAACCTATCTTTTAAAATTAGTATACTATTTTTGGGCCATATCCCCAAAGTCTAATAGCTTCTGTTAATTCTGATTGAGGATTATCTTTTACGTATTTTTTCAAAGGTATTTTTTTTAACCACGCATCTCTGGCTTGTTCTATTGCTTTCACACCTGCTTCAACTCCCCACGGATGACCTAACAAGCCACCTCCACACTGTATAATTATATCATCCCCTAATCCTTTTAAAACAGTTTCAAAATCTCCTGGATGTAATCCTCCTGATGCAACCATCCAGACTGGTTTTACATTATACCAGTTTTGACCAAGACTTGGTATTTGTTTATGAGGTTTGAGATTTTTCTTCTGTAAAACATCTTTAATGTAAATTGCTTCACCATAATCCTCCATTTTAGCCAGTGGAGACCCTCCATGTAATGTGTCAACACCTAAAAGCCTGAATAATTTTGCCAGGAAAATCATTGAAATAGAAAAACCATATAGCTTTCCTTTACCATGAACTCCTGGAGAATTATCACGAGTGATAAAACCATGCATTGCTCTATGAGCATGTATTGCTAAACCTGTATTTTTTAATCTCATTGAATGAATTCCTGTAAATCCTGTTGTTACTACATCAATCATCATGAAAATTCCTCCATTATCCTTTATTGTTTTAGCATGTTTTTCCATAGTTTCCATATTTGAATGAGATATATTACATAGGTAGAATTTTTTATTTCCAGTTATTTTCTCAGCTTCTTTAGCTTCTTTAAGAACTAATTTACATCTTTTATCAAAATTATTGAACGGCAAGCTTGTTAAATTTTCATCGTCTTTAATTCCATCATATGTTCCGTTTCCTGATGTAAATAATATTTTAGCCAGTTCTGCCTGTTCAATATCAGTTCTGCCTATTTTTGGTTTTGGGACAGTTGCAACCAATGGACCTTTTGGCTTGTTTAGTATTTTTCTAATTCCTTCAACACCAAAAGCAGGGCCAGGCAACTTGAGAATCATTTTTCTTGGGAAACGAACATCAAAAATTCTCATTGCAGAAACCATTTTCATTCCAGCTATATTTCCAACAATGCCTGCTAATAATCCTGATACATTGTCCAATTCAAATAGTTCTATAGGATAAGCAACCTTAAACATTTTTCTCTCATAATCTAAATCATAAGCCATTGCTCTTTTTTCAGTTGCTAATGGTATCCCAGAGTCTGGTCCATCATAAACTTTAGTCCAGGTGCCTGTTGAGGATTCTGCTGCAACGCTTGCAGCTGCCTCTTCAAATAATGTTTTGGAAGATTTCTTATTTTTTCCAGCCTCTTTTAGAGCAGCTTCGCTAAAATCAATTTTAATTAGAGTAATAATAAAATTCTCATCAGGATTTTTTGGTTTCCATCCACTTGGAGCTAAGTAGTCTAATTGAACAGCTATTTTAATCACCTTTTAATTTTATAATAGAGTTACTTTTAGTTTATAATAGTTACTCTATTTTATATTTAATCCATAATTTTTTGAATAATGGAAGAGATAAAGTTGATAGAATAAAAGCTAATGAAGGAACAATTGAGTTGATAAATGGTTTTGGTAATCCTGCGAAGTAAAAGAAAATTACAATAACAATATATGTAAGGACTGCAATAATTATCTTTCTTGAAAAACTAGTTTCCCATGCTTTATCCAGCTCTACTTTGGCATTTCTTTCTTTTATTTTATTTAATTCTAAAATTAAATTTGTTTTTTTGTTCATTTTACTGCGATTTTTTTACAATTGGACCTTCTTTTGTGTCTGATATAGAATATCCTAAACCTAATATTTTATCTCTTAATTTATCTGATAATTTGAAATCTTTATCTTTTCTTGCCTGTTCTCTTTCTTTTACCAAATCCTGAATTTCTTTTGGTATTTTTATTTTCTCTTTTTCCAAGAGTTTTAATCCAAGGACTTCATCCATTTTTTTTATTGTTTTATACTTTCCCTGAGCTTTTTCGTCCCTAACTAATTTCCATAAAATTTGGAGTGCATTAGGCATATCTAAATCATCTTCTATCGAGGATTTGAATTTTTCTAAATACTCTTTATTTAGTTTTCCATCATCTTTAATATTTTCTGATATATTTCTCAATCTATTATAAGAGTTTTGAGCAGCTTCTAGATTTTCAATAGAAAATATTAAAGGAGCTCTATAATGAGATGTTAAACATAAGTATCTAAATGACATTGGAGAAAAGCCTTTTTCAGAAAGATCTTTTAGGTAGAAAACATTTCCTAAAGATTTAGACATTTTACTTTCTTTCATTGTTAAGAATCCTCCATGCATCCAGTATTTTACGAATGACTTTCCTGTTGAAGCTTCACTTTGAGCAATTTCATTAGTATGGTGTGGAAAAATTAAATCTATTGCTCCTGTATGAATATCTAAGCTTGGTCCAAGAACTTTCATAGACATGGCTGAACATTCTATATGCCAACCTGGGCGACCTTTACCTATATCTGTTTCCCAGAAAACATCACCATCTTCTTTTGTATAAAATTTCCATAAAGCAAAATCTTGTGCATTTTCTTTATCATACTCATCATTTCTTATTCTTGACTTTTTAGAATCTGATTTTGACTTTTCTAATTGAGCAAGTTTCCCATAATTTTTGAATTTTGAAATAGAAAAATAAATTCCATCATCTGTTTTATATGCATATCCTTTATCAATTAGGTCTTTTATTATTTTTACCATATCTTCTATTGATTCTGTAGCTTTGATTATCTGGTCTGGCTGGATTATATTCAGAGAATTAATATCATCGAGAAATATTTTTTCATATTTTCTTGTAAATTTATCCAAAGAGACTTTTTCTTTTTTACTTCCTTTAATTGTTTTATCATCAACGTCTGTTATATTCATCACATGAGTTACTTTGTATCCAAGAAATTCTAGACTTCTTTTAAGTATGTCATTAAATGTATAAGTTCTTAAGTTGCCAATATGGGCATAATTATAAACAGTTGGACCACATGAATACATTCTAACTTTGTCTTTTTGTATTGGAATAAACTCTTGTTTTTTTCGTGTAAGAGTGTTGTATACTTTTAAAGGCATAAATTATTGAATTGTTATCATTTTATTAACTTATCGTCTTCTTGAAGTTATTATGCGAGATTTTATTGGTTTAAGTTACAATTTCAACTTCACCATTATTAATTATAATTGTATGTTCACTTTGAGATACTTTTGAATGAGATTTTTCTATTAACTGGGAAAACTGATGTAATATTCCTGCCCTTTCTAGTAAAGAGAGAGAAATTAATGCCCTTGTTCCGAATTTTTTAACTAACCATCTGGAACAAAATGGGAGTGTTCCATATTCTTCCATTATAAAAAGTAGAGTTTCCCTAGCTTTATTATCTCTAACATTGCCTGAATCTGATTTTAATTCATAAATTCCTGAAGGCTTTGCATCGTAAACCTCTCCAATTCCTGTTGTAATAAATGGTTCAATTGCATAAATTCCATCTTTAAGTTTTGATTTACTATTGTTATTGTAATTTGGAATATTTGGAGAAGTATGCAACTGATACTGCTCAATTCCATGTCCTGAAAGATTATGAATCGGGGAAAAATTATATTTTTCAGCTGTTTTTTGTATTTCACTACCTATTTCTCCAAGAGTATAAGATTTTTTCACAGATTCAATGGCTATATTTAGGGCTTCATTACTACACTGGATTAATTTTTTATTTTCTTCAGTATTTTCAAGATCAATTGAGAATGAATTATCAGCAGAAAATCCATCTATATGAACTCCAAAATCAATTTTTAACAAACCATATGCTATTGATTCATCATTATAACTTGGAGTATAGTGTGCTGTTGAATCATTAATTCCAAGATTTACTGGAAAAGCAGGTTTTCCTCCTAAACTGATTATTTCAGATTCTATTTTTTCTGCAATTTCTAAGAGTTTCATATCTTTCTTTACCCATTTAGGCAAATCTGATTTTATTTTTCTTACAATTTCTCCTGCCTTCTTTGTTTTTTCAATTGCTTCTTTTTTCATTATTATTAATGTGTTAATTTACTTTATTTTTAATTTTCAGATTCTTTTCTTTTATAAATTATCGTTTTTTGTTATATGCCTCAAAATATCAATTTTTGCAAACCTTTAAAAGTATTGCTTTTTACTTTTTATAATGGAAGAAGAAAACAAAAATCAGGAAGAAGATCAGACTGACGAAGATAATACATCTTCGAATGAAGACAGTCAAGACGATCAACCTGGGGATCATGACGATTCACAGGACGAAGACAAAAAAGATGAAGAAGACAAAAGCGACGAAGATTCAGATTAGTGCTTTTTAACTTACCTTATTTGTTTTCAAATTTTTATTTTTTATTTTTTATTTTATTTTCATTCTTTTTTCTTTTGGTAAGTAATTCTGCAAGAAATCTCCGCGATTTTTTGCAATACCAAAAAAATCGCTGTTTAATTTAAGAGGGATAAATGGAGAATTAAATGGAGAGTGTATCTCTAAGTTTTTACCGCTTAACAATTCTTTTAACTGAACTTCATTAATATTAAGAATATTTTTTGAAATTTGAGTTTTAAGAACTGGAAGATTCATAACATCAAAATTTAATCTAGCATGATTATCATTATCAACAAGGGTGAATAGCTGAGTGCCTACAAGTTCTACATTAAGTGACTTTGCTATATCTGTAATTTCTTCTCTTGAGAGATCTCCTGAATAGCCCCTTATTTTATCCTTGCTAGTTTTTATTAAGAGAAAAGGAATGTTGTTTATACCGTAGTCTTCCTCAACTATACTTACTATTTTCTTCTTCTTTGTATTATCAAGAATTTCTACTTTCATTAACAATCTTGCTAAGCTCTCTTTATTAAACTATTTATTACACTTAATATATATAAATAAAGGTAATATGGTTAGTTTTATAATCTTATTATTATTTTGTATTATATGGAAATTAAGAGCTTTGATATTCTTGGTAATATAGCAATCCTTAAGTTTCCAATAACTGCAACTAAGAAAAATAAATTAATAGCTGCAAGAAAATTGCTGCATGATCATAAAAATATAACTACTGTTCTTGAAAAATCTGAAAAAATTAAAGGCAGACTAAGAACATTTAAAACAAATTATCTTGCAGGCAAGAAAACAAAAACAGCATTATATAAAGAAAATAATTGTTTATTCAAGTTTGATGTGGAGGAAACATATTTTTCTCCAAGACTTAGCAATGAAAGAAATGAAGTTGCAAGACAGATTAAAAAAAATGAATCGGTTTTAGTTTTATTTGCAGGTGTTGCTCCTTACTCAATTGTTATTGCAAAAAATGCAAAACCTAAAATTGTTTACAGCGTTGAAATAAACAGAAAGGCATCAAAATATGCAGAAGAGAATGTTAAACTAAATAAATTAAATAATGTTTCTATCATACAGGGAGATGCTAAGAAAGTTATACCTAAATTACTTAAGGAAAAAATATTCTTTGACAGAATTGTTATGCCAAGACCTCAACTTAAGGAGAGTTTTTTAAAAGATGCATTTAAAATTGTTAAGAAAAATGGATTGATTAATTATTATGGCTTTGCTAAAGAAGAGAATGAAGTGCTGGATGTTATAAATGAAGAAGCAAAGAAATTCAGAAAGAAAATTAGAATAATTAAGGTAAAAAAAGCAGGAGATATTGCTCCTTATAAATTTAGGTGGAGAGCTGACTTTAAAATTCTAAATTAGCTAAATCTTAAACTTTATTAACCCTAATTTCCTAGTTGCTCGATGAATAAGAGGGGTGTGTCAAGTATTATAATAACTGTTCTCTTAGTTATAGTAACTCTTGCAACTATTTCAATTTTATGGTTTGTAGTGAGTTCTTTTTTAGAATCAAGCACAAAAAATATTTCTTTTGCAGAAAATCTTATAGGGCTGGATATTATAGAACAGTCTGCAATTTATTACGAAGCTGATGATAGTATTTCATTCAGGGTTAATAGGGATTCTTATTCTGGAAACCTTTCTGGTTTAAGAGTTGTTGTTGAAGGTGTGGATGGAAACAGCAAAGCTTATGATCTTTTAGTTTACTTAGACAGTTTGGAAACGAAAACTTTTTATTTTTCTCTTGATGGACTTGTAAGCAATCCTGTAAAAATAAGTGTACTTCCAATGTTTAGTAAAGATGGAAAGACTAGTATTGGTTCTGTTAAAGATTCTGAAAATCTTATAATTTCTTCTTCAGAACCTAATATTCCACAATGTTCTGATGGACTTGATAATGATAATGATGGTTCAACAGATTTAGCAGACCCTGGATGTTCTGATGCAAATGACAATGATGAAACAGATTCACCTCCTCCAACTTCTAATTTAATGTTTGATATTGGGGCTAATTTAGAAGGTCCTGATGACTGGCAGAGAATGAATATGTTTGTTGATGCAATAAAGTCTGCAAGATACAAGAAAGATGGATCTTTCCAGACAGTTTCATATACAACAGATGGCTGGCCTATTGGAGATTTTAACATTTTGGTTTTCACACATAATAACAGGCATTGTGAGGACCAAATTCCAAATGATAATAATATCTGTGACACTATTATTAAAGATAGTGATGATATTGATAGGTCTGGAACATATCATTTAAGTTTTAAGGGGGATAGAGTTGTAACAGCATCTGGAGCAAGTGTTCAAAATAAGCAATATAATTTAGCGACAGATATTACAACAGCAGATATTGTTGTACCAATTGGTGAAACATCATTATGGCTTTACTTTAGTAGTACTGGCGGACAGGTTACTAGAGATATTAAATTAATAAGACCTGGATATCCTACAGGCACAACTCAGACATTTACTAATGAATTTCTGAATTCTATTGAGCATTTTAAGATAATTCGATTAATGGATTATATGGAGACTAATTATTTTGATGAAATTTCAGGTAATGGGGCAACAGCTTGTGATACTGCTGTTAGAGTTTCTGCTTTTGGTCCAGATGGAAAATTAGATTGGAGTGAAAGATCAAAGAATACAGATGCAGTTCCAAAAGGCGAGGATGGAGGTTCAATTGAATACATGGTTGAACTTGCAAATACTGTTGATAAAGATTTATGGATTAATATTCCACATACAGCAAGCCAGGATTATATACAGAATTTAGCAG
>DATDSF010000006.1:0-8065 GCA_035291345.1 Candidatus Nanoarchaeia archaeon
GGTGAAACTCCAAATTCCTTTATTAATTTGTTATAGTCTATATCCCCTGAAACTTCCCAGGGATTCATAATCTGTTTTTTCATTGTTTTACCTATTATTAATAAAGAATACATATTCTTATAAATTTAATCTTTTAAGAAATTCAATGGCAGATGAAGAAAAATTTATTGCAGATTATGAAACAGGTGAAAGGCTCTTATCTCCATTTGTTTTAATTGCCTTGCCAGGATCTAAAAAACATCCGGTTCCATTAAACACAAAAACCCTTGATTTTTATAATGATGGGATGATGGATATAATTGACTTAATTGTCCAGAATAGTGAAAGTCTTTTGAGTTATGAACTTTTAATTGGAGGAGAAGCACTTTACTTTGTTTTCAGTGCATTTTCTAAGTATGATATTTCCAACCCTCCAAATTTATTGTCTTCATCTAAACCAACTATTTGTAATTTTATAGGGTATTTTACTTCTTCAGCTATTGAAAATGGCTTGATTAAAGTTCACAAATATTTTAATAGTCCTGAGATTGAAAGTTATAGCTGGGGTATGGAACTTGAAAGAAGTGATAGAACTTCAAAAAAAGGACAGCTTGAGATAAAAACTGAAGAATCTTTTCCTGAAGCTGAAGATAATATTCCATTTTAAAAAGGCATAATAACCTGTAAAATTCCGTGTAATAAAGTTTAAATATTATCTAAGAGTGATTAAGTTATGAGTAAAAAGAGAGAGTTGATATTGGGAGGTTTAGTTGTTTCTATTTTATTAATTAGTTTTGTTTCAGCAGACATTTTTCTAATTAATCAGCCTGATGAGGTCTATAATTTGGATGATACTTTAAATGTTGAAATTGGCAGCGACGGAACATCTGGTTGGGGAAGTGTTAATCTTGTTTGTGGACAACAGGATAAAATGCTTTTTTTCAAATATATTCAGGATTCATCAAATTCTCAGATAACTGCCCCTTTAACAAAAGAATTTTTAAGGGGAACATTAGGAGATTGTAAACTTGTTTTAGGTTTTAATGGATTAAAATCAGAGAGCTTTCCATTTAAAATTTCTGATAAAATTAATATTGATATTCAAATACAAGGCAATGAATTTAATCCAGGAGATATAGTTATCTTTACAGGACATGCTTTAAAAGAAAATGATTTATATGTAGATGGAAATGCAGATATAAGTTTTTCAGGAAGTGATTTAAGAATTTCTGTTCCTATAATAGATGAAGGATTTTCAGGAAATATTACATTACCATCAAATATTGGCTCTGGAGCTTATACTATTATGGTATTTGTTTCTGAAAAAGATGCTGGTGGAAATGTAACAAACTATGGGAGTATGGAATCTTCCTTGAATGTTAAACAATTACCAACAAGACTCTCTATTGAGACAGATTCATCAGTTGTTCCTGGCAATGAAATAAATTTTAAATCATTATTATATGACCAGACAAATAACATTATCGAAGGATATCCCTCAACAATAAGATTAACAAATGTTAATAATACTGAGGTTATGAGCAAACTGGCAAATACTGGAGAAATTGTATATTATTCTGTAAGCAAAAATGCTCCTTTTGGAAAATGGATAGTTTCTTCAGAGGTTGAAGGTCTTTCTGATTCAAAAGAATTTTATGTTGACAAAAATATGGAAGCTGACTTTGAACTTGTTAATGGAACTTTATATGTGCGGAATGTAGGAAATGTTCCGTATGATAAAAAAATTGAAATGAAAATAGGAAATTCAACAAATGTAACAAATCTTAATTTAAGTATTGGAAAATCAGTAGAATTTGAATTATCAGCTCCTGATGGCGAATATGACATAGGAATTAATGATGGAGAGGCAAGTGCTGAGTGGTCCGGTGTTTCTCTTACAGGAAAGAGTATTTCATTTGGAACATCAAGGTCAGGAAAGTTATCTTTTTTAAATAGAAGTATAATTCCTTGGGTTTTTGTAATACTTGTTTTAGGAGTTTTCATTTTTGTATCTTCAAGGTTTGTTATTAAGAAGAACTTTACACTAAGAAATAAAAATAAAGGTTCTTTGGAAGCTCCAATTATTCTTTCTAAAGATCCTTCTGGAAGTGATAAAGGAGGGGTTGTAAAAGTAGATAGTTCTGACGGAAGAAATCAATCTTCTGAGAGTAAATCTCCAAAGCTTTCATCAATAATTCCTGTTCATGGACCACTTGGTGATGAAGCTATGCCTTCATCTTCTATTGATGGAGCTAAACAAAGTGCAGCTATCATTGCTCTTAAAATAAAAAATTACGATGAAATAAAAAACAGCAAATCAAATGCTTTAGAATCTTTGAATCATGCAATAAAGGAAATAACAAGTAATCATGGTAAAGTATACAAGAATGGAGATATTGTTGTGGGTATTTTTGCTCCTGTTGCAACAAAGACATTTGAGAATTGTTATTCAGCTGTAAGAGTTGCTAAGGATATTTCAGGTCAATTAAATCATCATAATTCTAAATTTACACATAAAATTCATTTTGGTATAGGTGTTAATGAAGGAGATATAGTTGCAAAAAAAGATCAAGGAAGATTGTTATTCTCTCCTTTAGGCAATTCTTTAATTGGTGCAAAGAAAGTTGCTGAAGTAGCTCATCAAGAGGTCTTGCTTACAGAAGAGGCAAACAAAAAAGTTATGGGAAGTGTTAAAACAAAGATTAATGAAAACAGAGCAGGAGTTAGATCATATTCAATTCATGGAATTGTTGACAGATCGGAAAATGGCAAATTTATAGAATCATTTTTAAGAAGAAATCAGGAATTTAAATCTTTAAGAGATTATAAATCTGGAAAATAAATAATAAAATGCATTGAATTTCTCTTGAACTTAAAATTAATATTATAAAGAGGATGATGGTTTACCATAATACAGTAAACCATCCAGCCTTCCTCTTTATTTAAGAAATCTTTTTGAAATATGATTTAAACTCATTTGCCAGAGATTTTTCAAATCCGCTTGATTTTATAATTTCATTTAGTGCTTCTATGAAGAATTTATGTTCTATGTAAACTGATTTATTCCCACATACAGAACACTCCACATTTTTTGAGTGATTTTCAAGAAATTTATTTCTATTAACTATCCACTCAATTTCCTTCGATAAAGAAGATATTTTTTTAAAGTCATTAGTGGCTTTTTTTGTTTTTACAAATTCTTTAAATGATTCTGATATACATCTTGGACATATCAGATTATTCTTATTATGAAAATCGTTGTATTTTTCAAGAAGTTTTATATTTTGTTTAGAAGTCATTTTTTTCAAGATTTAATCCTTAACCCCGGATTGTGGTTTGATGTAAGTAAAAATCTTAACAGAGTTTAATGAATGTATAGACTTTGCCACAGATAGGTCTAAAAGAACTCGCCCTATTCCAGTGTTTACTATTGAAAGTCTTATTCATGTTCTATGTAGTAAAGCTGAGTTTAAATATATTTCTATGTTTATTGGTTTAAAGCAATATATAAAAATATTTAAACAGCTGTATGCTTTACAGATATATGAGTTTGGAAAAGCATCAAAAAGAGGTTGATGAATGGGTTTCTAATTTTACTCCTAAATACTGGCCTCCTATGGAACAGTTTGCAAGACTTGTAGAGGAAGTTGGAGAATTAGGCAGAGAATTAAATCATATGCATGGGAGTAAAAAGAAAAAATCAAGCGAGGAAGTTAAAGAGCTTGGCCAGGAATTAAGCGATGTTTTATTTACTTTAATCTGTTTGGCAAATAATCATAATATAAGTTTGGAAGAGGAATGGGAGAAGTTAGTCAATGAAAAAATGTATGGTCGTGATTTGAATAGATTTGAAAAAAAAGAATCAAGTAATGAAGGTAATGAAGAAAGTAAAAATGAACAGGAAAGTATTACAGAAGAACAAGAGAGTAATGATTTAGAAGAATTAGAAGAGTTATAGCTAATTAATTATTCTTTCTTATTTTTATCCTTAATGATTGAGCTTAACTCAGAAGAAGGATTCATTAGTGTTTTCAAGGTTCCTGAGACAGGGTGGTTTACTCCAAATATTGTATGCATTTCTTTTAGATAGAGTATAGGATTTAGTTTTATTGGAGAGGTATTTGGTCTCACCTCTTTTATTTTAGGTAGCATAAATGAGACTACTATTGCTCTTGCAATTCCTGAAACTAAGAATATAAACAAAAATACATTTAGGAAGCTTAAAGTTAAATATTGAGCTGTTAAACCACCCAAAATTGCTCCTATGAACACAGCTGCTCCATTTAAAATACTATAGTAAGCTATTACTATTCCTCTTCTTTCAACAGTTACAGCGTCATAAATAAAATTTGAAGCTCCAAGATTAAATGCTGACCATCCAATACCTGAAATTAGTTGAGGGATTAGAATAAGGTATATTGGATTATCATTAAAAATCCAGAAAACAGGAATGAATGGTATTATCATACTTCCAATTCTTAATAATTCCCTATTTCCATATTTATCTGCGAACTTTCCCCATAAAGGCATTATTGCTATTGAAAAAACACTTGCAGAGATGTTTACAATTGTAAACCAGAGGTAATTAAATTGAAGATCTTTTAGCATATAAACTGCAAAAAAAGGACCTGCAAAACTAACTGTAAGATTAATTAGTGCTATGTAAATTGCAAACTTTCCAAAATTATTAAACGGAGCTTTTTTAATAAATTGGAAAAAAGAAAAATAATAATCTTTTTTAAATTTTATTTTAGGAACATAATGTTTTGTGAAAAAATAAGCTGAGATAAATCTTCCTATAGATGAAATTACAAATAGTGTTATAAAACCAATTATAGCAAGATTAATATTATTTGTGTAATCCAACCACAAAGCTGCTATAATAGTTGCTGTTATGGATATTAATCCTGCTATCCTATTTCTTTTTGAGAAATACCTTCCCCTGATATTTTCAGGAACAATATCTCCCATCATTGAAAACCATGATGGATGGGCTAAAGATCCAAATGTAACAAATAAGATATAAGAAACCATTAAAAAAGGAATTATTAAAGCAGGATTGAATTTGTTAAGAAAGAAAATACCTGTTAAGACAAACAAAAGCCAACTAAAAGCCTGAAAAGCAACAAATAAAACAATTAGTTTTTTCCTATCGTATTTTTCCATTAATTTACTACCAATAATCTGAGTTAGAGGACCGAGGATTCCTGGAAAACTTGATAAGAAACCTATTTGAGCATTGTTAGCGTTTAAAGCAAGAGCGTAAGGAGTTATGTAATTTTCTCCAGCCCCTCCTGCAATACTTGCAAATGAACCTTCAATTATAGATAATTTTCTTGTTTCCTTCAACTTTTTTTGAACTGGAGCGGAATTATTTTCCTCTTTGTAAGAACTAGAGTTAGTCTTTTTATATTCAGAATCAACCATAATTTATCATCCTCTTCTACACCTTACATACATATTTAATAATCTCGATTAATAAATTTTTCTTTCATAACGCTTAAATACTTCTTTAAGACTATGATAATAAGTTAATTATTGTGTAAAATATCAAGATTAACTGGAATTCACTAACACTGAATTAAATTATAGTTAAGTTTATAAAATTTCAATTTTATAATGTTAAAATGGTTAATTTAGTGAAAGGAGGTTTAAACAATGGAACAAAAAGATAAAACTGCCAAAGAATCTGGTGAAGAGTCAACTCTTACACTTAAGAAATCAACTCTTTGGAAAATAGGAACTTTTGTTTTCCTTGGACTTTTCATAATTTCTTTACTTACAAGTGGTTTTGGAGGTTTTATTTCCTTAACTGGTAATGGAGGAACTGGAAATGTTATAGCTCCACCAACTGGAGATAGCGGAGTTCAACCAAGTGGAAACATAAAAGTAGATGTTGGAAATGATGATCCTGTATTGGGCGATAAGAACGCACAAATTACAATTGTGGAATTTTCAGACTTTCAATGTCCTTTCTGTGCTAGAGCTTATTCAGGAGCATTAACTGATCTTAAGAATAGTGCTTATTTCAAGAATGGAGATGTAAACTTAGTTTTCAAACACTTCCCTTTGAATAGTATTCATCCTCAGGCACAAAAAGCTGCTGAAGCTGCTGAGTGTGCTAATAGACAGGGTAAATTCTGGGAATATCACGATACACTATTTGAAAATCAACAGGCTTTAGATATTGCAAGTTTGAAGAGCTATGCTTCACAACTAGGTCTTGACACTGGAAAATTCAATAAGTGCCTAGATGGAGGAGAGGCTTCTGCAAAGGTTGCTAAAGATCTTGCTGCTTCAACAGCTGCAGGAGGAAGAGGAACACCTTACTTTGTTTTAGTTAATGAAGATGGAGAAACTCAGGCAATTTCAGGAGCTGTGCCATATGCAAACTTTGAGGCTGCAATAAAAGCACTACAATAATAATCTTTAAAAAAGATTTATTTTTATTTAATATTCTTTATTTTTTTATTTTTTAATAACCTTTTTAAATATCTAAATTTAGTTTTAAGTTATGGTTCGGGTAAATATTATAAATCCAAGAAAGTTAAGCGATCAACATCTTATTGCAGAGTATAATGAAATTTTAATGCTTCTAGGTTATGTAAAAAAGAATCCTTTTTTTAATATTCTTGAGATTCCTGAAAATTATGTTCTTGGAAAAGGACACATAAAATTTTTCAAAAATAAATTGCAATACCTTAAAAATAGGCATAATTCAATTAAAGAGGAAATGAATAAAAGAGGTTTTAATACAAACAAATCTGTTGATTTGAAAGGCATTGATAAAAAGCTTATAAATGACTGGAGCCCAAAAAAGCAAGATATAGAAAAAATTAGTGAAAGGATTATTTATAAAATTAATTTAAAACCATATTTTTACAGGTATTATGGAGAATATAAGGGTGAAAAATTCTTTATAAATCTTTTAAATAAAGAACATTTTACTATTTCATAACGTTTTTAAGTACATATAGTTTAGATTTTATATGAAACAAAGACTGGAAAAGATAAAAAAGGCTATTTTTTCATGGCCTTACATGCTTTTATTTGTTATATTTTTTTTTGTCTATCTTGGCATTAATATTTATTTTAATGAACTATATATTACTTTACCTGTTTTATTTTTTAGTTATAAGGTAAATTTTATTATACCTTTTTTATTATTTTTTATTTTAATACCTCTGCTTTTTGCCTTAAATGTCAACCTTACTGTAATGAAAATTAAGGATCTCAATACTATTTTTGGTGTGAGTGGGGGATTTGGGATATTAGGAGTTTTAGGAGGTCTTATTGGAGGAGCATGCCCTGGATGTATAGCAGGCATTTTTCCAACTGTTTTAAGTTTACTTGGATTAACAGGGGCTAGTTTAAATCTACTGCCTTTTTATGGATTAGAATTACAATCTTTATCAGTCATATTTCTAATTATTGGTGTTTTTTTATTATCTAAGGAAATTACATGTAAGATTCCTAATGCTAAAAATAGTGTTAAACAAAAAAATTTACTTCAATAATTTTTAATTCATAACCTTTATATATGATTTATTTTTAGTTTTTATATTAAACTACCTCTAAAATGACAGACAAAGAATTCAAGTGTGAAAAGTGTGATAAGGAATTTTCAAGCAAAGATGCATTGGATATGCATAATAATTCAAAACACTATAGTTCTTCACAAAATGCTGGTGTTAAAAACCTGAAGAAAATGGATAAGAAAAAAGTTAGGAACTGGCTCATAATTCTTGCTGTTGTTATAGTAATAATTGTTGTTGCATATGTTATGGCTATAAAGCCAGCTGCTGCAGATGATAAATATGATGGTTTTGCTCAGTGTTTGTCAGGTAATAATGTTACAATGTATGGAGCATGGTGGTGCTCTCATTGTAAAGCTCAGAAAGAAGCTTTTGGAAAGAGCTTTCAATATATTAATTATGTAGAGTGTTCTACTCCTGATGGCAATGCAATGTTAAAGATTTGCCAGGATATTGGTATTGAAGGATATCCTACATGGGAATTTTCAAATGGAGAAAGAAAAGAAGGATTTGTTCCTCTTGAAGAATTAGCTTTTGCTGGAAACTGTACT
>DATDSF010000007.1:0-5428 GCA_035291345.1 Candidatus Nanoarchaeia archaeon
AAATTAAATAAAATTAAGAAAGAAAAAGGAATAAGATTTAATAGTGTTAGTGATTTACGAGAGCATATAAAGAAAAATGCGTGAGTTCGAGATAAAACCAGAACTTGAAAGAATTCTCAAAAAATTGTTCAAGAAAGACAAAAACTTATATGAACAAATAATGAAAAAAATAGAAGAAGTTGTTGAGTCTTATGACGTTGAACATTATAAAAATCTAAGATATAACATGAAAGAATCAAAAAGAGTCCACATAGGGCATTTTGTCTTGATTTTTAATTATGATAAAAAATCAGATTTTGTATCTTTTGAGTATTTTGATAATCATAACAATATCTACAAAAGAAATTAATTTTTTACTCTCCACACGCCATTCAAACCACCAAAACAAAAAACAATAAATAACCTTTATTCTTACATGATATATGAAGTTATCTGAAAAAAAGTGTGAAGCTTGTGAAGCTGGAACTCCTCCACTTGTAATGAAAGAAGTAATGGAATATCTAAACCAGATACCAGGATGGGTTATTGAAAATAACGGCAAGCAGATTGAAAAGGATTTTTCTTTTGTTGATTTTAAAGAATCAGTTGATTTTATTAATCAAATAGCAAAAATAGCTGAAGATGAAGGCCATCACCCAGACATCAACTTACATGATTATAAATATGTAAAAATAATTCTGACAACCCATGCAGTAAAAGGATTAAGTGAAAATGATTTTATTATGGCAGCAAAAATTGATGAGTTGATTAAATAGTAGTATTTTACATATATTGTTAATTTAATTGGTCTTTTAATAAATAGTTAATTTAGTAATTCTCTGGTGCATTAAGTGGTCTTATCAAAAAAGAAATACTTAAAAAGATTATTTTCTAAGTTTTTTTCTTATAAATCCATCAACTTTCTCAGGAAGTCTGTTCAAAGGATAAACTCCTTTATCAAATTCGACAAGCCCTCTAAATGCAGGCATTATATCTAAAACCTGTTCAATTTCTTGAATAGCTATTGACCTATATGAATCAGCCCCTGCAGACTGAGATCTTAGTTTTGCTTCATACATGCATTGAACAGGGTCTTTCGTAACAACATGTCTAACTAGATTTGCCATAACCGGTATATATTCTGCTGCAACATATTCTCCTCTTTTTATCAAATCATCATAAATCTGTTTAGTTTTAAGCATTGCTAACTCAAACTCTGATTCTAATCCAACTTCAGCAACTTCTTCAGGCATATGATAACCAATAACAGAATATGGTGAAACTTGTTGTCTGTCACCTCTCTGCCTTTGTAAATCCCTAAAAGCACCAATATCATAAAACCTCTCAAAAATAAATGAACCAACTTCCATAACTTTAGGAACTAATTCATAACCTCTTTTACCATTAAATTGGCTTTCTGCTATTTTTCTTTTATCTGAATCAGAGAGTTTTTTCACATCTTCTAAAATTTCTTTGAATGAAAGATTTCCATTAGAATCATTAAATAAAATACTTGTTAAAACAAGTTCTTCTATTTCAGGAGTGTGAGATATTAAATTTGATTGAATACTGCTATTTGCATAATAAGATCCTATGACTGAATTAGGAATAAATTCTTTGAATAGATTTCTTCTAGCTTCTGAAAGAGACTCATAAAAATCACTTGAATTTCCATATTTCATTAAAGTCGGGGAAATCTTCATTGCTTCAATCTGAGCAGCTCTCCCTAATAATCTCATTTCAAGAAATGGGGAAGATTGCCATTCTGTAAGCTGGTCTTGAAATCTTCTTGTGTTTAAAGTTATAGCTAATGAAGTAGTGGAAAATTGAGGTAGTAATGATCTTGCAACATCAAATGCTTTTTCCTTTAAAACAGAATCCCAAATAGCCATTGGAAAAGAAGCTTCATTTCCTAAAACATCTTTAACTTTTTTATCTGATTCTTCTAGTAGGTGATGGTATTTTTTATCTAAGTATGGTGGAACTACCTCTCTCAATCTATCATAAAGAGAAAGAAGTTGCTTACCAAATTCAACAACTCTAGGCTCAAATTCAGTATCTCTTAATTCAAAAGGAACAGCAAGAGTTTCTTCCCCAAATCCTACAGCTCTTGTGGATTTTTCTTGATAAGCTCCTTCTCTTGCAGACTCTAAAAACTTAGTAGCTCTCTGACTAACTCCGTCAAAGCAAATCCTTATTGTGCCTGAATCTCTTAAAGAAGCATGACCATAATCAACCCCATATTCATCAATAAACCTACCTGCAAACGCCAGGTGTTCAGTTAAAGATTTTGAAATATCTTTTTGACCCCTCAATAAATCAGCAATACTTCCGATATCAGGAGCACTAGGTTCTCTTTCATGAATTTTATTAAATAACTCAATTAATCTGTCTTTAGCAGAAAGGTGTGTTCTTGCATACTGTCCCACTAAAAGCCCCCATAATTCACTAGGTATATTGTCACTAGCACAATAAACATTTGAATTTAAATTAGTAAAAAAATGATTTAAAACAACTCTTTCGTCATCAGAATAATCTCCTTCTCTCTTGCCAACAAAGGAACCAATACCTGAAAATCCAGGTCTTATTTGTCCATCATTAAATGACTCTTCCATTAATTGATTAAACAATTCATTCCTTTTCATAATTTAAGAAACAATTAGGTATTTTTAAACAAATAGCTAATTGAAAACATCTATTGGTTTAATTATTTATTTTCCTGTACTTCCAAAACCACCCTCTCCTCTTTCACTCTCACTTAACTCAGAAACCTCTTCAAACTGGACTTTGGGATGAGGGATAATCATAATCTGTCCAATCCTGTCCCCTATATCATACTCTTCATTACCATGTTTGTAAAAACGATATTTCAACTCACCCCTATAACCAGAATCAAGAATACCTACTGAATTTGCCTGAGATAATTTCTTGTTTGAAACACTGCTTCTTGGAAACACTAAACACACATAATTTTCAGGCATTTCAATAGCCAAACCAGTTCCATATTCAATAAAATTTTCAGTTTCAGTCTTTGTTACAGCAAAAACATCAAGGGCAGCATCTCCATTTCTAGAATAAGCTGGAATTACTGCATTTTCATGAAGTTTTTTAATCTTAATTTTTAATCTAGAGTTGTTTAAACTTAAATTATCAGATGATTTAGATTTAATTTCATTAAATAAATCTGATATTTTTTCATTAACTTCTTCAATAGTTGAATCATTAATTAAAGTAAAATCAGCCATTGCCATGCATTTTGCAACTCCCTGTCCGCTTTCTTTCTCTCCAATTCCTTTATCTCTATCATCAACTCTAACAAATCCACCCCAATCTTTAGGATCACTCTCCCTACCGCGATTAACAAGTCTCTTAAACCTAACTTCTCTCGGAGCATCAACAGAAATTAAATAAAAATTATTAAGATTAACTCTTAAATAATCTATTTCTGCTGGGTTTCTTATACTATCAATAATAGTATTTTTATGGTTATTTGATTTTATTCTATTAACAGCAAGCTGTGCAAGAAATGTACTTCCATTCTCCTCTCTTAGTTTATTACCAAGATTCTGAAGATTTTCCCTGGTTATCTCTATATTATAGCTCTTGGCAAGCTCTCTTAACTCTCCAGACAAAGAAACATAAGCAAATCCCTTACCCATTAAAAATTCAGAAACAACCTCTTTTCCCGCAGCTAAACTTCCGGTCAGTCCAATTATCATTTTTCTGTTCCTAAAACTTTTTTAGTATAATAATTAATTGTTTTTTCAAGTATTCTAAGAACATCTCCTTCAAATGGCTTAACTTTCAATTTCCTATTTTTAAGCATAAATTCCATTATTTCTTTATCTTCCTCACTAATACAAGCTGATTTTACAGGACCATAAATTACTTTTAATGCACCAACATTAATAATATCTGAAAGACAGTCTACACATGGATGTCCTGTAATATAAAATATTGAATTATCCAAACTTGCACCAATATTTGCAGCATTATTGATAGCATTCCTTTCAGCATGTTTCATATATTTATATTTTTCAGGTCTAGATAAGGGTATTTTTGAATCATCACATCCTTTTGGAGGCCCATTATAACCAAATGTCAAAGGTCTATGATCAATATCTGTAACAATGCAACCATGTTTTGTAGAAGGATCAATAGATCTTGTTGCAATTACAAAAGCCTGCGCCATAAAATATTCATCCCAATTTGGCTTTTCCCATTCAGAAAAAAGCTCTAAATTTTTATTCATATTAATAGATTTAATAATCAATTAAAAAAGATTTCTATTCTCTTCTGCACATATCACAATTAGATGGTAAATTTTTATCATGTTTCTTATGCAAATCACACATACTCTGGCTACCTCTCAACTTTTTAGAAAGTTCATAAAAATAAATTCTGGAATTTTTCCTATCATTAATAATCTGATCAGCTGTCTTCTTAATCTGCAAAATATCCTGTTTTGTAAACTTTAAAGAATTAGCTCTTTTATCTTTAAGATACTGGGAAATAGCGCTTTCAGTTATTCCTAAAATTTTGGCAACTTCTCTCTGACTAAGATTATGGTCTTCAATAAAAACCTTAGCAAGTTCTTTTCTTAAACTAGGTAAGAGATACCACACTTCAACTTCCTGGGGCATTAATTTTAAAGACATTTTAACAGTATTAAGTTTATTTAATTCTGAAACTATTTAAATACTATTAAAATCTTTCTCTAAAATGCCATTTACAAAGAAACCAGAAAAATTCCAGTCAGAAGTCATTAATATAATTCAGTTAACAAATAATGTTAAACATTTTACAATATCAGTTCCAAAAGACTTTAGTTTTACTCCAGGCCAGTATATATCAATAATTAAAGATAATCCAAATAATGGAATCAAGTTAAGAAGACCTTATTCAATAGTTTCTAAAGTTAATTCAAATATATCTTATAATTCTATAGATTTATGCATAAAAATACTAGAAAATGGGAATATAACTCCTTTATTAAACAAATTAAAAAAAGGAGATAAAATTGAGTGTTTAGGACCTCTGGGCAATTTTAAAATTAGTGAAGAAAGTAAAGATAAAAATACAATTTTCATTTCAACAGGTGTGGGCATAGCTCCATTTATATCAATGATAGAGTTTATTCTAGAAAAATCTAATAAAAAACACAAAGTTAAATTAATAACAGGCTATAAAACAAATGAAGATATTTTATATGAAAAAGAATTAAAATCCTTAGAAAACAAACACTCTAATTTTAAATATTACTCTATACTGAGTGAATCAGATACAGGAAATGGTGGAAGAGTTCAAAAGTTAGTGGAAGAACATTTTGACAAAAATGCAGATTATTACATTTGTGGCTTAAAAGACATGATATCAAGTGTAAGACTATTAATTTTAAAAAAAGGAGTTTTGGGTAAGAATATCTACTCGGAAAAATATGATTGATTAA
>DATDSF010000008.1:0-6397 GCA_035291345.1 Candidatus Nanoarchaeia archaeon
TGGTATTGTTGTCAAGGGAGCTAGTGCTGTTGATGAATCAATGGTAACTGGAGAGAGTATTCCAAGTGAAAAAAATGTTAAAAGTCCTGTTATTGGAGCTACTATAAATCAAGATGGGATTTTATATGTTAAAGCAACTAAAGTTGGAAAAGATACTTTCCTTTCACATATAATTGAATTAGTTGAAGAGGCACAGGGGACTAAAGTTCCTATACAAAAAATGGCTGATAAGATTACAAGTGTATTTGTGCCTGTAATTTTAGTTTTGGCTATACTTACTTTTATTGGATGGTGGTATTTTAGCGGAGATTTATCAAGGAGTTTAGGTGTTGGTGTGGCTGTTTTAGTAATTGCCTGTCCTTGTGCATTAGGACTGGCAACTCCAACAGCATTAATGGTTGGATCAGGAATGGGAGCTAAGAGAGGAATATTGATTAGAAAAGGAGAAGCAATTCAGACTATGAAAGAAGTCAAGTTTATTGTTTTTGATAAAACAGGAACAATAACCAAAGGTAAACCAGAGGTAACTGATATTTATTCTAAAGTTAAAGAGAGTTATTTATTAGAAATAGCTGCTTCACTTGAAAAACTTTCAGAACATCCAATTGCAAAATCAATAGTAGACTATGCTGAGAAAAATAAAATTACTAAATTAAAACAAGTCAAGGCATTTAAAATTCTTCGTGGGAGAGGAGTTGAAGGATTTATTGGAAAAAATGAAATTATAATTGGAAATCAAACACTAATGAAAGAAAGAAGAATTTCATTAAAAGGATTTGAGTCTAAAATTAATGAATTTGAGTCTAATGGAAAAACAACTATGATTGTTTCTGAAGCTGGTAAGTTATTGGGAGTGATTGGAGTTGCAGATGATGTTAAGGAAGATTCTGTTAAAGCAATTGCTCTGCTTAATGCACAGGGATATAAAACTATCATGATAACAGGAGATAATGAACTTACAGCAAAGTCAATTGCTGCTAAAGTTGGAATTAAAGAGGTAATTGCAAATGTTCTTCCAGAAGATAAAGCTAAGAGAGTAGAGGAATTACAGAAAAGAGGAATGGTTGCATTTGTCGGAGATGGTATAAATGATGCTCCAGCTTTGAAACAGGCAAATGTTGGAATTGCAATGGGAACTGGAACAGATATTGCAATTGAAGCAGGAGATTTAGTACTTGCTAAAGGCTCTTTAATTGGAGTTGTACAGGCTATTAATTTATCAAAGGCTACATTTTCAAAGATCAAGCAAAATTTATTTTGGGCATTTGCATATAATGTTGTTGCTATACCATTAGCAGTTGGAGGAGTTTTACATCCTGTTATTGCAGAGATTGCAATGGCTTTATCTTCTATTACTGTTGTAAGCAATGCAAATTTATTGAGAAGGAAAAGAGTGTAATAGTCTAACTTTTAAATTTTTTTCAACAACTTCTTTTACAGAAAGCTCATCTTTTTCACCGCAAGATATTTCCACTACTTTTACTAAATGATTATATAGCGGATGCATTGTTAATCTGCACTCTGCCTGTTCAAATCCTGAAACTTTATATACAACTGAATTTCCTTCACCATTCTCTCTTGATTTAAATGTTAAATCTCCTATGTTTTCATTTTCTTCATAAAATCTTGGTATTTCATGTGCTTCATGAGTGTGCAATACATATCTTTCATTTGTCATAAAATAACTCAATACAGTTCCTATATAAATATAACTAGTTTCGTAATCTTTATATATATCAATTGATTGGATGTATAATGAATAAATCAATAGCTATAACAAGTGTTGTTATAGGAATTGTTATTGTTATAGGTTTAGGACTATTTCTTATAAATAGTTATAATAATTCAAATAATACAATTGGAACTGGAAGTGCAATAAATGCTGACAATGATAATAATTCAGATAACTCTGACTCTGAATCAGGAAGCAAGACTTTTGTGATAACAGGCAGAAATTTTAAATTTTACCTTGAAGGAGATGAAACTGAAAATCCTGAATTAAGAGTTAAACAAGGAGATAGGGTAAGAATTGAATTTTCAAGTGAAGAGGGTTTGCATGATTTAGTTATAGATGAATTTAATGCTGCAACTGCAAGAGCAGGACCTGGAACATTTACTTATGTTGAATTTGTTGCTGACAAACAAGGTAATTTTGAATATTATTGTAGTGTTGGAAACCATAGATCTATGGGAATGTTTGGAAAGTTTAGAGTTGTATAAAAGACACCTACGGTTTCTTTTATGAATCTTCCCTTAAAGATTCCATGGTTCTCTTTATGAACTCTCCTTACTAACTACTTACTACTATTGATAAAAGACACCTACGGTTTTTATTTATGACATCTCTTTACTACTTTTTATTTAAGAAAGATATAAATACTCTTTATAACTTAATATAAAATGGTAGAATATGTAATTACTTTTACCCTGATAATAGCTATTCTTGCTATTATTGCTGGTGTTTTAGTGTTGATCTGGCCTAAACTACTTAACTATGTTGTAGGTATATGGCTTATTATTTACGGAGCTTTACAAATAGCTTTTGAACTAGTTTACTAGTCTTAATACTAGTCTTAAATTAACTATGGCAAAACAAAATTATTTTAAAATTGCAGTCTTATCTATATTTGTAATTTGTTTATTTTCTTTAATAGGAATTGTATCTGCACAAGCTCTTTATGGAAATAGTGATAATGAAATAGTAGTTGGTTCAGATAGTGCTGGATTAAATTCAAGGACTTCGGTTAACAGCTCTAATTCTATGAATTCAAGTAATGAAAGAGAGAGGGTTAGGGCACATATTTTATCAAGAATTAATGCAAGAACTGGATTAAATCTAAGTGAAGATGATGTTAATGTTAATAGTTCTAATGGAGCTATTTTAAGAGTTTACATGTCAAATGGAAGATATGCTTATGTAAGAGTAATGCCTGATAGAGCTTCTTTAACTGCAAGAGAAAATATGAGAGCAAGATGTGAAGCTAATAATTGTACATTTGAATTAAGAGAAGTTTCTCTAAGAAATGAAACAAGAGCTGCTTATAGAGTTAGAGTTGAAAAAGATGCCAGAGTTTTAGGATTATTTAGAGCTAGAATGAATGTTGATGTTGATGTTGATGCTGATACAGGAGAGGTTATTCAGGTTCATAGGCCATGGTGGGCTTCTATTTCTTCTGAAGAAGATGTAGAAGTAAATTAATCTTCCATAATCTTTATAACAGATATTTCTATTTTTTAGTTATGAATAAAAATAAAAAATATATTGATAATTCAACTATTTTTGGAATTATTCTTTTATTGATTATTCTTATTATTGGTTTATTTTTTATCTATTTTAAGTATAACTATGATAAAAATTATAATGTATATGTTGAAGAGATACCAGAATATTCTAATTACAGCTTAGCTGATCTGGAAGAGGCTTTTAATTATTGGAAAGCAAGAGAAAGTGTGAGGTTTATTTTAACAGATGATGAGAAAGATGCAGATTTTTCTATTAAATGGATTAAGGAGTTTTCAGGAGAGGGATTAGGTCATACTGACAGAGGAAAATTAGTATTAATTTCTTTAGGAGATTCTGACTGTCAACAAGAGTGGCAGTCTTATACAGAAGAGTCAATTTCAAAAATTGTAGAGCATGAAATAGGTCATGTTCTTGGTTATCCTCATAGCAATAATGCTAATGATATTATGTATTTTGAAATAGAGCCCAAATATTTAATGGATATGAATAAAATGGGAAACATTGAATCAGGATATGCAAGGTATTATCTTATGTGTCAGAGATTTACACAGGGAATTTATTCAGTTAACATAGAGGCAGAAAATACACTTGAAGTATATGTTGGTGAAAAAGAAGATCTTGAAAGAATTCAAACAGGGAATGTTGAAAATATAAGTACTCTTTCAGAAGTTTGTGATGAACAAAATAATGGTTCCTATGAAAGATGTCATCTTACTAATAAAGATTTTATTATATTGCTTAATAAAAATAAAGAACCTGTAAGGTTTAGACTAACTATTAAACAGAATTAATAATTAAATAAAATATAATTTAAATGCTGGAATTAGTGGAAGAATTGATTAGTGTATTATTTGTCTGTGTTTGATTGTTTGTTGTATCATTAAAATTTGTGTTGTTTGTGTCTGTGTTGTTCAGATTGGTGTTGTTCATATTAGTATTATTAGTTGTGTTATTTATATCTGTGTTATTCTGTGGAGGTTCCTGTTCTTCATTATCTCCAAACAATAAGAAAGCCCACCATGGAACATTTTTTATCAATAATTCACCTGTTTCAGGATCTATATCTCCTTCTAACTTAGCTTCCATTTTAAATATTCCCAAAAATCTTCCTGTTTTATTGCTTTCTATATGATATACAACTCTTGGAACATTTTTATGCTCTATTTCCTTTAATACAATTGTTAAATTTCTGCTTTCAAAAATTTCTCTTGCTTTTTCAGAGGCTTTTGATGGGAGAATCTTTATTTCTGTTGAATTCCCGTCACTTTTTCTAACTTTTATTTTTGTCTTGTTTGAAATTGTTTCATTGTCATTTTCTGCTTCATTTTCAAACTCTATTTCTAATTCATTACCCTCAAGATCTTTTTCTATTTTAACTTCTTCTTCAAATTCAATTTTTCCATTTTCCTCAGATTCACTTTTAAATTTGATTTTTCTTTCAGTTACTCCATTCTCTTCTTTAATTTCTATTTGAAATTTATATTTAACTTCATTTCCATTTTCATCTATATAACTATTTTCTTCTTTATACTTAAGCTCTGTTTTTTCATTTGATGAACTATCTGATGATCTTTCAGACTTTTTTTCTGTTTTATCTTCATCATTATTTGAATCGTCATCAGTTGAATCGTCATCACTATCTATATTACTTTCAGAGTTTTCACTTCTAGAATTACTATTGCTATTTCCATTATCATCATTTTTTGCCAGAACAAAATTAGAGCTAAGTGCTATACTAATTATTCCAAACGCTAATAATAAAATTATACTGAATACCACCAGCTTTTTCATATTTTTTATAGGAAATCATTGTTTTTAAATATTGGTTAAATATGCTAGTTTTTTGTTTTTTAGAAAGCTTTAAAAACAAACTTTTACTGAATTTTTAAATGAAAAATATTTTAATTGTTGGAGAAGAACAGAGTGGTAAAACAACTTTAATGGAAAGACTAGTTCATGATCTCTTTCCTAAAAGAGGATTTTTAACCAGCGAAACATCTGAGATACTTTCTGTTAATGATAAAGGTGAGGTTGTTGAAGGTAATGACGGTGTGAAAATTGAAAGAGTAAATTATTCTATCAGACCTTTTTTTGCTGGGAGATTTCAAGATGAAGTTGAACTTGGGTATGTGGATTTTTTAGGAGATGATGTTTTAAGAGCTGTTCAAAATTATACTAAATTAAGCCATATGGTTAAATCATTAATGGGAAAAAGGAATGGAGATATTACTTTTGCTGATGAAATAACTTTAATGGATGGTTATGTTAATTTCCCCCCTTTTTATGAATTAACAAATAAATTTTTAAATGAAGGTCTTACATTTATAGGTACAATTTCTCCCTGTAGCGAATTGAAAGCCAGCAGTCTTCCAAAATCTATTGCAACAGTTCTTGAAGCACGACCTGAAGGAGTTGGTGATACAAAAAGATTTGAGTTAACTAATTTTAATAGAGATGATATATATCGAGAAGTAATGTCATTAGTACCTAATCGATATAAAGCTGCAGCTTGATAGTGTTTTAATTTTAAAGTAGTTTTCTAGAAATAATTCATATTTTACGACGATAAAATATTTTTTATAGAAATATTTAAATACTTCTAGTTTTTATTTAACAAAGATTAGCTACAACAGGATGTAGTTTTAAAAAAGAGATGTACAATATATTGTATGTGCCTATTTAGGTGGTGATATATGCTCTGCCCTTACTGTAATAATACTGAAACTAAAGTAACTGACAAAAGAATTTCCAATGGTGGAAATGGAATAAGGCGCAGACGTGAATGTTTGAATGTAAAGTGTGGTAAAAGATTTACAACATATGAAAAAATAGAACAGATTGAAAGATTTGTTGTTAAAAAAGACGGAAGGAGAGAGCCTTTTAACAGAGATAAGGTTTTCCTTGGCATAGTTAAGGCATGTGAAAAAAGAGATATAAGCCATGATAAAATTGATGAAATAGTAAATAACCTTGAAGAAAAAATACATCATCTAAAAGAGATAAAAACTGAAAAAATAGGAGAGTTTATTATGAAAAGCTTAAAACAAATTGATAAGGTAGCATATGTTAGATTTGCATCAGTCTATAAAGACTTTGAAGATGTTAATGATTTTAAAGATTTAGTGGAAAAGGTTGGAAAGTAAAATGGGTGAA
>DATDSF010000009.1:0-4612 GCA_035291345.1 Candidatus Nanoarchaeia archaeon
CCAATAATAACAGTCAGTAAAATTGAAACTCCTAGTTTAAACCAGTCTAGTGTTTTGTAATAAATTAATATACTTTGAATAGTATCATAGAATCCACTAAAAAGAATATTTAATACAATATAAATAAAAAACAAAGCAATAAGCCAAAAAATATAAGGCTTCTTAAATAAAATTTTCATCTTTTATTTTATCTCTACTTAACAATTAGCTTTCCATAACCCATTCCCATAGAACAGGCAAATGTATAAGTTCCAGATTCTGTTGGAGTAAAGATTATTTTCTGGCTAGGATCTTTTGAATATTGAGAAATTCCCATACTATTTATATTAAATGATCTATAACATCCAGATACACTTTTATCAAGAGTAATTTCAACAGGTTTTCCAGATTCAACTTCTATAGTATTTGGATAATAATTATAATTTTTTATACCTATATTTACTTTTTGCAACTCACCCTGAATAACCTCTCCTTGAGTATCATCAATTATAACTCCTCCATTGATATCAGATCCAGAATTCATAAAAATAAATGCTCCCACAGCTACAATAACCACTCCAATAATAACAAGTATTGTTGTATTTTTCATTTTAAAGTATTTTAATATATGAAAACTTAACTCATATTAGTTTTTAAAGATTATGAATATTAAATCACTTAACCAAAAAGAGAGCTCCTTGGTCCATAAACCATGAACCATGTAACTATGAATATCAAAATTATGCTTAAAAATACTGTAATTGTATGGTCTTCCTTCCTCTGCCTTTCATTCTCTTTCATTTCTTTGTATATCATATAATTCAATAATATAAGTATAACATATGAGACTATTGAAACAATTATAACAGCTAACTTAATATTATCATTTATCATCATTACAGCTGTCATAGCTCCCATCAAGCCTCCCATAAATCCAGCCATTATTCCTTCCATAATTCCCATAACTCCACAGCATTTTCCCATCCAAACACCCATGAAAATACCAACTAACATACCTAACACACTTCCAATAAACATTCCATTTGTAGCTCCTAAATATAATCCTATAGAAAAACCAGCAATCATTCCAGCAGTCATACCAATCATCATTCCAGACATGCATGCAAATTCCTTATATGCTCTAACCTGCCTGATTAAACTTGTTATGAGAGCAATACTTATAGAAGCTAATAATAAATATGATCCATAATTGTCAATAAATCCTGGAATTTTCCTAAAACTCACAAAATAAGCAATTCCAATAATAGCAATACTTACAATAAATGAATATAAGAAAGTTCTAATTAACTCACCTTCAACTCTCTTGCCATTCAGTTCTTTTAAAAATTCTTTAACCATTTTAGATAATTAACATATGAATCCAAGATACATATGTACTATTTAAAGCTTATGAATGATATTTATATAAAAATACTCTTTTATAAAACTACTTATCTCTTAAATTTTTTACCAAGAAGTTTAGCAAGATAATAAGCACTTCCAAATACAACAATACCTGGAATCATTGCAATTCCTAATCCTGGAACTAATAAACCAGCTCCGACAGCTCCGACAGTACCTGCTCCCAAGCTTTCAAGAATATTTACAGCTTCAGGAACAGATTTTTCAACATCTTTTTGAAGAGCATCAATCTGCATAACCATCTTGCCCTCTTTAAGGATTCTTATTTTTCTGTCTTCTTCAGACACAATTAAAACTAAATTATCTCCTTTTGAGGCTGAAAGCCCTGCACTATGCCTTGTTCCAAAATTCTTGAAAGTTCTTTTAGATTTAATCATAGCTCCATAAGCTTTAACCCATCCTGTTCTCTCAAGAATTACAGCTCCATCCATTAAAGCCAGAGATTCTAATAATTTTGGATTATTAAGAGCATTAAACGAAGGAACCTGCTGGTTAATAAGAGGCTTGTATTCTACATTTCCAACAACAAATAATGCACCCTCTCCTCTTTTGGCAATTCTAAGACCAACCTGAATCAAAAGCTCTTCAATTTTTTTAAGATGTTTAATATTATTTTTTTCTTCCTTGCTTAATTTAACAATTTTCTTTTTCATATTTTATAAAATGCTTTTTAATTTATAAACCTTATGAAAAATCCAATATTAATATAATTCTTAATTAAATGCTCTATTAAAGTTATTTTCTATATTTTTTTCAACTTTATCTAAACTTAGTTTTTTTATCTCAGAAATTTTCTTATAACTATAAATTACATTTAATGGATTATTTGGAAATTTCTTTTCAGGATGTAAATATGGAGAGTCAGTCTCACAAAGAAGATTATCTATTTTAATTATCTTAACAACTTCCTGAAAGTGTGTGCTAAATATAACATTGCTTGGAATACTTAAAAACCATCCATTCTCTGCAATTCTCTTAACTAAATTTAAATTTCCTGAAAAACAGTGCATTATAACTTTCTTAGCTTTAAGCTTTTCAAGTTCTTCCACACATAATGTTTCAGCTTTCCTTGAGTGAACAATAACTGGAATATCAAGTCTAACAGCAAGTTTGACAATCTCTCTAAAAACCTTTTTTTGTTTTTCAATATTGCTATAAGTTCCATCTAAACCAATTTCTCCAACTGCAATAACCTTATTAGCTTTAACATTTTTCTCTATAAATTTTAATTCATCAGAAATTTGCTTATCACTTAATTTAATAGCATCTTCAGGATAAATACCAAGTGCACATTTAACCTCTTTATATTTTTCAGAAAGTTCAAGAGCTTTTCTATTATTCTCAGGATTAATTCCCTGGGTAACAATAAGAAATTTATTTTTACCTGTTCTTGATTCATTGATTATTTTATCTATATTCTCAAGCAAATCCAGATGGCAGTGAACATCAATTAACATTTTCCTATATGTTAATATAGGTTTATAGTATATATAAATGTTATAAAAAATTTATCTGCTTAAAACATCTCTATAAGCTATTTCACAAATATCATCCCAATGCCCCTCTCCATTTTTACCAACTCTTGTTATTAGTGGGTGTTTTTCAGCTTTGTTCCAGTACTGATCAGGCAACAATACATGAATTCCTGAACTAACATAACCTCGCGCATGAATTGGAAAGTCTTCTACTGCAAATCTTAAACTAGCTAAGTATTCAAGTCCTATCTCATTTTTTGCAGGTTTATTTTGTGTGTCAGAAATAGTATCATGTCTTGCAAACCTTACCTCTTGAATCTTGCCTGGGAAAAAATCTTTATAAAAATCAGATGTATGTTTTTCTAGGTGAGATGGTCTGGAAGTAACAACTACTAATTTATGATCAGCACTTAAAAGCTCAATTCCATCAAGAGCCTCATCACTTGGCCTGCATGATAAAAAATAATCAGACTCGTAAAAGTCATTAAGTATATCATTTACATGTGAAACTTCAACACCAAAAACTTTAGATAAATCCCATTTATTAATATCTAAATGAGAAAATTTTCTTCCATTTCCTAAATCAATATAATTTACAAATTCACAAAGAGCTTGAACAAATGGCATAACAACATCATCTGTATCAATTAATATTGTTCCTTCAAAATCTTTTGGAGATTTAACAACAATATGTCTGCTTGTTTTTTCTTTCATAAAAATGCTTTCATAACTTAGTTTAAATAAATTGTGCTGTTAATAAAACTAAAAATTAAATTAATCTAAATTAAATTAATCTAAATTGTGCATAAGCTTTTCAAGATCAGAAGCCATTATTTTCTGGGCTTTCTCTATTTTCCTTAGTAATTCATTTGCATTTTTAAGACCTTCATCTTTAGAGATTTCAGCACTTTTGTTTGCAAGATGAGATATCTCACTAATAGCCCCATGAAGCTCTTTAAGGTGTCTCAAAGCAGTTTTCTTTTGTCCAGGCATAATAGATAAAAGAAGAAGGAATTTATATATCTTTGTGAATAATAATTTATATAAATAGAGCTTTGTCTAAGAATATATGAATAGCCAGGAATCACTAATAAATAGATTAAAATTTGAATTCCCGCAACCTATTTCAAAAAACAGTGTTATAGACTTATTATCTCATCTTGCTCAGATAGGATATGTTTTTAAAGGAAGCCAGGAAGGATTTATTAATTCATCAAGTCAAGAAGATAATCCTGTAATTGAAGATTACATAAGTAAAATACATGGGGCAATATCTAGAACCAATCCATTTGGACTAGCTTCAATATCATTTCATCCTAGCCAATTTCCAGAGCAATATCCAAAATTTAAAGGATTGACCTTTGACTCAACAGTTGGATATGAATGGGAAGAGTTGGGAGAACAAGAAAGACAAATTATAGAAGACCTGAAAAAAGATCTTCACACTTATTTTACAGAGATTTAACATGTTTAACCAGGTTTAACCAGGTTTAACAGTATTTAGCCATAATTAACAATATTTAACAATATTTAATTCTAAAGAATATTTATTAACTAATTTCTATTATAAATTATAAGCAATCAATTATAATTTAAGTCCCCATAGTTCAGTCTGGATAGAATGCGACCTTGCGGATGTGGGAGAACCAAGTTTCTCCTAACACTACCTCTCCTTTTAGAGGAAAAGAAAAGAACAGCAAACAGGTTGAGACCGAGGTTCAAATCCTCGTGGGGGC
>DATDSF010000010.1:0-7313 GCA_035291345.1 Candidatus Nanoarchaeia archaeon
ATTATGAGACTAGTAAAAAACGTACAAATTGACAAATTCCAGACAGGTGATGATAATAAGATTTATGATGTTAAAGACCTAACAACAAGTAAATCCACAAGATTTGCTGTAAGAAGTTGTGTTTTAACAACGCCAGGATAAGTGAAGTAAAAATAAGTAATAATAAACTACAAATAACAAAAATGGGAAATAATAAGCAACAAGAACATATGATTAAAATGGGATATCAATAAATAATATTAAAATTAAGAAAGGTTATTGTGTATTTTACAATAAATCAAGGATTGAAATAAGAAAATGAAAAATAAAAAAGAGAGTGATAGAAAATATAAATTAGAAAAGAATATAGCTTTATTTGAAATAAGTTTATTTTTAATTTCAATACTAAGTTTTTCTTTTATTTACTCTGGAGAAAGGGTTGATACTGATTTAATTAAAAAAAGTATTAAATTTGCTGATTTAATTCCAAGTGTTTCTGCTCAAAGTGTTGGGAATTTTGATTTTGAAGAGACAATTAATAATTTTAATTCAATTGTTGATGGAATAGAATCTGGACAAATTGGATGTTGTTTTGATATTGAAGAGGGTTTATGTTCGCCAAATTCTGCTAGACAACTTTGCGAATCTGAGGAAAATGGAAAATTTCTTACAGATAGCAGCTGTAATGTTAATGAGTGTAGTGTTGGGTGTTGTGTTCTTGGAAGTGAATCTCAGTTAGTTACAGAGACTAGATGTATAAAATTGTCAGAGAGTTCTGGTCTGCCTATGAATTATAATCCTGGAATAAATGATGCTTTAGCATGTGTCGGACTGGCTAACAGCCAAAACTATGGGGCTTGTTTATATGGGGAATTGGATATTGATGATAAGAGTAATTGTAAATTTACAACAAAAGAAGACTGTAACTCGCAAATTGGAGGTAATTTCTTTGAAGACTCTTTATGTTCAAATCCTGAATTGAATAGTGTTTGTGAAAGACAAAAAACAACTGGATGCTATGAAGGAAAAGATGAAATTTATTGGTATGACTCTTGTGGAAATAGAGAAAATATTTATGATTCAAATAAAGATAGGTCTTGGAATAATGGTAAAATCTTAACTAAAGAAAATAGCTGTGGAGCAAACAGCGATAATATCAAATCATCTACATGTGGAAATTGTGATTATAATGAAGGAAGTATATGTGGAAAATTCAGAAGTGGAATTGATAAAAAGAAAAAAGATGGAGATTATACTTGTAGAGATTTAAATTGTAGAGATGGATTTAGAGTAAGACAAAATGGAGATTCTTGGTGTTTATACGACGGTCAAGTAGGAAATGGAAGAGACGTCGTTGGTTCAAGACACTTCAGACAGTTATGTGTTAATGGCGAACTAAAAACAGAACCATGTGCTGATTACAGAAAAGAGATTTGTGTTAAAGAGGGTGGAATTGGTGAGAGTATTAAAGACACAACAAATGAATTATTTGCTCAATTTGGTTTTTCAATGCCTGATTTATCTTCAATTCCCGGACTTTCTGGTTTAGGTGGAGGAATTTTGGGAAATGGTTTAGGATTATCTCCTGAAGAAAATATTTCGAATAATTCTAATTTAGAAGAAGCAGGTAGTGAGATTGATGTTGGAAATGATTTGTTTGATAATAATAGTGAAAGTATTGGAGGGAGAGTTAATCAGCTGACATCAAGTAAAGCATTATGTAGAGCAAATCTCTGGGAAGATTGTTCTACAAGAAATATACTTACATGCAGTCAAAATCCTGATTGTAAGACAAAAATTGTTTATGTTGATACTCAATTCTGGTTTGGTAAATGCGTTCCACAATATCCACCTGGTATAGATATTGGAGATAATAGTATTTTGACAAATGCTGTAAGTGGAGTTACAAGTAGTAGTCTTGGAAGCTTTAGTGATTATTCAAATTATCTTGGAGGATTTGGAAGTGGTTCTGGAAATGCTGGAGGAATTCTTGGGGGCAGTGGAGGAGATATATGTAGTGAAGCAAGTAAAACTTGTATTGTAACTTATAAAAAACAATGTCCTAGTGGGAAATGGGAGTGTGAGGAAAATTGTGAGTGTGAAAAAATGTTATTTACATTGCAGATGAATGATGTATGTACAATGCTTGGAGATTGTGGGGCTAAGGCAAATATTGCTGGTAAAGTTTCAAATCAAGGTTATAGTTTAAGTAAAAAAGGAAAACATGGAAGCAAACCTCCTAGATTAATTGGAGTAAATCAGATATATGCTGTATTTGCAAAAGCAGGAAACTTACAGGGAATTAGTGGAGGAGTTAATGGTGGATTTTACAATGAAGTTCCTGGTTTAGACTTAACTTCATTATTTGGTATTTCAGTATTCAATGGTGGAAATGATTTTGGTTTAACAGGTGGAAATGATTTTGGAGTTTATGGTGGAAGTAGTGGAGGAGATTCTAGTGGAAGTGTTATTGGTGGTGTTGGTGGAGGGTTAATTGGATTTTCTGGAATAGCTGGAATTGCTGCCGGACCTGTGGGATTAATTGTAGGAGGATTAGTAGGATATTTTGGATTTGGAGCTTTATGTGAGGAGGAAGAAGAGGAAGTTGAAATATCATTTACATGCAGCCAGTGGGTTCCTCCAGCTGTAGGAAATTGTGAATTTTGCAATAATGATCCTGATAAACCTTGTAGTAAATATAGATGTGAAAGTCTTGGACAAAATTGTAAATTAATAAATGAAAATACAGGGCAGGATGAATGTGTAACAGTTGATAATACATTTGGAACTCCTAAAATAACTCCTTTCTATGAAGTGTTAAATCAGAGTTTTAAGTATGATAGTGTTAGCAATAATGGATTTAAAGTTAGACAAGAGGATGGAGAGTGTATAAAAGCATTTACTCCAATTATATTTGGAGTAAAAACAAATATACCAAGTGTTTGTAGAATTGGAGAAGAAAGAGGAAATTTCAGTGATTTAAGTTATGAATTTTTAGAAGGAAATATTTATACTGAAAATCACACAACTACTACATATTTACCAAGTATTGAAAGTATAATTGCTTCTGAAACTAGCAATTCTGAAGAATTTTCTCAGGTTGTTGGGAATGAAACAATTTACAATTATGTGCTTGATCAGGTAGGGAATATTAATTTATATGTTAGATGTACGAGTGTTGAAGGTCAGGAAAATCCAGTAGATTATCAAATAAATTTCTGTGTAAGACCAGGACCTGATTTAACATCTCCGGTTGTAGTTGCAAGTGCTCCTGCAAATAATGCAGTTATAAGATATAATGCAACAATTCAACAATCTATGTTTTTTATTAACGAACCTGCTGAATGTAAATGGAGTAAGGAGAATGTAGGATATTTCGAAATGCAAAATACTCTTGAATGTGAAAAGGATGTTGATGGTGGAACTTTCTTTGGTTATCCTTGTGTTGGAAATTTAACAATTGAAAGTAATGATAATAAATATTACATAAGTTGCAGAGATCAGCCTTGGTTAGAAGAAAATACATCAAGAAATATAGGAAATAATTTTGAGTATAGTTTAAAAAAAAGTTTAAGTGGTTTATCAATTAGTAATTTACAACCTTCTGGAATAATAGTTAGGGGAAGTGAACCTACCTCTATTGACTTAACTCTTTCAACTCTTGGTGGAAGTGAAAATGGAAAGTCTGTTTGCCAATATAGTATGAATAATAAAAACTATATTACATTTAAGAATACTTTATCTTCAAGTCATAGTCAAACATTTACTAGTTTGTTAAGAGGAAATTACAATTTTAAAGTTAGATGTATTGATAGTGCTGGAAATACAGCTGGAGGAGAGACTAATTTTACATTAGATTTAGATACTCAATCTCCTCAAATAACTAGGGTTTATTATGAATCAGGAAATCTTGCTATTTTTACTGATGAAGATTCAATATGTTATTACAAAGAAAACTCTCCTGCATGCGGATTTTTAATGAATAGTGAAAATGTAACAAAAATAAGTGAGTTTTCTGGAACATCGCATAATTTAGAGTGGGATGAAAAAACAGTTTATAGTGTGAAATGTGAAGATATTTGGGGGAATAAACCAGGAGGATGTTCGATAATTGTTAAACCAGAAACTATATTAAAATCTGGTTAATTTAAGAAATATAAATAAATTTATAAAGAAAATCGTCGTTAAACAAAGATTAAGATGAATTTAAGAAAAAGAGGAAAAATAGGTAGAAAGGGACAGGTTACAATTTTTGTAATAATTGCAATTGTTATAATTGCAGGAGTTATTTTATTTTTTGCTCTAACAGATACTGGAAGAAATTTATTAAGAAACATAACTGGTCAGGAAATTGATTTTAATTCACAGGTTAGGAATTGTATTGAAAATAATCCTGAAATAAAATCTGAAATAAATTTAATTATGTCTCAGGGAGGAAGTTTAAATCCTGGAAATTATTTTTTGTATAATGATACTAAGTTTTCTTATTTATGTTACACTAATGAATATTATAAAGGATGTGTAATGCAAAACCCTAATTTACTGTTTAATACAGAAAATGAAATTGAAAATTCTATAAGAAATAATATACAAACCTGTTTTAATGATGCAGAAGAAGATTTAAAATCAAGAGGGTACAGAGTAACTAAACAAAATATGGAGCTAACTATTGATATAATACCTAAAAGAATATTAATTGATGTAAATTATCCTTTTACAATAGAAAAAGAGACTACTCAGAGATATGAAAATTTCGACTTTAGATTATTAAGCAACCATTACCAATTAATATTAATAGGAACATCTATATTAAATTATGAGGCAAGATATGGAGATAGTGAAAGCCTTACATTTATGGCATTATACCCTCATATAAGAGTTAATAAATTAAAACAGGGAGATAGTTCAACAGTCTACATACTAACTGATAGAAATACAGGAGATGTTTTTGGTTTTGCTGTTAGAAGTTATGCATGGCCTGCTGGTTATAAACTATAATTAATAAAAAAATGGAAAAACAAAATAATAAAGAGTTAATTAATAACTTATTAATTAGGAATAAAGTTTTTATAATTTTAAGTATACTAACTCTATTAACTAGTTTTATTATTCTGTCTTCTCCACTAACTTCTCCTCAAACAACTATTTCAGGAGCAGAAGTTAGTGTTTGTTGTGAGAAAACAATAAGTGGAGCTTACTGCCAAAATGAACAACAAAGTGAGTGTGATCCTAGTTTTAGAAGTACTGCAACTTCATGTGAAGCAACATCTTTCTGTAAAAAAGGTTGTTGTTATGATAGTGATGAAGGAGTGTGTATGGAAAACACTCCTGAAGAAGCTTGCAAAGCTTCAAATGGTGTATGGAGTGATAGCCCCACATGTGAAGTACCTCAATGTGATTTAGGATGTTGTATTTTAGGTGATCAAGCAGCTTATGTTCCTTTAGTTAGATGTAAAAAACTTTCATCTTTATATGGATTACAAACTGATTTTAGAACAAATGTCCCTGATGAAATAAGCTGTATTGCAATTGCTCAGGCTCAGGATGTTGGAGCTTGTATTTTTGAAAGCGAATTTACAAGAACATGTAAATTTACAACAAGAGGTGAATGCAATTCACAAGAATTACAAGGATTAACAAATGCAAGTGTTGAATTCTACAAAGACTATTTATGTTCAGCAGAAGAGCTTAATACAAATTGTGGTAAAAGTACTCAGACTTCTTGTATAGATGGGAAAAGTGAGGTTTACTTTTTAGATACATGTGGTAATCAAGCTAATATTTACGATGCTAGTAAAATAAATGATATTGATTATTGGACTAAAGTTAAAACTACTGAAGAAAGCTGTAATGCTAATAGTGGTAATTCTAATTCAAAATCATGTGGAAATTGTGATTATTTATCTGGAAGTATTTGTGGGAGTGCTGATAAAACAGCAAAGCCGAGTTATGGAAATAATATCTGTGTATTAACTGATTGTAAAGATACAAGTAATGGAAAAGATTACAAAAATGGAGAGAGTTGGTGTTATTATGATGATAAAAAAGAAGATACAGATAGTGTGGGAAGCAGACACTTCAGACATATATGTGTAATGGGTGAAGAAATTGTTGAACCATGTGAAGATTCTAGAAATGAAATTTGTGTTGGCGATAGTATTGAAAATACTGACTTTTCTCAGGCAGGATGTGTTGTTAATAGATGGCAGGAGTGTGTTTTGCAAAACTCTAGTGGAGATTGTTTGAATTCAGATCAAAGAGATTGTGAATGGATTGTTTTTGATTTAGAGAATCAAGATTTAAAGAAAGGAATAACTGGAAAATTAAAAGGAGCCTTGAGTAATGTTGGTGGAGGAATTCTTGGAGGCAATACTGTTCAGGATGAAATTGATGAAAGATTTGAGGATGAAGTTGGAAGATGTTCTCCAAAATACTCTCCCGGATTAGAATTCTGGGATAGTCAAGGCACTGCTGCACAACAGTGTTCTATTGGAGATCAATCATGTGTTGTTAAATATACTAAAAAACTGATTGGTGATTGGGAGTGTGAGGAGAATTGTGAGTGTTTAGATATAAGTGCTAGAGTTTTGGCAAATAATTATTGTTCATCATTAGGAGATTGTGGAGCTAAGGCAAATTATATTGGGAGATTTGTTGATAAAGGATATGAAATAACAGTTACAAAAGACGGAAGTCAGGAAGTAAAAGCAAGCGGACAGGGAGGAGGATCTGCACAACCAAGTAATAATGGAGGAGGATTATTTGATCAGCCAAATCCACCAAGTGGAGACCAGACATTTGCAGGACCTCAAGGAGGTAATTTTCAAGGACCTGCTACATCTACTGGAAGTGTTATACAAGGATTAGTTGTTAAAAGTTATAATAAAGTAATAGGTTTAGTGGAGGAATAACAATAAATAAAAAGATTTATAAATAGTGTTGTCACTGGATAATGATACTAAAATGAGTTTAAAATAAACCTTTTCAAAAAAGGTTTCCAAAAAACTAAAATGAGTTTAAAAAATAAAATAACAAGAGGAATCGTTGCTGGAGGAATTGGTTTAGCAGCTTTACTTAGCGACGGATGTGCTTCTACAGGAGATCCAATAGCAGATATTTTTACAGGAATTGGTCTTCAAGGTTTAGCTGGTAAATCTTATGATGGAACAAAAATGGGAACAGCAGCAGGACATACATTAAATGCTGCAGGAACAGGAATGATTATGAGGGGACAGATAGAAGGTCAAAAAGAGGCTATAAGAGAAGGAATAAATCAATCAAATATATCTCAACCTAATTACACTAATTCACAACCTCAAGAAGGACATTATGAA
>DATDSF010000011.1:0-14332 GCA_035291345.1 Candidatus Nanoarchaeia archaeon
TTTGATATTTTGAGAAAAATAGTTTGTTTGAAAGATGAAATTTATTCATGTCTACTTGTTTTTTAATTTTAAATGTGAACTAAGGGTCAAAAACACCTAGTGCATGTTTACTTTAGGTGCCCTAAGTATATAAATCTAACGCTTAGAAGGGGTTTTATGGAGGGAAAAACTTTAAATTAAGGTGAGGTTATGGCCTTGATTCTTGAAAATAAAAAATTTATAAAGGGTGGATATTTAATTAATTGATGAAAATAAAAAAACTAGAAAATCCTCAAATGACTGGACTGAGAATTGCTCTTTTTGCTATTTCCCTTTCCCTTCTAGGCTCAGCATTATCTTTATGGGCTCCAATGGTTAATCAATTTATTGTAAATTTAATTGGGATTGCTCTACTAATAATGGCTATTATAATTTTATTATGTGGGATAGAATTAAAAAATAATTAATTTCCCCTTAGCAGAAACTTCTTAGAGATGCTTAAAGGTTTTCATCTCTGAAACACATAGAATTGTCATCTAATACATCTATTTGATCTTTAGGGTTTTTATTTATATCTTTAAAGGCTTTACCAGCCACCCCCATAACACCTGCTATAAAAGTCCAATATCTATCAACTTGTTTTTGGTAAGAAGATGATTCTTGTGGTTCATTTGCAGATTCTTCAAGAGCTGATTTACACTTTAAAAATTCCTCTCTAAATTGAGAGGTAATATTTTCTAAAGAAACATAATCATAAACAAAAGTTTGGTAATTAGGATTTTGAGATAATCTAGCCAAATCTGAAGCATTTTTATGGTGAAAAAGTTCACCTAATTTTGAAGTATAGCTTAAACGTAATTTTTCTAGATCTTCTAAACTGTTTGGCATTATTTTAAATTAAATTTATACTTTATAAACATTGTTTTAGTGAGGTTATTAATTAATATTTCATGCACTTAGGGTGATTGTTATTGTTGGTGCATATATGCTATACTTTTTAGGTTATGCTTAAAGGTTTTAGCAGATGTTTTGCATTAAAAAAATTAAATTTGATGGTTATGAGAAATACAAAATCCCTTAACTTGTTTTTGTCAATTTTTATAAATTCTATAATTATTAACTTAGTAAATTTGGTAAGAACAAAGTAATCACGAATTTTGTTATCAGAATCAGCAGTTCTTAAATTAAAGACAAATTTAAAAAAGTTTTCTAAGTTAGTCTAGCTAATCTATATTGAGTTAATTGAGTTAACTAGTGCTAACTAGTTATTTCATTAATTTATAGTTTCTAGCTAGTTTTGTTAATCCAACTACTAGGACAACAAGAGCTACTAGCCAGCCTAAGATTCCATCAGTAGCTGTACCTATCTGATTAACTCCAATAAGCGGCAATAGCAACAGTATACCTAGTACGGTTACCAGCCAGGCAGTTATTTTTGCCATTTTACTTTTTTTGTCCCTCTTTTTATTTTGCCTCAAAGGGCTATTTGAACTAATTTTCTCGGCATTTAGACCCCAAACTGAGGGCTAATATTGCCTGAAACCAGGCTGTTCAATAGACCTGATTTAGCTATTTCACCTTATTTTTAGCTTAATTTATATAAGCATTTTAGGTTTTTAAAGGTTATTTTTAGGTGGTTTTTGAGTTTTTGTTTTTTAAATTGTTTCTGAAAAGTAAGTTGATTTTGTTGATTTTGTTGAAAAATATGTATTTTAATAGTTATTTTGGTGTTTATTTAAGGGTGTTTAAATGTGATTTTGTGGTGTTTAAATGTGATTTTTGTTTATATTAATTTATCGTCGGTATGTGGGGTGTTTATAGGTGTTTAAACAGGTGTTTGTCTTATTTTGTAGGGTGTTTAAAGTTGCCTTTTTAGTGTTTATTTTAGAATAAACAGCGAAACATTTATATATTATATTTCGTCTATAAATGATAGAATGTTTAACTGGTTTTCAAGGAAAAAAGAGATGGAAGTAATTAAGCATGAGATTAAAGGCTCTTTTACTGATGTTAAACAAGATATTTCTAAAATTAGTGATTGGATAAACTACTTAAACAGCCAGGATGATCGTATAAACAGCCGTTTAAAAGATGTGAGTGATGATATAACGTCGATGAGGGATGAAATTGAACAGCTTAAAGATGTTATTTCTTTGCTTGGGGATGGGCTGTCCAAACAGGTGTTTAAAACAAACAGCGCCCGTTTAAACAAACAAACAGGTGTTCAAGGTGTTGAAGAGGCTGTCCAAACAGCTGTCCAAACAGGCAATTTTAATGGATTTTTAGGAATATCTAATTTATCTGTAACAGAAAGGGCTATAATTTGGGTTTTAGCAAATAGCGAATTAAAATTAAGTTATGATGATTTAGCAGCCATGTTAGGAAAAACAAGATCAACTATAAGAGGGCAGATAAATAGTATAAAACAGAAAAGTGAGGGACTAATTGAAGAGTATGTTGAACAGGGTGGGAAAAAGAGAGTGTATATACCTGAGGAAATAAGGGAAAAAATAGTTAAAAATGTGAAAGTGAGAGTACAAAGAGAAGAGAAAAAGACTAAAAAGAGGTAAAAGGGGGTTATAAAATAGGTAAAATGAGGGTTTGTAATACCTAATTTGGTCTAAAAAATAGCTTAAAAAGTGAAAAGTGAGGGTTTGTAAGGGTAAAAATTAGCTGAAAATGGTGGGAAAAAGAGAGTTGAGGAATAGTAAAGTAAGGGTATTAATAAAAATAAGTGAAAGAGAGTGTTAAATAAAATTATTAAATTGGTAAAAATGTTAAATATTCAAAAAACAAGGCAAAGTGAGGGTTTGGGGATCCTTAAACTGGCTATTTTCCATAGATTTTTTATGGAAAAAATAAGAAAACAGGTAAAAGAGAGAGGTAGTAGTTAAAAGGAGGTGATGTAGTAGTTAAAAATTAGTTAAATAAAATTAAACAATTATGAATTAAGGAAAAGTAATAGAAAAAAATAAAGATTCTTAAGGGGAAAAATAAGAATTATTCGGTATAGCGTAGAAGTTAATTTAATTAGTTTAAATATTTCTTAAAGTCATAAGAGTTTCTAAACTAGCTAATTTTTGAAAATCTTTAGGTATATGAAGGAGGATTTTTTTATTATTTATTTTTTCTTTATCAAGGGGAAGACCTTTTGAAGAGATCCTCTGAATATAGTCTCTAATAGAGCTTTCTGAAAGATTTAGTGATGAAGAAAGAAAAGCATAGTCGATAAGTTCACCTTGTAGTTCAAACTGGTAAATTGCTGAATAGACAAGCATTTCTTGGTTTGTTAGCCTCTTAATCTTATTACGTAGGTTTTTTTTAAAGTCATCAAGTTGAAAAATAAGACTTGAAGGAGAATTTAAGGTTGTTTGAAGGGTTTTATCGACGGTAATCTCTGAATTAGTAGTATTACTAATAGTGTTAGATTTAGTGGTTTTAAGTCTTAAATTATGTGTCGAAGTGTCTGTCTGTCTGTCTGTCTGTCTGTCTGTCGAAACCCCATTGTTTCCTATGGAACTTACCATATTTAGTTGTTTTAAGGGCTTAAATGGTAAAATATCTGTCGTAATAGGGTTTTTGAGAGTATTATCTGTCGTATTTGAATATTTATCTGTTGTATTATATAGTTTATCCGTCGAATTATGTGTCGAAGTGTCTGTCTGTCTGTCTGTCTGTCTTATCTCTTTTAATTCTCCTAATTCTTTCATTATTAACAGTAAGGATGTTTGAATTTCATTTAACTCTTTATGTAAATCCAATATATTATCCTTCAAAAAATTAATATCTTGTTTTGCCCTCTGAAATGCGTCTTTGATGTTTAAATCCATTAATTAGTTATATTGATGAGAGTTATAAATTTAGCTATAATTATTTATAGTTGTTTGAAAGAAGAGAGTGTGCTTTATTAGAAAGTCTCCATTTAATTCTTCTTGAATACTTAATACCTTTAGAATTTTTATCTATTTGAGTTACTAAATTTTTAGAATTTAGTTCACTTAGGAGATCCTTAGTGAATTCTTCATCTCTTGCAATTTCATTAGCTATTTGAGATGTAAAAAGAGATTCTGGAAATTTATCATGTAAAACAGAAAGGATGTATTCTGAAATTTTTCTTCTTTTTTCTTCTGACAGTCTCATAAGTTTATAAAAGAAATCAGTTTTTTATAGGTTTTGATTAATTATAATTAATTAAATCTAAAATTAATTTGTTATTTTTTATTCTTACCTTCAGTTGACTTAATGTTTGTTAAATCATCTTTAGAAAGGCTTACAAGCTTAGGTATAGGCATATGGAGTGGTAGGTTTAAATCATCTTCTAATTGAAAGGCTTTAAGATTGCATTTTGAATATATAGCGTTTAATAGAGGTATTCTAACTTCTTCTAGTATTGTTTTATCTTTCCATTCTTTATCAATTTTTTTAGCTAAAGTATCATCAGAAATATTAATAAGAATACTGCCTTCAAAATTAAGGCTTGCTATATTTGGTGTATAAATAACTTTAAATTGATATTTGAAGTTAAATAAATTTGAGTTTTTTATTAAATCCATAGGTGTTTTAACAACATCTAAAATCTCGACGTGGGTATTAATCTTAATATCTTTATTAGTAATAGAATCTCCTTCTTTTTCTCTTTCAATAGATATCTTATTAAAGCTAAATCCAACAACTTTCATTTTAAAATTATAAAATTATCTTAAATCTTCTTCAGAAATTACAACAAAATCACCTATAGCCATTATAGAGTTGTGTGGTAATAATAATTCACCAGCATTTGTTCTCTCAAGGTTAAGATTTTGAGAATATGGTGTAGAATTTTTAACAACTAATTGTATTAATTCACCACTTCTGGTCTCAAAAGTAATATCTTGGATAAATCCAATTCTTTTTCCCTCTTTTGTGACTACCATTTTTCCTACAAGGTGTTTTAGAGTCTTTTTATCCTCTGGCATGATTGATAAACAAGGATATTGTATTTAAACTTTTCTATTGTATTTTGTAATCTCTTCCAGAATATATGATAAATTGTTATAATTGTTGATTTTAACTAAAATTTAATATTTAAACTTAAATTAGATCTATAAAAGTTAAAATTAGTCTATTTAAGAATATTTATTATTACTAATACTTGTTATTAGGGATATTTAATGATTTTAATGATATTTAAATAATTGAAAGGAGAAATATAGTTAAATATAAGGGGAAAAATTAAAAACGCTTTGAAATAGACTCACCCCCCTGTTTCCTATAGAAGTATTTAAAAAGAAATTTTTGATTTTTGATGATTTTGTTGATTTTATACTTTTAAAGTTATATATTATATATTATATATATTACTATATTATATATATAATAATATATAATATAGTATATAATAGGTGTATAATACCTAAATTATTCATATAAATTGTTTATTCACATAGATTATTCATAAAAATTAGTAAAAGTCATTTTAACTAATATTATTTTTCCAAGAGAAATAGGGGTGTGTGGTTAATTATCTTTAATTAAACCTCTTTTATCTACAAAACCTCTCTTTTTGAAGATATTTGTTAAATTTTAGTTTTTAGTTTAGATTTTCCATAGGAAATAAAGGATATAGATAGATTATAATAAAAAGGTTTATAAGAACCACTTCAATTTCAATGTAGTTAATTAAAAAATTAATATTTAAAAAGAGGGGTGAAAAATGAAGTCTATTGATAAAAAGCAAGATATTGACAAAATATTTGATTCTTTTATGAATGGTAGTTTATTTAAAGATAAATTTGTCTTACAGACTAGTTATAATCCAGATAATATTCCACATAGAGAGAGTCAAATTTCTCAAATAGCAAGTATTTTAGCTCCTTCTTTAAGAGGTGAAAGAACAAGTAATTTATTTGTTTATGGTAAAACAGGTACAGGTAAAACACTTAGTGTACAAAAAGTAAAAAATGAATTATTAAAAAGAAATCCTGAAAGTAATAAATTAGTAATTCAATATATTAATTGTAAATTAAAAAAAGTATCTGATACAGAATACAGGATATTAGCAGAACTTATAAAAAAATTAGGTGGGAGTGTTCCTGCAACAGGATTACCTACAGATCAGGTATATAATAGATTTATTGATCTTATTGATAATGAGAAAAAACTAATTATTATCATTTTTGATGAGATAGATCATGCTGTTGATAAAATATCTGATAATTTTTTATATAATTTAACTAGGTTAAATTCAGAATTATCAAAAAGTCAAATTAGTATTGTAGGTATTAGCAATAACCTTACTTTTTTAGATGGATTAGACCCAAGAGTAAGAAGTTCATTAAGTGAAGAAGAATTAGTATTCGCTCCATATAATGCCTTACAATTAAAAGATATTTTAAAAAAAAGAGCTGAAATAGCATTTAAAGAAGGAGTTTTAGATGATGGAGTTATAGAGAAATGTGCTGCCTATGCTGCAAGAGAACATGGAGATGCTAGAAGAGCTTTAGACTTACTTAGAATTTCAGGTGAAATTGCTGAGAGGAATAATAAAGATAAGATAACTTTAAATGATATTGATACTGCAAATGAAAAAATTGAGAAAGATAAGATTTTAGATATTGTTATGACTGAGCCAAAACAATTTAAATTAACATTATTAGCTATTATTCATTTAATTGATAAAAATAATCTAAAAGAAATATTTACGGGTGATGTTTATAATCATTATCAAGAACTCTGTGATCAAACTAAAACAGAGATATTAACTCAAAGAAGAGTTTCAGATATACTTTCTGAATTTGACATGATGGGATTAATTAATAGTAGTGTAATTTCAAAAGGCAGACAGGGAAGAACGAGAAAAATCAAATTATTAATACCAAATAATTTAATGTTAAGGGTTAAAGACATTTTATATGATTCATTAAGTCTAGAACATTTAAAATAATAATTAATAAATTATCAATTAATTAGTAAAAATGAACCAAGAAATCCTAACCTTTTGTATGCAAAATGGAGTTTTACTAGATAAAAAACTTATAGACTTAATAGATGAGTTTAGTGATAAAGAAATATTAAAACGATTTTTATCAGAAATAAATTTTCAATATAATCAGAAAATTCTAACTATCTCTTTTTTTAATGAAAACAAAGATAAATTAGGTAAACATATTTTAAGTTATTCAAAAGAAAATAGGGAAAAAATAAGGCAATTCTTTCTTAGTATGGGTATTAGTCTTAATTTAGAAATTTATGATAATAAATCCTTAATTTTTAAAGATAATGAAACAAAATCTGGAAGCTATATTAATCTTAAAAGAATATATCAGAATAAACCTAAAAAAATTGAAGTATCAGACTTTGTTAAAAATTTCAGAAGTAGATTTATTTCAATTAAAAATATATTACAAGAAAGAAAAGAACTTGAAAATTTAGTTTCTATAAATAGAATAGAAAACAGCGGATCTTATTCAATAATCGGACTTGTTTATAATAAGAAAGTTACAAAAAATGATAATATACTTTTAGAGGTAGAAGATTTGACTGGTAGAATAAATACTATTATTACTAAAAACAGACCTGAGGTTTATCAAAAGGCTAAAGAAATTTTACTTGATGAAGTAATTGGACTTAAAGTTAGCGGATCAAGGGAAATTGTATTTGTAAATGATATCATTTTTCCAGATGTAAAATTAATAGAAAAAAAGAGGTCACAAAATAATGAATTTGCAGCATTTACTTCAGATATTCATGTGGGTAGTGATAAATTTTTAGAAAGTAATTTTATTAAATTTATTAAATGGTTAAATGGAGAGATAGGAACTAGTAAACAAAGAGAGGATGCTCTTAAAGTTAAATATCTTTTTATAACAGGAGATTCAATTGATGGGGTAGGAGTTTATCCAGGGCAAGAAAATCAATTAATAATTCATGATGTTAAAGCACAATATAAGAAATTAGCAGAACTTCTTTCTATGATAAGAAAAGATGTTCATATTATTGTGTGTCCTGGACAGCATGACGCTGTTAGAGTTGCTGAACCTCAACCATTTATTGGGGAAAATTATGGAAATGATTTATATGAGTTAAAAAATATATCACTTGTTACAAATCCTGCTTTAATTGAAATATCTGATGCTAGGTTTAAGATACTTATGTATCATGGTGCAAGTATGCATGGTATAATTAATAGTATTGATGCTTTAAGAACAAATAAGGCACATAATTCACCTACAAGTGTGATCAAATATATTTTAAGAAAGAGACATCTTGCTCCAACACATTCTTTAGTAACTTATACTCCTTGTGAAGATGAAGATAGTTTATTCATTCATGAAATTCCAGATATATTTTTGTCAGGAGACTTACATCGGCCTGAGATTTCAGAATATAATGGTGTTTTATTAATAGCTAGCAGTTGTTGGCAATCAATAACTCCTTTTGAGGAAAAGGTTGGAAATAATCCTGATCCTTGTAAAGTACCTATAATGAATTTAAAAACAAGAGAGATAAAAATGCTTGACTTCAGTGATGATTTACTTGGGGAGAAAAATGATTAGCAATATTAAAAAAATGGTGTTTTGTGATGCAAACTGAAAAATATTTTAATTATTTGAATGAACAAATTCAAGAGAGTTATTCTGTTGCAAGAGAAGCTAGAAAGAAAGGATTAGATCCTTTGAATGATGTAGAAATTCCTCTTGCTAGAAATCTTGCTGAAAAAACTGTAGGATTAGTGTCTACTCTTCATCCTCAAATAAATGATCAAAAAATAGTTAACAGAATTATAGAATTAGAGAAAGAGTATGGTAGTTTAGATTTAGCAGTATGTTTAAAAATAGCTGAGGAAATCGCCAAAGAAAAATTCTGTAAATTTTCTAGTTTACTTGAGGGTATTGAAGCTGGGGTAAGAGTGGGCTTTGCATATATTACTTTAGGAGTTGTTTCAAGCCCTATAGAGGGCTTTACTTTTTTAAAGATAAACAAAACTAAAGATGGTAAAGAATACTTTGCGCCTTACTTCTCTGGACCGCTGAGAAGTGCTGGTGGAACAGGGGCAACATACTCTTTAATAATTATTGATCATTTAAGGGAAATATTTGGTTATAGTAAATATGATCCTACAGAAAAGGAAATTAAAAGAACTGTAACAGAAATTTTTGATTATCATGAAAGAATTACTAATTTACAATATCTTCCCACTGAAGAGGAAGCAGAATTTTTAGCAAAAAATTTACCTATCCAAGTTACAGGAGAACCATCAGAGGTTATAGAGGTTTCAAATTTTAAAGATTTAGAAAGAATAGAGACTAATTTTTTAAGGAGCGGTGTTTGTTTAATGCTTGCTGAAGGCATAGCTCAAAAAGCTCCAAAAGCTCTAAGAGTTTTGAAAGGATTAAGAGAGAAAGGATTTAAGCTTAGTGATTGGGATTTTTTAGAGGAGTATTGTAAGATTCATGAAAAAAGATCTAGTGGTAGTAAAGAGACAGTTGCTACATACATGAAAGATTTAGTGGCAGGAAGGCCAATCTTTGGACATCCATCAAGATCTGGAGCATTTAGATTTAGATATGGAAGAAGCAGAGTTAGTGGTTTTTCAGCTGTTTCTATAAGTCCAGCAACAATGGCTCTTTCTGATAATTTTCTTGCTGTTGGAACTCAGCTTAAAATTGAAAAACCAACAAAAGGGTGTGTTATCTCTATATGTGATTCTATTGATGGACCAATTGTTAAGTTAAAAAATGGAAGTGTTAAAAAAGTAAATAGTTATGATGAAGCTAAAAATTTGTATAAAGATGTTGAAGAAATAATCTATTTTGGAGATATTCTGTTTCCAATTGGAGATGTTGTTAATAGAAATAGTATTTTACTGAAGCCAGGATATGTTGAAGAATGGTGGAATTTAGAACTTGAGAAAGTAAGCCAAAAAGTTGATAATTATTTAGATGTTTCACTTGAAGATGCAGTAAGATTATCTAAAGAGTACAGAATACCTCTTTACCCAAAATATTTATTTTTTTGGACACAGATAAATTATGAAGATTTTCTTGAATTTTTAAGGTGGCTTTCTTATGCAAGACTAAATGGAAAGATTATTTTACCTTATAGTCATATCGAAAAAGAAAAATTTACAAAAGCTAAAAGAGTTCTTGAGATTCTTGGCATTGAACATAGTGTAACTATAGAAAATGTTGTTTTACCTGAAACTGAAAGTAAAGCTTTGTTTGTTAATTTAGGGTTGAACTTAGATTTATTTAAAACTGAAAATTATTTTATTGAAAAAGAAGTTAATTTAATTGCAGATAGAGTTATTGGAATTAAAGATAAGGATGTTCTTTCTATTATTAATGATCTTTCTGAATTTCATATCAAAGATAAAGCTGGGGATTTTATAGGGAGTAGGATGGGTAGGCCTGAGAAAGCAAAACTAAGAAAATTAACTGGGAGTCCACATATTATTTTTCCTGTAGGTGAGGAAGGTGGAAGATTTAGAAGTGTTAATGAATCTTTAAATGTAGGTTATATAACTGGAGATTTTCCATTATTTTTTTGTGATAATTGTAATTCAGAAACTATTTACTCTATATGTGAAAAATGTAATTTAGAAACTAAATTAAAGGTTTTTTGCCCTATATGTAATAAAACTATCTCAGGAGATAAGTGTGAAATACATAATTTAGGGAATAAATATTCAAGAAGAAGAATTGACATTAAAACTTATTTTTATGATGCTTTAAAAAAATTAAAAATTGACAATGGGCAGATACCTGATTTAATTAAAGGTGTTAAGGGAACATCTTCAAAAAATCACTCTATAGAAAATTTAGCTAAAGGTGTTTTAAGATCTATGTTTAATTTAAATGTAAATAAAGATGGAACTATTAGGTATGATATGACTGAGATTCCTGTAACTCATTTTAAACCTAAGGAAATATTTGTAAGTATAGAAAAATTGAGAGAGTTAGGATATACTCTAGATAAAGACGGCAAAACTTTGGTTAATGAAAATCAAATTATAGAAATAATGCCTCATGATATTATAATACCTTGTAATGGAGATTCTGGAGATGAGAGAGCTGACGATGTTTTTGTAAATGTAGCTAATTTTATAGATTTGATGTTAGAGAAATTTTATGGATTAAACAGATTTTATAATATTAAGAAAAGAGAGGATTTAGTCGGACAATTAGCTGTATGTATGGCTCCACATAATTGTGCAGGTGTTATTGCAAGAATTATTGGATTTTCCAAATCACAAGGGTTAATGGCAAGTCCATATATGCATGCTGCAATGAGAAGAGATTGTGATGGTGATGAGGCAGCTATGATGCTGCTTCTAGATGTTTTAATAAACTTTTCAAAATCTTATTTGCCAAGTCATAGGGGTGGAACTCAAGATGCTCCTCTTGTCTTAAACGGAAGAATTGTTGCAGGAGAGGTAGATGATCAAATTCTTGATTTTGAAGTTGTAGATAGATATCCATTAGAACTTTATGAATCTGCAGAAAGAAGAGAACACTCTTCTAAGGTTAAAATTGAAAATGTAAAACAAAGAATTAGAGAGAATAAAGATCCTTTCAGAAAAATAGAATATACTCATAGCACTAGTGATTTTAATGAAGGAGTTTTATACAGTTCTTATAAAAAAATACCTACAATGCAAGAAAAAGTTCAGAAGGAGATGGAGCTTGTTAAAAAAATCAGAGCTGTTGACACAGGAGATGTTGCCAGACTTATAATTGAAAGACATTTTATAAGAGATATAAGAGGTAATTTAAGAAAATTTTCACAACAAGGTTTTAGATGCGTTAAATGTAACAGTAAATTTAGAAGACCACCATTAAATGGTATATGTACTTCTTGTGGTGGTAAATTAATCTTTACAATTTCTGAAGGAGGGATAATCAAATATTTAGAACCTGCAATACAACTTGCAAATAATTATGATATTCCTGTATATGTAAAACAGAATTTAGAATTAACTAAAAAGTACATAGAAAGTATATTTGGAAGAGAAGAAACAAAACAGACTGATTTAGGTCAGTGGTTTGGGTAGTTATTTAAATGTTAAGCAATTAAAAATTAAATGGATGAAAAATACCTTATTCCAGGGATTATATTTATATTAGTACTTGGAATATTTTATGAATTTTTTGATTTAAGTATTGGTTGGAGTTTTTTTCTGTCTGTTATTGCCTTTGGAGTTGCATTCTATTTTGTAAATAAATTCAATTAGATTTTTTTATTACTTTTTATTTGTGAAAATTTAACATATTTAGTATTAAGAAAAAGTAGTGCTATAACTTTAAATACATCTTGAATAGTGTTCTACTATATGGTTAAAACAGAAAACAAACTCAAAAACCAGTCAAAACTAAAATTAATCACTTTAGTTCTTAGTGTTTTTGCTTTATCTTTAGTGTTTGTGGTAGCATTTAACATAAATGATCTTATGTTTATTAATTTAGAAGGAAGTGATGCTGACGGATATATTTCTATATTGAGTGTTAGGTCTGGAGAGAAAAATTTAGATAATGTAAGGATTAAGTTTGATGTTAAAAACTTATACAATGACGATGATGAAATATTTGAAGCATGGTTGGTTGATTTAGATTCTGGATATAAATTAAGCATAGGGTCGTTTGTTACAAATGAGAATGGAAGAGAATCATTTATATTTAGACAGAAAATCGTTAACTTCAAAATTTATGATATGGTAGTTGTTAGTGTGGAGGATGTAAATGATTTTAATCCTAATCCCCATACACCTATCTTGTATGCAGAGATACCAGAGTCTGATAGAAGAATAGTTAGATTTAAAACAAATATAACAGGAGATCAAGAAGTGCCTAGTGTTAATTCAAGTGCACTTGGATCAGGAGAATTTGTTATGAATAAAACAGAAAATAGTTTAAGATATAGTATTAATTATCAAGGATTAATGAATAACGAAACAATGGCACATATACATGGTTTTGCAGATAAAGGAGTTAATTCTGGAGTGCTGTTTGATTTACCTTTAGGAGAGAATAAAGCAGGGGTTTTTAATTATTCAGAATTACAAGAAGATAAGATTTTTGAAGGATTGACTTATGTAAATATACATTCTGAAGAGTACCCTACTGGCGAGATAAGAGGACAAATTATAAGAATTTCAGATGACTTTGATAGTATGTTCAATATAACAATTGATAAACCAATTAATATAACTGGAAATATAAGCAGCGGACTCGCTTAACATTTATATTAAATATATAATTATTGTGGGTAACACTAAACATCCCATTAAATTTATTCTTTTAACACCTGAATTTAAACAGTACAATCCCAATATTGTTGAAACTAATAATAAAAATAAACCAGTTAAACTTGAAATTAGTAAAGTGATAATAGATAAAAAAATTATAACTCCTATAGAGAGTTTCTGATAGTTTATTTTTGATATATTTACTGCAAAAAGCTTTCCAATAAAAAGAGCTATAAAAAAAGATATAATTCCTGAAAATATTATTACTGTTAGAATAATTAATAGGTTGTTAAATGTGATATTTGGAATTATTTGATTTGTTATAGCAGCAACTCCTGTTCTAGATTTACTAATCGAATATAAAACAACAAAACTTAATCCAAGAACTATAGTGTTTGTTGCTCCAAGAAGAACAATGAATTTTTTATTTGTAGATTCTATAAGTGTTGAAGAGAGTGTTGCTGCCTGACTGCTTCCAACGCCTGGAATTACACTACATAAAGGAGCATAAATAAAAGAAGCTAACGCTGGGGAGATTAGTTCTCTTTTGTTTATCTTAATTTTTGTCTGCTGTAATGGTATTTTAGATTTTAATTTTAAGCTGACTATTAAAGATGATAAACCAAATAACCCTGTCAGCATTGGTAAAAGAGGATCTTTTATTGCTGAATTTAACGCAGCTATTCCTAAAAATCCTGAAAGAATGAATACTATTAATGAAGTTAATTTATTTTTATCCTTTAAAATTATAAATATTGTTGAGATTATTAGAATATAAGGTATCACTAATATTAATGTATCTTCTACTTCTGGCAGTAAGAAAATAAAAATTGGAAGAAGAATAATTATTACTGGTATTGCAAATAAGCTACCATATGAGGAGAGTTTAACAGCCTCATAACCTCTACCTTCAATTAACAACTGGTGGGCTGGTAAAATCGATAGAGCTGTATCTTCTTCAGGAGCTCCTAGAAAAATACTTGGTATAAAATCTATAAATGTATGGGCTATTCCCATAGCTACAATAAAAACGACCAGATATATAGGTTCTGTAAATCTAAGCAAGATAGAAGATATTGAAACTAAAAATGCGGCAACAAGATTAATATGTATTCCAGGAGAAAGGCCTGT
>DATDSF010000012.1:0-8088 GCA_035291345.1 Candidatus Nanoarchaeia archaeon
GTATAAAAAACCTGCTAATTATAAGAGTATATGGTATCATTTAAAAAAAGGTTATTAAAATTTTTTACCATACTTATTTCATTAGTAGTAATTGCTATAGTAATATTAAATATACAGCTAGTAAATTCTCTAGTTTTAAATTTAGTAGATTATATCTGGTCTTTAGAGAGCTTTTCCCCCCTTATTTTTTTGGTACTAATATTAGTAGTAATAGTAGGTTCATGGGTAGGTTTTTCATTTGCAATAGTATTAATCTCTGCAAGTCTTCCAATAAACATATTTTATGCGTTTATTTTAGCATATATAGTATCAATAGTAAGCGCTTTTTTAGAATTTATTATTGTAAGAAAAATAGCTAGAAGATATGTTGAAGAAAATTTTACAAGTAAAATAAAAAAAATAGAGGATTATAATCAAATATTCAATGCCAAAGGATTTATTTTAATATTCATGATAAGATTAGTAATGTTAATCCCATTTGAACTAGTAAATCTTTTTGGAGCTTTATCAAGAGTAAAGTTTAAAGATTATATATTAGGTACAATGATTGGGATAATTCCAAGCATAATAATAACAATATACTTCTTAAGAAACGCTGAGTCAGTATGGTCTCCAAATTTCATAATATCTTTAATAGTATTAATTATATTTGTAAGCATACCTTTACTTTCAAAAAAAGTTAGAAAAATAGTGTTTAAATAATTAAAAAATTATAATAAAATATGGAAAAAGTGTCCTGTATAATTCCAGCATATAATGAAGAAAAAAGAATAAAAAAAGTAATTGAAGCTGTGATTAATAACAAATTTGTTGATGAACTCATAGTAGTTAATGATGGGTCATATGATAAAACTAAAGAAATAATAGAGTCTCAAAAGAAAAAATACAAAAAGTTAAAGATAATAAATAATAACCCAAACATAGGTAAAAGTGCCTCAGTAGGAAAGGGGATAAAGGCTGCAAAAAATGATTTGGTCATGTTAATTGATGCTGATTTAATAAATTTAAATGAGAAGAATATTACTGATTTAGTTAAACCAGTAATAGAAAATAAAGCTAAAGTATCTATTAGTCTAAGAAAAAATTATGTTCTAATACACAGAATAATGGGAATTAATTATTTTTTGCTTAATGTTTTAAAAATAGATATTGTGTCTGGGGAAAGAGTATTTAATAGAAAGATTATTAAAAATTTAGATGAATTAAACCATATACAAGGTTATGAATTAGAAGTTTTTATAAATAAAATAATAATTAAAAAAAAGCTTAACTTAAAAGTTGTAAAATGGTCAAATGTCTACACTCCCCAAAAAACTGAGAAATATGGATTTATAGTTGGGATTAAAACAGATATAAAAATGATTGAGCAAATAATAAGCTCAATTGGATTAGTTGGTTTAAAAGATCAGTTCATTGAACTAAAAAAATTAATGATTAAATAACTACTTAGAAAATTCTTTTATTTCTTTATATAGATCACTGACATTATTCAGAACAAGAGTATGATCTGCTTTATTAACAATTACTAATTTTGAACCTTCAATTGTTTTTGATATTTTAACAGCATCTTTATAAGAAAAAATCTTATCTTTTTTCCCATGAATAATTAGTGTAGGAATTTTTATCTTATATAAAAATGGATAAAAGTCAATGTCAAGTAAATTTCTTAGTGCAAAAGCAAAGCTAGCAAAGCCCGTATTAGAAATATCTGCATATATTCTTCTTAAATTAAAATCGCCTGTATTAAGATAATGTGAATAGTCAACTTCCGACGGCTGTTTTTTATTAGTGATTTTATAAGCAGGATTAATTCTTAAAGCATAGCTTAACAATTTGGTAACTCTCTTTCTTGGTAATTTATAAGAGACACTTATAAAAACAACTTTTTTTACAAGGTTTTGATGATCCCATAGAAAACTAAAAGAAACAAAATTTCCGTAAGAATGACTAATTAAAATAGTGTCTTTCAGCTTTTCTTTCTTGAATATTCTGAAAATGTCTTCTGAAAACTTTTCTATAGCATAATCTTCATATTTTAAATATCTGTTAGATTTTCCATGGCCTCTTAAATCTAAAGCAATTAAGTTATAGTCTTTTGAAAAGGTTTTGAAATAGTCTTTCCAAGCATATGAACCACTAGTCATTCCATGAATAAAGAATAAAGTTTTCCTTCCTTTCTTGAACTTATTTTTTCTATAGAAAACTCCTTGAAAATATTTGCTGTCCATATTAAATATAATTATTTTAGATACTTTTTAATTGTTTCATTAATTCTCTTCAGACTTTCTTTAGTCTTCCACTCTGCATTGAATAATTTAGAGTTTTCAGTTTTTTTTACAAGATTATTTAAATCAATATTACTATTTGCTTCAAAGCAAACAAAATTTCCTTTTTTAGATAAATATTTTGCCAGATATTCTTGCTCACTCTGATTAGTAGTAGGAGTAAGGACTGCTTTTTTATCTAACTCAATTAAATCCATAATTGTCGTATACCCGCTTCTAGAAATAACCATTTTTGATCTATTCATAAGATCATTTCTAAGCTTTCCAGAAACATAAGAGTAAATTTCAATATTATTTTTTTTATTAATATTATGATATATTTCATTAGTTTCTCCAAGAACAAAAACTTTTTTTCCTTTAAGATTTATTGAGTTTTTAATTAGATTATTAATAAACAAATTTTTATTTGATTTTAAATATCCAGATATTATAAACAAATAATCAATATCCTTTTTTTTATTTAAATGAACATAATTCGATAATATTCCAATATATTCATGATTTAATTTATTTACTATATTATTGTGTGACAATTTTCCTGCAAGTCCTTCATTTTTAAAATCTGGAATTAACAAGCAATTAAATTTTCTAAAAATATTATATTGATAATTATCAATAACAAAATTAAATAATCTATACAAAAATGGAAGAATTATTTTTACCTGATGCATAATAATAAAACTGGGTATTTTTTTTGAATAAAAACCATACTTCCCGTCAGAAATAATAAAATCAATTTTCTCTTTATTAATATATTTTTCAACAAAATTATTCTCTCTTTTAACCATTAAAGAAGTTTTAATTGAATCAAATAATAAATAATAGTATAAAAAAAGGCCATTCCCTCTTTGAAAATAAGGATAATCTATATATGAAATAAACTTGATATTATTATAAGATTTTAATTCATCTTTCAAAAAAATTAAGGCATTTCCAAATGAAAAGATAAACAATCTATTTTTATTATTCTTAGCATAATATTTAATTATTGGTAAGCTACGCGAAGCATGCCCTAATCCTAAAGAACTAATTGCAAAAAGAATATTTTTCTTCATTTTATTAATAGTTAAATTCTATTTATAGAACTAACGTCTTTAATATTAACACCGCCATTAAGAGTATAATTAAAAAATGGTTTTCTTATTTCCCCAAAAAAAGTCCTATATCCTGCTCCCAACATATTTTTATAAATTAGTTTTATTCTACTCTCTTTATACATAATACGCGGATCCAAAAAACATTTAATTTCTCTTAAAATGCCAAATTTAGTTATTTTAGAAACTCTCCTTATAAAATCAGCATCTTCGGCAAACAATATTGATATATCAAAACCTTCAACACTATAAAATATTTCTTTTTTTAAAAAAATGCAGCTACCTCCTGCCTGGGGATAAATATCTTCTGCAAGTTTTATCCAATTATTATAAAATGAAAATATAAATTTATCAAAAAGTCTTGAAGACATCAAAGAAAAAATTGGAGCTGCGCATCCCAAGTCTCTTTTTTTCATTTCTTTTAGACTCTTCCTCAAAAAATCATTTGGTAAAACAACATCAGAATCTAAAAATAATAGAATCTCTCCTTTAGCTACTCTTGCTCCATTATTTCTTCCAACACTTGGAAGTCCTCCTTCAACTATCTTGCAACCATAAGCTAAAGCAATCTCTCTTGTTCTATCAGTTGACTGAGCATCAGAAACTATTATCTCATAATCTCTAAAATTCTGTCTTTTAATAGATTCTAAAAGTCTAGGTAAACATTTCTCTTCATTCTTAGTTATAATAATTATACTTAACATTTTCCTATGTAGATTAATTTAAAAGCGGGGACCGGGACTCGAACCCGGGGAAATTCGCTCTGCAGGCGAACGCAGTAGCCGCTGTGCCATCCCCGCACAAAAATACCAGAAATATTAGTTATATAAAAGTATTGATAATCAAATTAAACTTTCTTTTTCTTTAAAATACATACCTTACAAGGCTTGAATTTTTTACCTATAAAATAGCTCTTAGAATTATTGCTTATTTTATATTTTTTCTTAATCAACTTTCCTAATCTACAATTTCTTGTATGAAAAGTCATACTCTCTGTACTTCCCAAATAATCATATTTAGGAATATTAAGTTTCTTTCTAGGTGTTTGGATATAAATAGGTACTCTTTTTTCAACAATTCTTTCAACAGGTCTCTCAATAGTTCTTATTACCTCTTTTGGTATAAGTGGTTCTGAAATAGGAGTTGGTTTAATTTCTTGTCTAACACTTAGTGTTTGTTGAGGAGTTTGTTTTTGAATAGTTTTAACTTCAAGGTTATGAATTTCTCTTATGACTCTTGGTTCAATTAAAAATATTAAAAATATACCATAAAAGAGAATTAATACAAAACCGATTATTAGAGAATCTCTTAATCCTAATTCAAAGAAGAAAACAAAAGAAAATTGCACAAAAATAACAATAACCCCAATAAAAACAGCAAAAAGAATATTTCTATTGCTTATAACTTTCCTTTCATGGACTATTGGCTCAAGCCTATGTACATCATGCTTTTCATCCATATTATACTAAACTCAATTAAGTTTATAAAATAAACGTTTACAAAAAGTTCTCTATACTAACTAAATAATAAACGCTCCCGGCAGGACTTGAACCTGCGACCCCTAGCTGTCTTCGTTTTCTTCTCCTAAAAAGAAGACGTCCTTAATAAGGAAGGTATTTCCTCTTAAGGAGATGTCGTAAGAAGAACCATTGGTTCTTTTTACTTAGAAGGCTAGTGCTCTATCCAAGCTGAGCTACAGGAGCTTCTATATATTATTTAAAAAAAGAGTATATAAAAATTTGTCTAAATCTCAATTTTCATTAAATCTTCAGCAAGGAAGGAATTTTTGAAAGATTTCCTTGCTTCTTTCTCAAAATCTTTCTCATTAGACTCATATTTTTGACTTATATGAAGAAGTATAAGTTTCCCTATTTTAGATTTCTTAGCTATGTTAATTACCTGTTTTAAAGTCATATGCTTATATTCTTTAGCTAAATCCTCGTCATCAAAATAAGTACACTCGGAAATTAAAACATCAGAATCTTTTGCAATTTTATTTATATTTTTATTTTCCTTAGTGTCAAGAACAATTGTTACTTTTCTTCCTTTTTGCAAATAAGTTACATCCTTTGATTTTATTTTCTTTCTATTAACTGTAATATCCTTGCCTTCCTTCAATTTTTGTATTAAGGGAGAATAAGGAATTTTTAATTTTGCCAATTTATTCTTATTAATTCTTAACTTATTTTTCTCAATAAAACTATAAGCTAAACAACTAGTTCCATGAAACATTTCTTCAGCTTCTACCTTAAAGTCCCCATTCTCAAATATAGTTCCTGAAGAAATTTCATTAACATTTATTTTTATTTTACCAACATGAACAAAAAGATCCATAATCTTATGAAAATATAACTTTGTTCCCTTTGGACCATAAATCTCCAGCTCCCTATTATAATTATTCAGGGCTAAAGTTTGTAAAAGGCCTGGAATTCCTAAAACATGATCTCCGTGCCAGTGTGTAATAAAAAGTCTAGTCAATTTACAAGGATTTAATTTCGCTTTTCTTATTTGCCTTTGAGTTCCCTCTCCACAATCAAAAAGAATACTCTCATCCTTATATCTTAAAAAAATACTAGGATGATTCCTTCTAATTGTAGGCACTGCACTTCCCGTTCCCAAAAATACAATTTCAACTTTCTCAGTCATTTTATCAAATAAAGTAATTAATTTTAGTTTATATATGTTAATAAAAAGAGATAATTAAAAATAAAGTAATATCCTATTAGTTGTTATCAAAATCAGTTGACATTAACTATAAGTTAATAAAATTACCATTAGCCTCAATAGACACAAGAATTATTCAGTTACCGTGTCTCATGAAAACCAAAAAAACTGAAATTAATCTTTCAAGACCGTTGATGCTGGTGAAATAAAAACGATTGTATCTCCCCTTAAGAAGGTTAAACCAATGTTTCTTTTCAATTCATTTCCCTGCATCTCTTTTGCATTATCCAACACAATGTTTATGTGGATATCAAAAGCTAACAGAGTTCCAACAAGCTGTTTCTCGCTCTTTAGCTGTACAAGGATTTCCTTACCTTTTGAATTGTTCAAAAGATCAAGCGGTCTTTCAATTCCGTTAACCATAATCTCTTTTCTAGAAACAACTTTTTAAATCTTTGCTTGATTAAAAGATTCATTCATCTCAGAAAGATATTTAAACCATATTTATCCTAGTTAATTTATGAAATTAGGTAGAAAGATTTCCGGAGGGAAATACAAGAAATCAAAAAAAAAGAAAAAGTACGAGCTTGGCAAACATAAAAGAGTTGTTGGCTTAAGAGATACTAAACAAAAAAAATTAAGAGTCAGAGGGGGAAATATAAAAGTTGTTCTTCTTTCTTCAAATGAAATTAATGTTATAGATCCTAAAACTAAAAAGTCAAAAAAAGCCAAGATAAAAAATGTTCTTGAAACTCCATCTAATAGGTTCTTAGCTAGACAAAACATAATCACTAAAGGTGCAATTATAGAAACAGATATGGGGAAGGTAAAGGTAACAAACAAACCATCTCAAGAAGGAAGCGTTCAGGGAATTCTTATTGAATAAATATTTTTTCTATTTATTTAGTTCTAAAAAAGAGTGAGACGAAAAATTTATAAATTCAGCCCACAAAATGGGGCATAATTTATTTCAACTTAACAGTAAATATTGGTGTGTATGAGTTCATTCCTTTATTTGGTTCGCTTTTGTACAATCCAAAAGATTCAATATTGATTTCTATAGGTTTTATGTCTTTATACTTTTCTTTCGAATCTTTAAAATTCGGAGAAAGAACTTCTTTTCTAATAAGAGTTATATGTGGATTGAACTTTTCAGTGGTTTCCAATTTAGTTATCTTCTTAATTTCTTCATATAATGCTTTCAATTTTGAATCGTCCTTGAAACCTAGTGCGTAAAGTTCTGGTTTATCATTTTTAGGGAAAGCAATTAATTTATCTCCTTCAAGTTTAAACTTAGAAAAAGAAAAAACAGATAATTCTTTTTTTAGAATATTAACTTCAGTTTCAGATAGGTCTTTGTAAAAAATTAAAGTAATATGATATTCTTTGGCTTTAGACAGTCCAGACTTATTTGGCAAGTCTATTTTATTAAATTCCCCGCCATAATTATTGATATTAATTCCAATGAAGCATCTCATAATTAATCCAAACGATTAGATATTATAAAACATTCCATTAATTTCTTACGTTGTGCCCCCATTTCGAAATGCCTAAAAAATTATGCCCCAGAAACTGGGCATTAATTTTATAAATTCGAGCCCAAAACTGTCCCATAATTTATTTCTTGTTATAAAAATTTGCCCCTAACTTTTTTGTAAAATTGAGGGTTAACTTTATTCCAATCTTGTGCATTTATAAAATTTGTATAGAACATCTGGTTTTTCAGCATCCAAACTTAATTGACTTGCAGGTATATCAGAATGCACTTCATAACTTCCAGGTCTACAATTACTGATTCCTAAATTTCCTCTTAAGTTAATTGTTTCTCCTTCTTTAAAAGTTAGTTGTCCTTTCCAATTTTGAAGATAGTGGTTAGCTCTATCTATAAAATCTAATACCGTTAAAATTTCTAAACTTCTCGGAGTCATTTCAACCATCTATAAAACTATCAACATTTCTATTTAAAATTAATTATTATCAAATATACTATATAAAACTCATAATTTTGCACAGTAAATTATGAGACAAAACTGTCCGCTAAGTTT
>DATDSF010000013.1:0-2742 GCA_035291345.1 Candidatus Nanoarchaeia archaeon
CATCTTAGTCGGTTTTAATTGTATGTATCAAAGATAAACATATATTTGATATAAACAATACATTTAATACATTATTTTCAATTTATATCGTTATTTATATTGTTTCTAAACAAAAAAGAGGCCGATTTCTCGACCTCTCCCTAACTAAACATAAGATATAGTCCCTTTATCGGTCATATTCTTAGTATGGCTGTTTACATTTAATTTATAAAATAACTTCATTGAATTACTTCTCTTTTGAATTGTTTCAGATGATTGTTTGATTCCTTTATTCCAAGCTATCTGGCATTTTTTACCCCCAGCCTTTTTCTTATACTCAGGTTCTTTCCATTTATCAATCATCTTTTCACTCATTTTATCTTTTGTTAATTGTGAATGATGTTTACTTAACATTCCACAAGGACTTGGCCTATAATAATTTAATTTAAAACGAACACCTAAACTACTATATGCTTTGGGACATATATTAAAATAAGGAACATATAAGTCAATAAAATATTGTTCCATTTCAATTATCTTATCCTGACTACATTCCAATAAAATATCAAACTGCAAGTCAGATTCACCATATTTATCAAAATGCCTTTGTAATTTAGTCGACGCTGACTTCCCGTTTCTTAAGTCTCTTTTATGTCTTTGGAATCTTCTTTTTATATTTACCGAACTACCTATGTAAACCCTATGTGTTTTAGATTTAGATTGTATTTTATATACACCTACCATATTATATAAATTAAAAACCTACGGGTTTCAGGTGGCGGCCTTACTCCCCATAGGTTAAATATCTTTCGTACCCGCCAGTACAAATAACAATACAAATATAAATCATTGAAATATGAAAGTCAAATTTATTAATATGTTACAAAACATAAAAAGGGTGCAGCTATTATTCTGCACCCTAAACTTAATAACTAACCTATGAAAAAACCTATTCCTTTAAAATCTCAATAACCTTCTCAGTCGAATTTCCGCACTTCGGCACTGTCACCTGTCTGACTTTCTTTTTGCCATATCGGATAAACAGAAACTTCTTTGGCCTTGACTGGTAAAAATAATCAGTCGTTTGATTCTCATAACTGAAATCAGTCCGGGTGACTTTCAGAGTAGTATCGCTCAAAAAAGCCATTGCAGACCAGGTGAAGCATTTTCCGGTATCAGAAACCATCCAATGCGTTTTCCGGTAATCAACAAATACCTCTCTATCTATCGTATCAATATCGGTAATTGTCCTGTAAATGATTTTTATCACCTCTTTCGGTTTAATTTTAAGGTCATTTAGGGCCTGTTTAAGCGAGTCTGACTGAATCTGTATAAACTCATCCTTTGAATAGATGATCTTTGAGTACTGCCTATCCTTTGCGCTCAGTTCAAGATTATTCTGCCAAAGTCGTTCCTTATCTGCTTTTTCAGCCCTGTATTTCCGGGAAAGTACCTGAATAGTTACTCCCATTGAAAAGAAGATCAGGATAATAGAACCGATAATTATTGCTTTAACTTTGCTCATAGATTTATAATTGTGTCTACCTTGGAGTCAAAAATAGCCGAAAGCTTCTTAATCAATGCCTGACCGGATATTCCTAACATCATTGAACTAATGAAAGTAATTGGATAGATATTTGTCAAGTCATCTTTCGCATAGACAATAACACATCCGATAACCAGGTTTAAAACAGTCGGAATCCAGTTTGCTCTTAAAAATGTTTTAAAGACAAAATCAGGATGATTATAAACGCCATTCAATTGTAATAGGACGTAAATTAAACATCCCGCGATTACTGCAAAGTAAAAACTCATAACTAAAATATTAAATTAGTACTACATTAATTGATTTCTTTTTTTTGGTTTTCTCATTTTTTGTTTTATTTCCTCCGATCTCTTTAATCCTAATTGACTAGGAGGTTTGTTTTTATTTTTAATAGCCATATCGTGCTGCTTTCTTTTTGTCTCTTCACTCAATTTCCATTTTATAGTTCTTGGTTTTCTCATTTTTATCAACGTTTCAGCAGAGTGTTTTTTATTTAACCTATTTTTAAACCCCATGCTATTTTTATTACCCATTAATGATTTACTTCTTTTCTTATTTGACTCATCAGAGTTTTTCATTCCTAACCTATTCTTCCTACCAATAGAAGAAATACTTATTTTCTCTCTTGTTTTTTCAGACGCACAAACTCCTGAACAATTACCAGCTATTTTACAAATATTAAAATAAGATTCGTATGATTCTATATAATATTGTTCATTTTTTAACAAGTCACTTTCCATGCAACAAAGCAAAACGGTAAAAAGTAAGTCAGATTCTCCATACTTATTATAATGTCTTTGTAATTTAATCGAATGATGCTTGTTTCTATTTAAGTCCATTAAATGCCTTTTCCATCTTGTATTTATATCAATTGCACTACCAAAGTAACATCTTTTTGGATTGGTTTTTGATTCTATTTTATATATCCCTGTCATATGACAAAGATAATAAATATTATTATTATACTGCAAAATAATTTTCCATAATTTTAAAGATTATAGCATAAATAAATTAATACTCCGAAAACTATTACAAAGCCTATATATATTCTTTAAATATCTCTTTCATTTGGCATAAGCTCAAAGTGAGGACAATCAGAGAATCTCTCATTATTCACATTATTATCGCCAGAGAAATCAGCTCCAAGTCTTATCCGATGTGACATAACACCAATTTTAAATAACTGATCTGCCTTCCCCTTAACGTATCCGGCAAAA
>DATDSF010000014.1:0-8833 GCA_035291345.1 Candidatus Nanoarchaeia archaeon
ATGGTCAGACTATAACAACTGATTATATTTCTGCTGGAAACTTTACAGCAAGCAATAATACTGGTGGAAGTCCCCCTGCAGAGTGTAGCGGAACAGCACTTGTAAATGCAACAGATACTGGAATAACAAATAGTGTTTTAGATTTTGGCAATCATTCTGGAAATAATAATGTTACAGGGCAAACTAGATTGTTCTATTGTTTAAAGACAGTTCCCACAACTGTTTCCTCTCAAACTTATTCAACATCAACTGCAGGAGCATGGGTTGTTAAGATAGCATAATGATAAATAAAAACAAAAAAACAGGATTTGCATTGATATTAATAGTTGTAACTATTTTATTGATTATTAGTAATGTTTATGCTTTTGGAGTTAGTTCTTCATACTATAAAGGAAATCCTCTTCAAATATCTCCTGGTGAAACAAAAATAATTAGTTTAAGACTTCAGAATATGGTTGGAAGTGAAGATATGACTGTTAGGAGTGTTTTAACAAAAGGTTCTGAAATTGCTAAGGTTGAAGAGAAAAATTATGTTGTAAAGGCTGGAACTGAAGGATTAGAGGTTCCTGTAACAATATCTATTTCTTCAAACACTCCATTAAATACAAATTATGAAGTAACTGTTTCTTTTAGTACAGTAACTTCTGGTCAAGGAGGAGCTGTTAGTTTAGGCACAGGTATTGACACTACATTTGATGTACTAGTTGTTCCAGAAACTCCAAATGTAAATGATTCTGGAGTGAATAATAGTATAATATTCTTAGTATTTGGTATAATTGTTTTATTAGTTATAATTGTTCTAGCTGTATTTCTTAAAAATAAGAAGAATAAAACTAAGTAAGACAAATTTTAAATAGATATTTCTGTTTCGTTTATAATGAAAAGAGGGAGAGTTTGGTTTTTAATTATTTTATCTTTGATAATTGTAATTACCTCTAGTAATATTACACTTGTTCATGCAGAATGGACTAATGAAATAACTGGAGATGTTATAAGTGGAAAGGCAAGCTCTAATGATATGAATGTTTCTATATCAATAGTAGTTGATGGAGACTCTCCAAATTTGCAAATAGTATCTCCAAAAAATCGAACTTATAACAAATATAACCTATCATTAAATTACTCTGTAAGTGATTCTTCATCATCTATTTCATCTGTCTGGTACAGTTTAGATGGAGGAGCTAATATAACATTAACTTCTAATATGTCAATTAATACAAGCTCTGGTTCGCATAATTTAATTGTTTACGCTAATGATAGTGTTGGAAATTTTAACAGTAGTAATGTTCTTTTTTTTGTAAATTCAAGTCATGGTAGTTATGTCAACTGGAGCAAATATAATGGAAGTTTGAGTACTAACCTTACATATTATCAAACTCTTGGAATCCAATATATGCAAAACATAACTAATCTTACATTTGAAAATCCAAATTATGGAAGAATAGTATTTAATTCTCCTATAAATATAAGCAGAGATATAGAAATTTTAGATGATTATACAAATATTGGCTCAAAATCAGTTTACATAAACTCAAATTATTTGAGTGAGTTTAATAGTTCTGCAACTATTTTTATTTATAGCCTTACTTTCTCAAATCCAAGAGTTTCAATGGATGGAGAGGTATGCCCTTCAACAATTTGTGCTATTGAAAGTTACTCAGGAGGCATATTAAGATTTAATGTATCACATTTTACAACATATTCTGTAGAAGAAACACCAGGAGCTACACAAACAGTCACGACAACAGGAGGAAGCTCTGGTGGAGGGGGAGGGGGAAGTTCAGTTCAAAATTATAATAATAACCTTGTCTTATCAAGCAATAATTTAAAAGTTTCTTTAAAACAAGGGGAAACTAAAAGAGAAGAAATTACTATAAAAAATCAAGGAGCTACTAGAGTAGGGATAATTTTATTTTCAAAAGAGCTTGATAATTTTATAAAAATAAGTGAAAGGGATCTGAATTTAGCTCCTGGAGAGGAAAAAACAGTATATTTTGATTTTATTGCTGCTGAAAATTCTATCCCAAATTTATATATTGGAAGTATTGTAATAAAAGGTACAGGAATAGAGAGAAAAATACCTCTTGCTATTCAGGTAAACAGTAAGAAGTCTTTATTTGATGTTAAGATCGAAATACCTAAAAAATTTATAAGTGTTGAGCCAGGGGATGAAGTACTTGCAACAATTAAAATATTCAATCTAGGAGAAATCAGTAAAGTTGATGCAAAAATAAACTATTTCATAAAGGACAGTGAAGGAAGAATAATTGTTTCAGATGAAGAGACAATTGCTGTTGAGACACAAGCAAGTTTTGTTAAGGAATTAAAACTTCCAGAGGATATTAATCTTGGAGATTACATCTTTGAAATAGAAACTACATATAATAATGAGATTGCAGGAGCAAGCACTTGGTTTTCTGTAAGGGATAATATTCCAATTTTTAATACTCTATCAATCTATATCTTATTAATTATTGTTTTAGTTATGTTTATTATCGTTCTTGTATCTTACATTATTCCTATAAAAAGGTTAAGGAAAGGTAGAGAAAAACACAAGAATAAAGGGTAGCAAAGATATTTAAAATAAAACTCTATTAAGTTAATATAAAAGATGGTATATTTTATTGTATTATTAGGATTTTTGATAGAACTTTTTTCATTGCTATCATTTTTTGTTGTTGTATATTATGTAAATAAAATAGACTCTATATATAAAGGGTTTAATAAAGCCTGGTTTTTCATTTCTCTAGGATTTTTTCTTGCAATATTTAGAAGATGGATTGATTTTTTTACATTCTTTATTGAAGGAGATGTAAAAATGATAATTTCAGATATAATTATTCCGTTAATCTTACTTTTAACATCTATTGTTCTTATTATAGGATTTTACAGACTCTATAATGTTTTCAGTATGACACATGTAACTAAGAACTCAAATAAAGGTCGTTAAACACAATATAAAATGAAAGACGAAAATAAAAGACTTGCCATTATTTTGACAATATTGTCCTTATTATTAATTATTTTACTAATAGGCATTAGTATTGGTTCAAGTTTTACAAGCCTTTTTTCTTTTATAGAACTTATTTCAAATTCAAGATATAATGATGCCAACTATATAATTTCCCAAGTAAATATAGATCGGGCATTTTTAAAGGTTAAACCAGGAGAAATTATTCTAGCTCAGATTACTCTTGTTCAGATTGGAGATCGAGAAAGAAGAGATGTTAAAGTTAAATATTATGTTTCTGGAGAGAAAAATATTGGTCTTGTAAGTGGTGAAGAGACTGTCGCACTAGAAGGCCAGGCTTCAATTGTTGCAAAATTAAATATCCCTGAAAAAACTAAAAGTGGTGATTATATTTTTATTGCCCATATTACTGACTTGAAAACTGATGAAATATTAAGCCATTCTTCAAAAAGCTTTTTTATTGAGGGCTTAACTTTCCTTGAAAAAATTTCTATGAGAGATCTTTCACTTATTAGTCTATACACCACGACTTTATTTTTTATAGTACTTTCTGTTATGGTTTTAATAAATATAAGAAAGCTTAGTAAAAAACACAAAACAAATAATGAAATTGATATATCTAAACTTAAAAAGTTTCTGCATATGAAAAGATAGTATTATTCACATAACCCTCTTTCTCCAGGAGAACGAAAAGGTTCATAGAAGATAAGTTTTATCCAGCCTAAGAAAGGTATTCTAAAACTTGTTGCCTTTCCGATTATCTGAGATTCACTAATATTTATTTCATCTATTTTTTCAGGATTATTTGTTGAGGTAAATTGAAGAGCATTGTTATCTCCTTTTGTGCTAATTGGATCCAAACCTACTATTCTATGAATTATAGGTCTATTTGATATTCCACTTGAAAAAATAATTGTATCCCCTACTTCTATATTTGTTTTTTTAGCTCCAACGACGAAGAATATATCTCCTTTTGTAAATCCAGTATTTATCGGAAATGACTCAAAATCATCTTGAGTTATACCTCTAGGTTCATACCAATCTTTATTCTCACTCCACCACTTTTCCAAATCAGCAGGATTATGGTGCATTGAACATGATTCCACAATTACTATTGGAAGATTTGTTCCTGTGACAAATGAGAGCATTGGAAAAAAAATAAATTTTATTATAAGAAAAACAATGACCATAAATAAAGCCCAGCTGAGCAAGCTGTCTCCATTCCACAAATAATTCCACGACTTTTTTATAATTTGAGTAAAAGAATTTTTGTTTTTTTCCTGATATGCTGGACTGGACTTCATTTAATATATTTTAGAATAGAGCATATTTAAAACTTATTAGAAAGTTTTTATAGATAAATATTTAAAAGTGACTTATATTTTGGGATATTATGGAAATTAAATTTAGTATAGAAGATCACATAGGAATTATAGAATATGAAAGATTGAGCATGGTGTTTATCCAGGGTATTTTAGATTCAAGACTTTCTGAACTTATATCTTTTGGAAAACTGGAAGCAAATAATGATAGAGAAGTAGGTCAATTAAAAGTTGAAGAAAACAGAGAGTTTTTAGCATTATTTTATCCTGAAACTCCTATTATAGACTCCACTATTGTAAGAACAAATGATGGAGTTGTTTCAATAGTTAATTACAGCTTAGACTGCAAGAAATCAAAAAAAATTGCCTCTAGACAGTCTGCAGAGTTAGAGTTAAAATTTCAAGAAGATGTCCCAAGTTCTGAATTAATAGATATTATAGGATCTGAATTTGCAGTTGTAGATGTTAGGGCTTATGATCTCTTAGATAGTTTAAATTCCTTACCTGGATTTGACCTTGAATCTTTATTTGCAACAACAAGATATGCTAATTTTCTGCATCTCTACAAAGGATTAACAGAAAGAAAAAGTTTGAAATTAGCAAAAGAAAAATATATAAGTTCTATTTGAAAAAGAATTTATAGTTCGTTTTCTACATTATTCTATGGGAAAATTCAGAAACAGCTGGTTATTTAAACTAATTATTTTAATTATAATTATAATTTTTATCTTAGTTTTAACAGGCTTAATTCAGTGGTTTACAATATGGCGCGAGTTTCTTTGATTTTTTCATCGAAAGATTTAAATAGGTGTATACTCTGTGTATATACATAGGTGATATACTTATATGTATATCAACTTCAACCCCTTTCACACTGTGTTCTTCGGAACACAGTTCATGATTAAGAAAAAAACAAAATAAGGATAAAATGAATGACATTTTCGACAATACAATAATATGCAAAGATTGCAATAGAGAGATGCGTAAAGTTCAGTTTTTAAAAAATGGCTTTACATTCAGAGCTGTTCAATGCGTTAAGTGTGGACAGAAAATTATTCACCCAGGAGATAAAGTTGAATATGAGCACTATATGCATCTTAGGGGTAAAACATACAGTGTTAAGTTAAGAATGGTTGGAAATTCATATGCTGTTTCAATCCCAAGAGAAATAGTTAATTTTATTAATGAACAGAACAAGATTATGGATGAATTAGTAAGTTTAAGTTTTGAAAGAATGGGAAAAATCTCTTTGATTTTTGATAAGATGACGGAAGATGAAGAAAATAAGGCTAGTGGTAATGAAAGAGAGAAAAGTAAAATTATAAATAATAAAGATTAGGAGTAATATAAATATTCAAAATGGCTGAACAGAAAGTAAAGTTAAGAGTTGCAGAAGCGTCTCAAGATGATGCATATAAAGGAATTGCTAGGATTGATTATGATACTATGAAAGCTCTTGGATTAAGAAGAGGAGACGTTGTTTCTGTTAAAGGAAGTAAAGAAAGTGTTGCAATTGTTGACAGAGCATACCCTGCTGATGTTGGTGAGGGAATAATCAGAATTGATGGTATAATAAGAAAAAATGCTAAAACAGGAGTTGGTGAATATGTTGAACTTGCAAAAGTTGAAGTTAAAGAAGCTAAGAAAATAACTATTGCTCCTGTTCAGGAAAATATTGTTGTACAGGGAGATCCTGAAATATTCAGAAGAGGTTTACTTGGCAGAGCTGTTGTTAAAGGAGATATTGTTGTTCTTGGAGGAGTGCAAAGAAGAAAAGATTTAATGAGTGATGAGTTTGGAGATTTTAATGATATATTTGGAGATATTCTCGGAAACATGGGTGGTAATTTAGGAGGAATTGGTTTTGGAGGATTACAGCAGATAAGATTTGTTATAGTTAATACAAATCCCAGCAAGCCTATTGTAATTACAGAAAATACAGAAGTAAGTGTTAATTCAAAAGCTGTTGAAATTTCTGAAGAGAAGGTAATTGATGTTACATATGAAGATATTGGAGGTTTAAGAGAAGAAGTAAAAAAAGTTCGTGAGATGATAGAACTTCCTTTAAAACATCCTGAAATATTTGAAAGACTTGGAATTGAACCTCCGAAAGGAGTTTTGCTTCACGGACCGCCTGGAACTGGAAAAACATTATTAGCTAAGGCTGTTGCAAATGAATCTGAAGCTAATTTTATTTTGCTTAACGGACCTGAAATTATGTCAAAATTTTATGGCGAATCTGAAAAAAAGATAAGAGATATATTTAATGAAGCTGAGAAAACAGCTCCTGCAATTATTTTTATTGATGAAATAGATGCTATAGCACCTAAAAGAGAAGAGGTTCAGGGAGAGGTAGAAAGAAGAGTTGTATCACAATTACTTACAATGATGGATGGATTAAAATCCAGAGGAAAAGTTGTTGTTATAGGGGCCACTAATAGACCTAATAGTCTTGATCCTGCATTAAGAAGACCTGGAAGATTTGACAGAGAAGTTGAAATTAATGTCCCTGATAAATTAGGAAGACTAGCTATTCTTAAGATACATACTAGAAATATGCCTTTAACAAAGGCTGTTAATTTAGATGAACTAGCAGGAATTACTCATGGATTTGTAGGAGCTGATATTTCGGCTTTAGCAAAAGAGGCTGCTATGTCTGTTTTAAGAAAATTACTTCCTAAAATAAAGCTTAAAGAAGAAGAGCAAGTTTCTGAAGAGATTCTTTCACAATTAAAAGTTACTGAGAAAGACTTTCAAGAAGCTTTGAAAGTTGTTAGACCTTCTGCAATGAGAGAGGTTTTAGTTGAAACTCCTAATACAAAATGGAGTGATGTTGGAGGATTAGAAAAAGTTAAGCGAGAATTAAAAGAAGCTGTTGAATGGCCTTTACAACACCCTGAAGCATTTGTTAGAGTTGGAATAAGACCTCCAAGAGGTATTTTACTTTACGGACCGCCTGGAACTGGAAAAACATTATTAGCTAAGGCTGTTGCAAGAGAATCTGAAGCTAATTTTATTCAGGTTAAAGGACCTTCATTATTATCTATGTGGGTTGGGAAATCAGAAGAAGGAGTTAGAAAAATATTTGAAAGAGCCAGACAGGTTTCACCTTGCGTAGTATTTTTTGATGAGATTGATTCACTAGCTCCAAGGAGAGGAACAGATAATGGAAGTAAAGTAACTGAGCGTGTGTTGAACCAATTACTTGCTGAAATGGATGGTTTAGAAGAATTGCATGATGTTACAGTTATAGGAGCAACAAACAGACCAGATATGTTGGATACAGCTTTACTAAGACCTGGAAGATTTGATAGAATATTATTAGTACCAGCTCCGACAAAAGAGGGAAGGTTACAAGTTTTAGAAATACATACTAAAAAAATGCCTCTTGCAAAAGATGTTGATCTTAATGATTTAGCTGAAAGAACAGATGGATTTGTAGGAGCTGATCTTGAGAACTTAGCTAGAGAAGCTGCCATGCTTGCATTAAGAGAAGACATTAACACAAAAATAGTTTCTAAAAGAAATTTTGAAGAAGCTTTGAAAAAAGTAAGACCAAGTGTAACAAAGCATGATATGGAAATCTATCAGAAAATAGAAGAAAATTATTTGAAATCTGCAAGAGCTGCGCTTGCCACACCTAAAGCTTATTTAGGATAATTTCTTAAAGCATTAAGATACTCTTCTTGGAAGAGATTATGTTTTCCGTTAATGATTATTATTAATTTACTATTTTTTATTTTCTTATTCGCTTCTTTAGAGCGTAAAAGTAATTGTTTACCTTCTTTATCTCCTGCTAAAATAATAGTGTTAGATTTTATTTGTTTAGTGATTTTATTAAAATTATATTTTTTAATATCTTCTATTCTTTTTTTACCAAACCAAGACTTCCATGAATTTTTCATTTTTGGAATATCTTCGCTAAAATATGGAGATATTGAACATAAGAAAAGTTTCTTTGGTTTTACTTTAGATGCAAGCATTAAAGCAATAATAGCTCCGAATGAAAACCCTAACAAGTAGACTTCATCTGATTTTTTATGAATAAACTGTTTTCTTGTATCATTAATATAATCTGAAAAGACTTTATTCTTCCAATTGATATTTATTACAATTGATTTTGTATTTGGAAATAGATGAGATATTTTAAGATAATTTTTATTAGATTTAGAATGACCAAAACCGGGAATAATGTATAGTATTTTCATATACAAATAAGCTAATTAATGAATATAAAATTAACTAAAAGAAAATTTCGTATAAAGCCCAAATCATTAAGGCTAACCATATTAGAATATATATCCATGTTGCAGGAGATAATTTGTTTTTGTAAATTTTATTGGCAAGTACCAGTATTTCATTACTAAACTGCAAAAAACTAAGTGCAAACAAAATAGAGATAAATGTTGCAACTGCCATTATATCTACTATTGATATATTCTGAACTAGGAAATAAAATACAATTATTGCAAGAATTGCCAGAATTATAGAGCTTACTAATGAATGAGAGTATACAGTTCTTACAACAGGAAGCCAGTCT
>DATDSF010000015.1:0-19855 GCA_035291345.1 Candidatus Nanoarchaeia archaeon
TGAAATGTATTTTATTACTTTCTGCTTTTATTTTTGCTTTATTATTAATTAATTTTAATTTTGTTTATGCTCAGGAAGTTGAGAATAATTCAAGTGATTCTAGTGATTCAGATATCACTTGGGGAGTAAATACCCAGATAAACCCTGAGAATCCAAATGATCCTCTTGGAATTGGAGTTGATCCTGAAAATGTTCCAAGAGATTCAGATGAATGGAAAAAAGTTTCTAATGATTATTTAAAACAGGAATGGGCTAAGATTCTTGAGAAAAATCAGTTTGGAAGATTTATTTTAGGTGTTGGAGAGGTTTTCGGAGCTTTAAATCCTGTTTTTAAGATAATTCTTGGAGTTGAATACACTTTAAGCTGGTATTTTTTTCTTGCACTATTCTTATGGGTATTTATTGCTGTTCTTATTTACAGACCTCTTAAAGACATAGTTGCTGCGAATGGATGGATTGCTTTAGGTATAGCTGTTATAATTCCAACACTTGGTGCTCAGTTAGGAGTTATAAAATATTTTGCAGATTTTTTTACTCCACTATTAACTAATAAATACAGCTTGCTAAGTTCTCTTGTAATTTTAGTATTGGTTTTAATTGCATATGATTATTTTATGAGAACTGTTGGTAAAACTTTTAAAGAAAGAGCAAAAAAAGATGATGAAGCAAGAAGAGAGTTAAAAGCTAAAACAATGGAAAAGATTCATGATATAGAATTTAAGGCTAGTGGAGGTAAATTTTAATTATTAAACTTTAACCAAAAGCTCTTCTAAAGTCTATGACTTCTGCAGAATTAACATGTGGTACCTTTGAGAGCTTTTCTTCTAGAATTTCACGCTCTGCGTCTTCATGCCATGCGAATGTTATTATTATGGCATTTAATCCAAATGCTATAGGTTCGTGTTCTACCTTTACTATTTTGCCATTATCTTCTTCTATTATTTTAACTGCGTTTTCTTCAATTGCAATTAAATCTGCATCTGGAGCATCTGGCATAATCTTTATTTTTACTGCTGCTGATCCCATGATTATAAAAACCTCCTGCGGGTTTCTATGCATCCAGCAACCAACTTATCAGACTCATTGAGGTCAGAAAAACCTCTTATGCATCCAGCAACCACTGGTAAAAACTCGCTAAGTAAAATCAAGAATGATTAATGGTTTTTAAATGTTTAGACTCTAATTTTTAATATAGCAATATTTTTACATAATTTAAGACCTTTTAATTGATTAATTTTACGTTTTCTATTATTTTTATTAAGTATGGAAAAGATATTGTGTGCTTGATTTATTATTTATATAGTTTTGACTTTTATCACTCTTAAGTTTATTTCACATTTGGTTGATGGTTTTAAGATATGATAATACTTAAAAACGTTAGATATTTTTAGTGATTGTTAAATATTAATCAAATATTAATAAAGAGGGAAAATAAAGGGAAAATGTTATATAATTATTCACAACTTATTGAAAAGATTTCTAAGTCTTCTGGTCTTTCTAATGAAGAAGTAGATAGAAGAGTTGAAGCTAAATGTGCTAAACTTTCTGGTTTGATTAGTAAAGAAGGAGCTGCTCAGATAATTGCAAGTGAATTAGGAATTAGTTTTGAAAAAGAGAAAATTAAGGTAAATGAGCTTGCAAGTGGTATGAAAAGAGTAAACATTGTTGGCAAGATTGTTAAATTAAATCCTGTTAAGGAGTATAACAAAAATGGAAAAAGCGGAAAGATAGGTTCTATGACTTTGGCAGACGATACTGGAAATATAAGAACTGTTTTATGGGATACAAATCATATTTCTTTATTTGAAGATTCTAAGATAAAAGAGAATGATTTTGTTGAAATTTCCAACGGAGCTATTAGGAATGATGAACTGCATTTAAGCGGATTTTCAGATATAAAACTAAGTAAGGATGTTATTGAAAATGTTATTGTAGAAAGAAAAACTGTTGAGAAAACAATTTTTGAATTAAGATCTGGTGATAATGCAAAAGTAAGAGCATTTATTGTTCAGGTTTTTGAACCAAGATTCTTCGAGGTCTGTCCTGAATGCAATAAAAAAGCTGTTAATGCTCATTGCGAAACACATGGAACAATAGCTCCTGTTAAAAGGGCTTTGTTAAGTGTTGTTTTAGATGATGGAACAGAGAATATAAGGGCTGTTTTATTTTCAGATCAACTAAAATTATTAGGATTAGAAGAGAGTGAGTTAGAAAATTTTGATAAGTTTATTGCTAAAAAACAGGAAATAATTGGTTTAGAAGCTTATTTCACAGTAAGTGCAAGAAATAACAAATTATTTAATACAATGGAAGTTATAATTAACAATTTAGAAAAATTAAACATGGAAAGTTTAATTTCTAACTTGAGGTGATATGTTACTTAAAACCCATTTTGCAATAGCTTTATTTTCTATTATTTTATTTTTCCCAGTTGTAAACAATAAAGCCTTTTTTATTTTAGCTGTTGTTGTAGCTACAATTATTCCTGACTTAGATACTAGATTTTCAAAATTCGGCAGGAAAAATCCAGTAACTCCTATTCTTGGTTTTTTTACAAGACATAGAGGAATTTTACATAGTTTAACTTTTTGTCTTATTGTTAGTGTTATACTTGCTGTTTTTTTACCTATACTTGCATTTGGATTTTTTTTAGGATATTCTTTACATTTGCTTTGCGATAGTTTTACTAAAAAAGGGATAATGCCTTTCTGGCCATTTAAGATGGTCTCTGAAGGATTTTTATTGACTGGAGGAAAAATAGAGAAAGGAATATATTTCACATTTATTATTGTAGATTTACTACTATTAGCAGTTACATTGTTAAGATATGTTTAATAGTGGCTTATATAATCTCTCAAATATGGTTTAGCACTGAAATAATCTTTATAAACTGACTTGAAGAGTTAATAAGTATTAATTAATTATCATTTTATATTATTATACTCTAAAATGGCAAAGGAAAAAAAGGATAGTGAGAAGGAAGAAGAGAGTCGTAAATTAAGTGACTTGCCTGGTATTGGTCCTGCTGCTATTGCAAAACTTGAGGCTGCAGGAATATTTGATCTAATGGGAATTGCAGTTCTATCTCCTCCACAGTTATCTGAAATTTCAGGTATTGGTGAGGCTGTTGCAAGAAAAGCTATACAGGCTGCTAGAAGCATGCTTGATTTAGGTTTTATGGATGCTTCTGAATATGAAAAAAAGAGGGAAGATATAAATTATATAACAACAGGGAGTAGAAATTTGAATAATCTTCTTGGGGGAAAAGGGGTTGAGAGTAAATCTATTACAGAAGTTTTTGGGGCGTTTGGAAGCGGTAAAACACAAATTGCCCTATCTCTTTCTGTAAATGTTCAGTTACCAAAAGAGAATGGAGGTGCTAATGGGAAAGCTGTATATATTGATACTGAAGGAACATTTAGGCCAGAAAGAGTTAAACAGTATGCAGAAGGAATAGGGGCTAATCCTGAAAAGGTTTTGAAAAATATTTTTGTTGCAAGAGCATTTAATAGTGATCATCAAATATTACTTGTTGAAAAAATAAATGAGCTGGTTAAAAATGGCGAACCTATTAAATTAGTAATAGTTGATTCTTTAACTGCACATTTTAGAGCTGAGTATTCTGGAAGAGGACAGTTAGCAGATAGACAACAAAGATTAAACAAGTATTTACATGATTTAATGAAACTAGCTGAACAAAGAAATATAGCTGTTTTAGTTACAAATCAGGTTATGTCAAATCCAGCAATGATGTTTGGAGATCCCACAACAGCTATTGGTGGGAATATTGTTGCCCATGCTTCAACTTACAGAATTTATTTAAGAAGAGGTAAGAAAGATTCAAGAGTTGCTAAACTAATTGACAGCCCTAACTTGCCTGATAATGAGACAGTTTTCCTGATTACTGGTAATGGTTTGAAAGATGTTGAAATCAAACCAAAAGAAGAAGAATAAAATATATCAAAATCTTTTTATACTTAGCTAATATTTTCTTGAAATGGTTGAGGTGATTTTGTTTTATGGTAGAAATTATTGCCGATCTAAAAAATTATAAATTTTTAATCTCTTCAACTATCAAAATGGAGGAATTATGGAGATAATTGCAGATTTACAGATACATTCTAAACATTCAAGAGCAACGTCTAAAGACTTGAGCTTTGAAAATCTTGAGAAATATGCAAGGATTAAAGGTTTGGATTTGTTAGGGACTGGGGATTTTCAACATCCTGAGCATATAAAAGAAATCAAAAAAAAGTTAAAAGAGGATGATAAAGGAATTTTGTGGACTAAAACTAATTTTCCATTTTTATGGCAGACAGAAGTAAGTTTAATGTTCGCTCAGGGTGGTAAAAGAAGAGCTGTACATTTACTTATATTTGCTCCAAATGGGCGAGTTGCTGATAAAATTATTTCTTATTTAGGAAGCAAAGGGAGATTAGACTATGATGGAAGACCTATCTTTGGCATAACTTGTAGAGATTTAGTTAAAGATCTTAAGGAAATTGATGATATGATTGAAATAATTCCTGCACATTGTATGACTCCATGGTTTGGTCTTTTTGGAAGTAAATCTGGATTTGATTCTTTAAAGGAATGTTTTTTAGATCAAACACATAATATTTATGCAGTTGAATCTGGAATGAGTGCAAGCCCTGATATGTTGTGGAGGTTTGAAGAGCTTTCTAAAGGAGATGTTAAAGTTGTTAGTTTTTCAGATGCCCATAGTTACTGGCCATGGAGAATTGGAAGAGAGGCAACTATTTTTGATTTGAAAGAGTTGAGTTATGAAAATATAATCAATGCTATAAGGACTGGTGATGGATTAAAGGCAACAATTGAAACACCGCCTGAATATGGAAAATATCACTGGGATGGCCATAGAAATTGTGATTTTTCATGTAATCCTCAAGAAACAAAAAAATTAAATGGGATATGTCCAAAGTGTGGAAATCCATTAATTATTGGGGTGGAATATCGTGTTGAAGAAATTGCTAAACATCCTAGTGATTTTAAACCTGAAAAACCAGTTCATTTCCATAAAATACTTCCATTACATGAATTAATTGTAATTTTTAATGATGTAGGCATTGCATCAAAAACAAATTGGGAAGTATACAATAGTTTGATAGATAAATTTGAGAGTGAGTTAAATATTTTAATGCATGTTAAAAAAGAAGATTTAGAGAAAGAAGAGGTTAATACTAAACTTATTGATCTTATTTTGAAGAATAGAGAGGGAAAAATCAAAGTTAAACCAGGTTATGATGGAGAGTATGGAGTTGCTGTGCTAGAAGAGCAGAAGAAACTATTCTAAATTATACAGATAAACCTTAGTATTAAACTTTAAATAATTAGTTTTATTTTATTTCTTATGAATAAAACTAAAGTAAAAAGCAGAGCAAAAGAGAAAAAACGCATTGAAAACTTGCATAGGAATTTTGTTAAAATTCTTTTAAAATGGCCTGTTACAGATGTTAAATTTTCCAATAACAGGATTTCACTTATTTTTTTCAATCAGAGAATTGCAGATAAAATTATTAAGAAAAGAGAGAATCATGTTGCAGAATGGAGCAGAAGAAGAAAGGAAATTTTTATAGACCGAGCGTTTGGAAATGAAGAAAGGGAAAAATCATTTAGAGCATTATGTATACATGAAGTTGTTGAGAAATTTCTTGTTGAGAAGTTTGGTTTGAAACTTGATGAAGAAGCTCATGTTGTTGCAACCAAAAAAGAAAGAGAGTATTTGGAGAGTGTAAAAGGTGACTGGAAGAGTCATGAATTAAAGGTATTTTGGGACTGGCATAAACTAGGAGAGAAGTAATGGAATTTGAAAAAGTAAGAGTTGATAAAAATACTTTTTACTGGACCTGGAAAGACTTATCTTACTGGCCATATGCATGGCTTGATAAAAAAGATCTTAAAAACTTACCTAAGCCATTTTATCTTGCTGAAATACATCCTGATTGCCCTGTTGGTTTTGAAACAGATGAAAAAGCTGAATTTACAAATATTATAAAACTTCCAGACAGCTTTGAAAAATTAAAAATAGATAATGATTTAAGAAAGGATTTAAAGAGAGTTGAGAAAAAGAATGCTGATGTAAAAATAGTTTATAATGAATTTGATGCTCTTGATAAAAGTAAACACTGGTTTTTGGAGAACTGGAAAGAAAACAAAAGGGATTTTCAAAGAAGGCTTAAATTGTGGAAAGAAAAGTGCTATACAATAAGCGCTTATCTTGGTGATGAGCTTATTGCTGTTCATATAGCAATGAGGGAGGAAAATACTGTTTTTTATCTTGGCTGCTGGTGGAATAAAAAATATAAGCCATTATCAACACCAATTTTTCTTTTAAAGAAAGATATAGAAAATGCTATAATAAATAAAATGCATTATTATGACCTTGAGATTGGAGATCAGCCTTATAAGAAGAAATGGGGAGTTGTAGAAAAGCCAACTAAATATTATGCAATACTTAGTAAAGAGCAGGCAGAGTATTTAGAAATTAAGAAGTATGTAAGAATTAAATCTTAACTGATAATTTTGTCTACTTTCTTTTTTCCGAAAGTTTTTGCTTTATAATATCTGGGAAAAAATTATAATATATTTGGTCTAGGAAAATATCAATTTCTATAGATTTTACATTTTTGTTTATTTTTATCAGATTTTGAATTGAGTCTAACATATCTTTTCTTGTTTCAGCTTCTAATGTGCAAAAGAAGCTTTGTTTATGTTCTAGTATTGAAATATCCTGGATGCATTGATCTAGAATAAATTTTTTAAATAAAGATAATGATTCTGTTGGTTTAACTAATTCGAATCTTAAAAAATATAATTGCAGATTTTGACTAAATATGTCTGTATAACCATAAAAGCGGATTATAATCTGCTTTTTTATAAGCCTCTTAAATCTATATGCTATGACTTGCGCACTAATCTTTAATTTATCTGCTATTATTGCAAGCGATTGTTCAGAGTTTTTAGTTATTTCCTCTAAAATTTTTAGATCTATCTTATCCAATTCGAATAGCTTTTGTTTTTCATTTGAAGGATTATATAATAATGGTATTTCTTTTGCTTCTGATTTATATTTTTTTGCAGGAATTAAATCGTAATATTTTATTTGAATCAACTCGTAGTCCTCTACTTCTAGAGTATTAATTATTTTTTCAATAAAGCTTTGTTTATGGTGCTCACTTGGACTAATAAATTTGATATATAGATTATATTTTCCGAGTAATGATAAAATTTCAATAACTGGGTCTAAATCTAAATCTTTTAAGAAATTTTTGTCAGAAAATATCTTTTGGGAACTAATAAATAGAAGATATTGTGAAAACCCAAGCTTGAAATAATTTGGAAAACAAGTACTGCCTAAAATTATTTTCTTCTTCTTTAGAGTTTTTATTCTTTCTAAGACAGCATTTTTAGAAAGTTTAAGTTCTGAAGATAATTGGGAAGCTGTTATTCTAGGGTTATCAGTATATCTTTGTAAAATTGTCTTGTTTTTATTATCCATAATTGATAAAAACATAATTACTATATAAATATTTTGGTAAAGTCACAAATATCTATAGAAAAGGTTACTAATGTCTATATTTATTCTTTTTTATGACAAAACTTATTGGTCAAGCTTATGATACAGAAAAGCTTTACACACAGCTAAAGATAGATGGATTAAGAGAATATGTAGAAAGAACTGGATTAATAAAGGATGGAATTAGCTTAGATACATCTCTTTTCTTGAAATTTATATCGGATTCTGGATTTCCGAAACCTAAAGTATTAGAAGTTGGATGTGGATACGGAAGAATAGGAAAAGTCTTTCTAGAAAATGCAGTAGATTATTTTGGAATAGATTTGCATAAAGAATATGTAGATTATTTTAGAGAGAATCTCTCTAATGAAAATAATAAAAAGATTTTGCATGGTAATTTTTTAACATATAATTTTCCATTTAATAAAATAGACTTTGTTTTATTTCCTTGGTCTGTAATTGCAGAGTTTGATTTTAATGGACAAATCAATGTATTTAATAGAGTAACAGAAATAGCTTTACCAAACAGTAGAATTTATTTTGATATTCCATTAGATATAATCAATAAACCTGATGGAATTGAACCTGGACCATTAAATATTGATGAGATTCATAATTGGAAAGAAATGGGTTTAATTCATATTATGGATCATTCTTACCAAACTTATACTGGAAGGAATAGGAAAATAATTGAACTTGGATTAAAAAATAATTAATTTTTATTTTTTAAAAATCTTTCCCTGTACTTATACATGGGCTCTTGTGTATTTGAGCTACATTTTGGACAGGTCTCTTTAAGTGTGTATGTACTACAACTTTTATTTGAACATTTTCTCAGCATTTTTTAAATTATCTAACTATTATTTATGTATTTTACAGACTAATAATATTTATATTCTCTTTTATGTATAATTAATATATATAAATAACTAAAGGAGGTAAAATGTTTGTGCTAGGATGGATACCAGGATTTTTTTGGAATATCATATCTTATTTGTATTTAATTAGCCGTTAGTTTTGTAATTTCTATTATTCATTTTTTATTTTTTAATTAAAAATTCACATTTTTCTTTTTTAGAGTTTTTTTCAACTTCTTCTAAAATTTTATTAATTTCAGAGTCTGTTTGCTTAAAATCTTTAGACTTTATTTTTATTACAAATTTTGAAGCACCTAAATAGTATATATTATCATATTTACCTATAAGCTTTTTTATTCTAACTATTCCATCAGGTTGTTTAGAGCTGAGAGTGAACTCTTTTTTTATCTCTTTTTCTTTTTCTTTTTTTTCAAGAGTTATTTTACTTAGTTTTTCTATGTCTGCCTTCGAAAAGTATTTTTCAAGCAAACCTGGATTTTCTGAAAAAACAGTGTTAATTCCCTCATTCTTTTTTATCTCTTTTAATATTTCTAATGAACCTTCTCCTAGTAATTTTTTAACTATTGACTCTATACTTTTCTCTTTTTTATGTATTTCAATTATATCTTTTCTGTCTTTATCTTTAACTCTTCTTAAGCTTAAAAATAGATAGTCATCTTTTGCACTTAAAATTTTACAAACTATTACTTTATTTGGGACTACATAATCTCTAATATTTCTTATTCTTCCTGGTGCTATTTCACTGAAAACAATACTTCCTTTAATTCCCTCTTCTGTTTCAACAAATACTGTTGTTTTCACTACATCTTTAACAATACAGATAACTAAATCTCCTTCTTGATATTTCATGTAATTATCATTAAGCTATGGTTTAAAAGTCTTTTGAGTTAGTTTCCTTTAGATTTTAACTAACTCTATTTCTAGTTGCTTCTGAAGAATCTCTAGGAATTTATCCTCTTTTGATTTTTCTATTAAACATCCTGCTGCAAATTTATGGCCTCCGACTTCACCACCAATCTCTTCAATTACTGAATTTAACAATTCACGTATATTCTTGTTTCCATTTTTTCCAACAATTCTTGCAGATACTTTAATTTTATTTTCATTATACGCCATTGCTATTATCGCTTTGCCTTCTTCATATTCCTTTGAATTTGAAAGTATACTTGCAATTGTCCCTATTATTGTATCTTTTATTTTATCTTCAGCGTTGATTATTAAGTAATTTTTACTATCTATTTTTTTGAGACTTGGAAGTGATTGAAGAGCCTTGACAATATTTTGTTTATATACTGTATAAATTTCATCAACTCTTATTTTTGCATTTTTGTTCTGCAGACAGAAAGATATAGCAGTTCCACTTTCTCCAAGACGACTAGTTGCATTTATCATAGCACTTATTTGGCGGGCATCTTCAACTTTTCCGAATATATTTAATAAATATATATTGCCTACTATTTCTGAACTATCTCCCGGATCTGCTCTTTGAAGGGTTATTGCAGTTATTAATTTTGATAACTCTTCATTTGTCAGTTCTATAGAACTTTTATAATGTCCATTAATTTTTTTAAAACCTAAATCTCTAAGAAAGTCATTTGTCCCAGGACCTGATCCTGTAACGCCTGGAATGTAAACGTCTGAACTATACTCCAAAACCCTATCTATAGGCCGAGTTGCAGGATATAAAATAAGACCTTTTTTGACTATAACTTTTGAATCCTTTATTATTTGAGAATATATTTTACCAAAATTCTTTTCCATTAGATCTCCAACCATTCCAATTACAGCTAAATATGCAAGATCTTTATTTTGTTCATCAAGCTCTTTTGAGAACAAGTAGGTTAAACCTGCCCCGCTTATATTTTCTTCATTAAAAAGGTGAGGATTAATTATTGTAACATTTTTCGGTAGGACTATATTTGGAGTCAGTTCGTGATGATCTAAGATGAAAACTTCTGTGTTAAGTTTTTCAATATATTGAAAACTATTTGAGGCAAGATCTAGAAAAATTATCACTTTATCCTGAGGTAATTCTAATATTGTTGATTCTTCAAGCTGCTTTACAATTCTCACAGAGAATGGCCGACCAAGTCGGTATAATGCCTTTGTCATTATTGATGCAGAAGTTATGCCATCTGTATCGTGGTGACTTATCACCTGTATCTCCTTACTCTCTGTTTTTTCAAGGAACTGTTTAGCAACTTCTTTTATAGCTGCTAACATTTTTTTTCTTTTTTATTATTTATTTTGAATTATAAACTCCTAAGATTTTTTTCTTGGAAACATATCTTACTAATTCTCTTTTTGCCCTCTTATCCTGCTTGTTTTTCTCATAATGGTTTGTTATTTTAGACAATTTTTCCGAGACAAAATCCAAGTCAGATTTGTAATTTATTTTAGCATTTTTTAATATTTTAGATATTTTTTTACCTAGCACTTTGATGTCATATATTCCATGTTTTTCTTTTAGTATTGACCCTATTTCTGCAGGATGATGTCCTTTTTTTCCAAGTTCAATAACTATTTTTTCGATATCTTCAATATTCATAGGCTCTTGAGCCTTTTTTTCCTGAGCTTTTTCTGCCTTTTTCTTTGCCATATTACTTTTTCTGAACACAGGTTTAAAAACCTTTTGAATTCATTTATATTTAGAGAACAGAAAGCTTTTTTAAACTCATTAAATTATGATTTTTATTCAGCCCCGTAGTATAGTGGTCAAGTATTCTGGTCTTTGGAACCAGAGACCCAGGTTCGAATCCTGGCGGGGCTATTATAACTTAGGTTAAATATTTAGTAATACTTATAAAATGAGTTTAGAAGAAGGTATTGAAAAATCTGAAGTTAGTAAAGAAATTGTAGAAGGAATTGTTTCTTTAGAGAAATGGTATCAGTTTCAATGTGGCTATGAAGATTGTAAGAAATGGTGGGCTATAAGTGACGCTAATTCTAGAGATAAATATTTCTGCCCTTTGTGTGGAAGAGAAAATTATTTTGATTTTAATAATGCTTAATACTTTTATTTACAAGAATATTTATAAAGAATGTTTTTTTATATTAATTGTTTAGATAACTAAATATTAAAAAGAGTGATTGAAAGGAGGTTGAGAATGAATAAAAATATTATTTTAGCTGTTTCTGTTGCTTTTGTTATTGTATTATTATTCGCTTCAACTATTGGTGCTTTTTCCTGGAGTGATTTACTTACAGGAAGACAGGTAAGCGACATTTCTAAATCTATTGAATGGATTGAAAATGATGGAGGGATAAGTGAATTTGAAGCTGATGTAATTTATTCTGCTAATTTTAAAAGGTGGAAAACAGATACTTGTTATTCAAGTGGGACTGTCAGAGAATTTTATAAAGATGGCGATAGAGTTAGAAGCAAGAATATAAGATGCTTAAATGGGTGTGAAACTGTTCCTCTTACTCTTCCATTTGGAACAATTGATGCAGGACAGTGTAAAGAAGTAAGTGAGAAACTATGTGAGGAGTTTGGTGATGAAGGAGATGATCCTTTTGTTGCAGGTGTTGTATTATCAAATACTGATAATAAACAACTTTCTAATGATGTAGGTCAAGGGAATAACCTTGTTGAATACTACTGTGATGAGAATGGTGTAAAACAGCAAAAATCTTATCCTTGTTACGGACTTATACAAAAAGAACCTGTTGTAGTAGAATATAGTGCTTCAGGATTGAATGTGAATACACAGGTTATGGCAAGTTATTGTATGCCTTTTGAAGTAACATGTTCCAAGGAAGGAAAAATATTGACATATACAGCTCCAGATGGAGATGAAAAAACAAAAAGAGATAGATGTGCTGCTTCTGATAATGAAGCTGATGAAGGTGTAGATGCTCCAGAAGGTTCAAGATATATTGTGAGCTTTCAATGTAATATTGAAGAATATGATCTTGATGCAGATGGAGATGTTGACATGGATGACTTAGCTTTAGATGAAGATGCATCTGCAGGAGTTCTTGGAATTTTAACTGGAGAGACTAAACCATTTGAAAGAGTTGATGGAGATATTTGTGATAATGGATGTAAGGTAACAGATGAAGAGGTAATGTGTAAAGATCCTTCATGTGTTGAGACAGACAATAGAAAAGATTTAAGTGTTGCAAGTATATCCAGAGTGCTAAACCAGAATGGAATACTTCAATATATGGGCAGAGATGTCTGTGTTGGAGATGATATGGTTTTAGAGTTTTGGTGTTCAAGTGGAAGTAGCAAAGACTTATCTGCTAAAACTTATCAATGTCCAACAGGTAAAACCTGCGCAGCAGGAGCTTGTGTTGAAACTGGTAATTCTGGTACAGTTATTGCTTTAAATAGCAATAGTAATCCAAGTCAGACTGTTTCTTTAGGAGGAAACAATTATTTAATTGAACTTGTTTCTGCATCTGACAGTGCTGTTGTAATCAAAGTAACTGATGCTAATGGAAACAGTGATCAGAAAGAGATTAATGAAGCTGCTTCAATGGAAGTACAAGGATTAACTGTTGCAGTAATAATTGCAGACGAAACAAACTTAACATTAAGTGCTACTATTCGAGTGAGCTTAGTTTAAAACTAATTTATTTTTTCTTTTTCTTTTTTTATTATATTATAAATATTTTTATATGTAAATTTACAATAGTTAATAGAATAATCCTCTGCCTATTTTTATAAATTTTAATTGAGAGTAATTATGATAGTATTACATTTCAATTTTATTAAATGTTTGAAGATTATTTTTATTAGATTAGTATTTTTCTTTATATCTTCCTCTAGACTCTACTTTTTTAAGTTGTTCAAGAGTTTTTTTATATTTTTTTGAGGTTTTGTAGCCAGTTTCTATATTCTTCCAGTAATCTTTGAAATTTTTGAAGTGTTTTGCTTCTAAAGCTTGTTTTATTAAATGTAAGTCAACTGACTTATCTTCTATTCTTTCAGAGTGGAAGCCGAGACCAAAGTCAATAAACCATACATTGTTATTTTTATCTAGGATAATATTGCTTGTTGTTAAATCTCCATGTATTATATTATTATCATGTAGTTTTGCTATTGACTCTCCTATTTTTTTACATACTTTGTTTGCTAGTTTTTTAGGTAATTTATCCAGATTGTCTGAAAGTTTTTTACCTTTGATATAATCAAGTGTTATTTTTGATTCTTCCACTTTTTTTATTTTGGGAACATTAATTATTTGACGAACTTTTTCCATTAATTTAGCTTCTGCTTTTGTTCTTTGTTTTCTTAACTTGTAATCTATATTTTCTATTCTGTAAGACTTTTTCACACGATCTTTAATTATATAATTTCCTTCTTTTCTTATTACTGCTTCAGCACCCTGCTGGATTATTTTTTGCTTTGACATTTTAATTTTATGGCTCATAAAGTTTATATACTTTATTTCTTTAATCATCTAAATCTACATTATTAAGAAATGAGAGTATGAAAGGAGGTGATTACTAAATTGAAAAACAAAGAATGGGGAATTCTTATTGGCGTTGTTGTTTTAATTGCTCTTGCCGTTTCTTTGGCAGCTGTTAGCATAACAGGGAATGCTTTATCTGATATAGATCAAATTTCAGGATGTGAAAAGAAGCAAATTAATTTGAATTCTTTAAACAAACCTTCTTTAGATATAATTCTTTTAGGTAATGGTTATATGGTTTCTCTTGAATCGGCTTCAGACTCTAGTGCAACTATAACTGTTACTGATCAGTATAATAATTCTGATACTAAGGAAATAACTGAAGAATCAACTAAAGATATTCTTGGGGTTAGAATTTATTTAGCAAATAGCGATGAGTCTACTAGAAGAATGAAAGCTAAATTATTCGCATCTTTATGTGAAAAAACTCAAGAAAATAGTATAACTTATCTTGATCCAACAGCATGTGAGTTTAAGATAGCTACACCTAATACATTATTTAACTCTACTGACTATGCTGGTTCTACTGATTTTAGATGTAATTCTGGAGAAGTTATTGGTTCAATAACTCATATAGATTGCCCTAATTATTTTAGAGATAATAGGATAATTGTGGGTACTGGATGGCATGATAATCAAATACCTAGCACAATATCATATTCTTGTGCGGAACAATCTACTGGTGTACAGACTGCTCCATTAAGTATATATGGATATTGTTGCCAAATAAAAGGTGCACAAACATCTGTAAAATCTGTTGGTCAAAAGATGACTACTTCTGTTGATCAAAACGGTGAATTAACACGTAGTTAATAATAGTTTTTTATTTTTTTCTTTTTCTTTTATTTTTTATTATATAATAAATATTTTTATCTGTAAATGTGCAATAGTTAATAGAATAATTCTCTGCCTAATTTTATAAATTTTAATTGAGGGTAATTATGATAATATTACATTTTAATTTTATTAAATGTTTGAAATATTTATAGAATTTCTTTTATATTACTAATTTATATTATGATAATAGTTAAAAAGTCTTGCTTCCATTAAATTTTTATGTTAGCTACAAAAATAAGAACTAGTTTTAATCATATGCTTGGTGATGGACGAGCTTTTTTAGATGATCCTAGATTTTACGATCCAAGAAAAAATTATAAACTTGAAAAATTTCTTCCTAATGGTTTTGATATTATAAGTGGACCAATTAACTTAAATCCCTGGACATTTGCTTTGGGTTTGGATGAAGATGTTGAAATAGAAGATGTTGAAAGAATTTTAGGAGAAGATTATGTTAAGTCTATTATTTCTAGTTATACTTTGGCGAATAATACAGGAGTGATGGTTTATGATTATGTTAGTCCTGATCCTGATTGTGGAGCTAGTCTTGGTTTTGCCGGGCAGTATATTGGTGATGGAAGAGTCAGGTCTTTATATAAGAAAGGGGCTTGCATACTTGAACATCATTGGGATGTAAATCCTTTGAATTTTCATTTGAATGAATTAGATAGGATTCTTTTTTGGAGTCCAAAGTTATATGTTAAAAAAGATTAAAGTTTAAAAATATTGTTTTAGTAGATAGGTTATGGAAAGAAATAAACTTATTTATCTTTTGAGCACTTTAGTTTTTTTGATATTACTATTAATTTTCTTTTTCTCTGGTTTTTATGAAATGGTTTTAGGAGGAATTAATTGGCTTTTCATCCCAGTGATTTTTATCCATAGTTTAATCTTTTTATTAATAATTTTTAAGTCTGATTTTTCCAAAACAGGCAATTATGTCTCTAGTATTTTTAATTGGTTAGCATTAATTTTTTTGCTCTCATCATATTTTATTGTTTCTTCACAACAGTCTGTAGATAGTCCTTTTGCATCTGGTTTCCTTCTTATTTTTTTAATTTGGCCTATACTTAGCATTTTTACATTAATATCTTGGATATCTTCTATAATATTTTATTTTAAGAATAATAAATGATTAAAGCTTAAATTTCTTTTTCCCAAACTTTTTTGCAAGTTTCATCATGTCTTTTTGAGACATAGATGAAGGATCTAAAGATTCCATGCCTTTAGCTGATGATGCAAATTCTTTTACCATTTTATATTGTTTAATTAATTGACGGATTTCTCCTGTAGAAGTTCCAGAACCTTTTGCAATTCTGCTTAAACGGGAAGTTTGTTTTTCCAGAATTTCTGGATTTTCTATTTCTTCTTTTGTCATAGAACTAATAGCATGCTTCCAGTGCTTCATTTTAGATTCTTGGGTTGAAAACATTTCATCAGATACTTTATCTTTAACTTTTCCAAATCCTGGGATTAATTCTGTTATTTTGCTTAAAGGACCCATTGACTGCATAGATTCTAACTGCTTAGCAAAATCTGTGAGAGTAAACTTTCCTTCTTCTAATCTCTTTTGCAAATCTCTCTGAGATTTTTCATCTGTTGCAGATCTAACTTTTTCAATTAGGCTTTCAAGATCCCCCATACCTAAAAGTCTTGATACAAATGATTTAGGGTTAAATTGTTCTAAGTCAGATGGTTTTTCTCCTGTTCCTATGAAATAGACTGGTGAGTTAACCTCGTAACAAGCTGTTAGTGCTCCTCCTGCTTTAGCACTTGAATCCATACGTGTTATTATAACTCCATCTACATTACAGGCTTCTTTGAATTTTTGAGCTTGGGTTTTTGCTGTCTGTCCTATATCTGCAGCAATAACTAAAATAGTGTGTGTTGGTTTAATTGTCTTTGAAATTTGATTTATTTCTTCAATTAAGGAATTTTCTAAAGAGTCTCTTCCTGCAGAGTCTATTAATATTAAGTCATATTTTTCTAACTGCTTTTTGAATTCATTGTATATTTTGATAGGATCTTTTTCCTTTTTATTTACAAATACAGGAACTTCTATTTTTTTCCCTAGCTGTTCTAGTTGTTCGCTTGCTGCTGGACGATGAACATCTAATCCTAAAAGGGCTATATTCTTTCCTCTTTTTTTATAGTATAATGCTATTTTTGATATTGTAGTTGTTTTTCCAGTTCCGTATAAACCGACAAAAAGTATAGAATCTTTTTTACCTAATATTAATTCTTTTTTCTCACCTCCAATTATTCTTGTTATTTCATCATGCAATAATTTAATTAAGTGTTCTTTTTTCTCAACATTTTTAACATGTCTTTCACCTTCAACACGTATTTTTTCAGATATTTCTTTAACTAAAGCTATGTTAACATCTGCCATAATTAAAGCTCTTTGAAGATCTTTTACTATGCTTTCAACTAGTGCTTTATCTACAAATATCGCAGAGCTTATTTTATCTACTGACTTTTTTAAAATGTTCTTTAGGCTATCAAGCATATAAAAACAAGCAGAAAAAGGGTTAATAAAGTTGTGGTTTTAATCCAAACCAAGCCTTTCTATTACTTTTTTAGATGAAAAAACTTCAAGATTATCATATTCCTGACCTGTTCCCAAAAACAATATAGGCTTTCCTGTAACATATCCTATTGAGATTGCTGAACCCCCGCGTTCATCTACATCAGCTTTGCTTAATATTGTTCCATCAATTCCTGCAGTTTCATTAAAATTTCTAGCCTGCTCTGTTGCATCATTTCCAGTTATACTTTCTGCAACGAAAATTTTCAGATCTGGTTTTGTCACACGAATTATTTTCTCCATTTCTTTTAATAAATTGTCTTTTGTGTGCATTCTTCCAGCAGTATCTATTAAAACTACCTTTATTCCATTTGACTGAGCATATTTTATTGCATCAAATGCTACAGCAGCAGGGTCTGAACCATAATTCTGATGTATAACCTTAACTTGAAGTTTTTCAGCATGTTTTTGAAGCTGCTCTATCGAAGCTGCTCTGAATGTATCAGCTGCTGCTAAAACACATGAAATATTATTTTTTTGCAACATATGGGTTATTTTTGCTATTGTAGTTGTTTTTCCAGCACCATTTATACCAAAAAATAATATTACAAATGTACCTTGTTTTTCATTTATTTTTTCTATAATATCAAAAGGTTCTATCAATATTTCTTCTAAAGATTTTTTTAAAGTTTTTTTGATTTCCTCTTCTAAATCAGATTTTTTGATTTCTATATCTAAAAGACTTTTTTTCATGTCTTCACGGATTTTATCAACAACTGAAAGAGCGACATTACTTTCAATCATGGCAAGTTCTAATTGTTCAAATATTTCATCAAATATTTCCTTATCTAACTTTATTGTGTTAAAACCCTTCTGTATTTTTGAGAAAAATCCTGTTTTCTTTTCTCTTCCTTCTTTTATTTCTTCAAACCCTAATTCATCTTCCTTAATTTCACTAATTTCTTGTTCATATTCTTTTTTCTTATCTTTTAATTCATCTAATTCTTCTTCAAGTTCTTCTTTTTCTTTCTCTAAAGTTTTTATATCTTCAACTTCTTTCTTCTTTCTTTTAAAAATATCAAAAAAACCTTTTTTCTCTTCCTTCTTAATTTCTTCTTTGTCTTCTAACTCTTCTATCTTTTCATCTACTTTCTCTTCTTCTTTCTCCAACTCTTCAATTTCTTTTATTGTCTCTTCAGCTTCAGTTTCTATTATAACTAGCTCTTCTTCAGCCTTGACTTTTTCCAGTTCTTTATCTAGTTTTGTCTTTTTTTCTGCTTTAGGCGTTTTTTTAGTTTCTTCTTTTTTCGGCTTTTTAGATTTATCAGTTTTTTTTCTTTTTTCAACTACTTTTTCAACTTTTTCTTCTGTTTTGAAGATGTTTTGAAGCTTGTCTTTAAGGAATTTAAACATAAAACCTTAACTTATAACTGGCTTATAAATTTGACTATTAACTTATTGTTTAGAACCATAATCGTTATAAATTTAACATTTCTGGTAGAGAGATGATAAGCTATAATGATGTCTACGAAACTTTAAGAAAAGAAAGGTATAGCGAACAGTTACAACAGCTTCCTAAGAAGTTTATTTACGAGGTTGCAGGATATTTAAAAGAAAAAAGGGAACAGAGCCAGCAATCATCTTCAGATATGTTTACAGAAGATATTGCTAAAATGAAGAAACAGCTTGAAAATGCATCATCTATTTTTATGGAATTAATGCTTTTAAGAAAAAAGAAACTTCTTAGTCTGGCTTTTGTGGCTAGTGAAACAGGCATAAATAAGAGAGATTTTGATAATATGCTTGATTTTGAAAGAGATCTTTTTGATAAAATAGTAAACTCTATTCAAGAAGCTGAAAAGAAAATTTCATCTGAACTTAATAATCATAAAATTTTAATTGATAATGAATCAAAACTTGTTCTTTTTTTAGAGGATATAGAGGAATTAGTAAATTTTGATGGTTCAATACTAGGGCCATTTAAAAAAGATGACATTACTCTTTTACCAAAACAAGTTGCAGATATTTTGATTGAAAGCAAGAGAGCTGAAAAAATTATAGAAGAATAAAGGAAATAAAAGTTTTTCTTATTAACCTTCCTTTATTTAAATTTTATTTTACTACATTAAATAGACTGAGAGCAATTTTTATATACACCTAATTCTTAATTTAATTATGAAAACAGGTGATACGGGAACTAGTGGGAATCTTATGCAGAATGAAGGATTTTCCATTAAGAGGATTTTGCTTTTTTCAGTAATTATTTTTATTATTCTAGTAATTATTATTGTTTTGGGTAGCTACTTTTTTATTGCTTTGAATCAAGCAAGTAAATTTAATCTTAGTGGAGACGCGTGTTCTTATGATGGAATTTATTTAGCATGTGGAAAAACATATATGCTTGTTTTTAATGGTTATGAATATAATTTAAATGCAAATAAGCCATTTAAATTTCCTCAGGGAGACAATAACTTAATTGGATTAGTTAATGAAAATACTGGGGAGTCTTATGTCTTTCTTCTTAAAGCAGGAGAGCATGATCTTAAAGACACTTCTTATATTAATTATTCTGTTGTAATATAAGCAAGTTTATTAATCTTAAAACTAAATATTTACATGGATAATATACGTTTTTTCACCGGTGTATTTTTTT
>DATDSF010000016.1:0-6123 GCA_035291345.1 Candidatus Nanoarchaeia archaeon
ATTATGAAAAAACGTAATAAACTTGAAATAATAAGAGATATTCTGAATGTAATCCGTAGTAGAAACGGGAAAATAAAGCCCACACATATTCTCTACAAGTCTAACCTTTCACATCAAATGATGGAAGAATATCTAGCAGAATTAATAGAAAAACAATTTATAGTTCAGCATAAAACCGCAAATGGAAAAACATATTCAATAACTGAAAAAGGGATTAATTATCTAAATCAATATTCAATGATAATGGACTTCACAGAGTCTTTTGGTTTGAGTTAAACTCATTTCTTCCTGGCTAGATATTGAATAAAAAGACTTTTTGATTTCTTTTCTTCTTTAAAATCATAGTATACTTTTTCAACAACAAAATCTTTACTTAAAATATCCACCATATCTTTATGGTATATAGGATAAAGATCAAGTTTACTCCATTTTTTATTTTTTTTGTCATAATAGTGGATTACGACAACAGTATCACTTATATAAGCTGGGAAGGCAATTATTTCTTTATTAAATCCCTGGTAATAAACAGAATAATCAAATGAAAAATTTTCTAGTATTTTATTTTTAGGCAAATTCATAAGAGATCTTATGTAATCGTAATTTCTAGAGTCAATAAAGAGATACCCTCCCTTCTTTAAAAGAGAAGAAAATTTATCAACTACTATCTGCTGAGCTTTTTTTGTATAATCTCTAGTTCCTCCACCAATATAAGTCAAGGAATTTCCAGTTAAAAAACCAAAATCAAAAAGATGAGTATAAGAAGGATCTGCTCTAGGTAAATCTAACCAATTAGCCTTATGAATTATAATCTCTTTTTTGCTTTTCTTAAATAAATTCTTAGCTTGTTTGATAAATTCTTCGTCTACTTCATTAGCTTCAATACTATCTAATTTATAATTAATTTCTTTTAAACCATTAAGTATCCCATTGAGTTCCGTTCCTCCACCTACACCAAAATCAATTACACTTTTTAGTTTACTTTTAGTTATTAAATCAACAAAGAATTTTTGCTCTTCTTTTTTTACTTCTCCTTTGAATTTAGGGTATATTTCTTTTTCCCAACTAACAAATTTAAATTTAGAAAACTCTTCTATAGGATTACTTACATAAGGAAGAGTATTAACAAATACCATATAATTAATTAGAACTTAGAGTTTAAAAGATTTCTCAAACCCCCTCACACCAAACACATCTTTTTTGAGGACACTCTTCACTTAAAAGCTTTAAAGCCATCAAAAATAAATTAAATCCATTGTCTGGATTTATCTTCATCTTTATTAATTTAGTATCAAAAATTATCTCACCTGTTTGAGAGACTTTTTCAGGAATATAAAACAGCAAAAAACTATAATCTTCTGTCTGAAATCCATTCTTTCTCAATAAAAAATTATAGACGTCAAGCTGATTCTGATAATATGTATGTGTATTTTCTTTTAATGGAAATCCCCTTGTTTTATAATCAAGGACAATTAATTTATTTCCTTTAACTAAAACATTATCCAACGCCCCAAATAAAATATTTCCATATCCATCCTCAAATTTTATACCTTTAAGATTATCTCGCCACTTTCTTAAAAATTCTTTTTCTTCATCATTCTTTCCAAAAAGATTCATATCTTTACACTCATTTCCTTTTAGTAATTCAGGTGGCATTTCTCCTCTATCTCTAAATTTATCAAAATGCTTTTTTAATATAGAATCCATTCCGCTTGGTAGACTGGGAAATATTCCGTTAGGTCTTATCCAAACTTTGTGCTTATCAAGCCAGAAACATCTAGGGCATTCATTCATTAAACTTATAGAAGATGGGGAAATTTTAAATGGCATAAATTAAGAATATAAAGTCAGTATAAAAATTTATCTTAAAGCCAATTACTCTCATAATTATAAGCAACATAAACTAAAATAAAAGGAATTATAACAAATATAAGGAAATGAAAATATATTTCAATGAATAATAGATTATATATAAAAACAAAACTTTTTCTTATTAAATCTAAACAGCAAATTCCACATACAGGACAGTATATAAAAGTTGTAAATACCATCAAATAATTAAGTATTCTTCAATTAACATCATAAATCAAGGAAAGATATTGCATATTAACTAATATTACTTTGTTTCAATACAAACCAAACAGGGTTTATATCCTTTATTTTTAAAATAATCTTTGTTATTGTTAAAATCAATATAATCCTTGCTTATTGTTTTTGCAAATCTACATGAATTTCTGTGGTAAACTTTAGTATCTAAGCTTCCTACATATCCATATCTTTTAAGATCAATAGCTCTCTTTACTTTTTCTTTCACAATCTCCTTTAGACCATGTTCATCAGTTTCATTTTTTTCTTTAGTATTTTCACTCTCAGAAACTTTGTTTTTAATATTGCTTATTTCACTTCTTTGAATAATTAAATGTTTAATTCCGTCACCAATAACAAATGGATTAAGAAGAGTTAGCAGTAAAAGCATATACATAAACAAGAAAAGTATCCCTATAAAAAGAACACTAAGAACTCCAATGTTAAGGTAAAAAAACAGAAATATCTGAATCATAAAGACAAGAACAATAATAACTATAGAAATAGTAAGGTTTCTGGAAGAATAGTTTACAGGTCTTACTCTTCTAACAATAATTTTCTTTTCAGTTTTTTCAGTTTTAGCCATGTTAGCATTAACTAATCAAACTCATAAATCTCAGAGTACTTTGAATTAAGATAATTTATAAAGGCATCAATATCTAATCCTTTTCCAGTTATTTTTTTAACTAAAATATCTGCAAAATATCTGCTACCCTGTTTATGAATCTTATCTTTTAACCAGTTGGTTATTTTAGTATAATCTCCTCTTCTGATAAGTTTTTTAACATTAATATCTTTTTCCATTGCCTTAAAAAGCTGCGCAGCATATACAGTTCCAATAGCATAAGTAGGAAAATATCCTATATATCCATTACTCCAATGAACATCCTGTAAAACTCCTTCCTTATCTGTTTTAGGAACAACTCCAAAATAATTTTTCATTTTTTCATTCCAGATTTTAGGAAGATCTTTCACTTTAATGCTCCCATCTATCAAACCAATCTCTAACTCAAATCTTAAAATTACATGCAAACAATAATGCACTTCATCAGCCTCAACTCTTATCAATCCAGGCATAACTAAATTTGCTTCTTTATACAACTCTTTTGAGTTCCCACCAAACTTTAATTTTTTGTTAAATATACTATAATAAAATTCCCAAAACTCTTTATTTAATCCAACCATATTTTCCCAGAATCTTGACTGAGATTCATGAAGACCAGTGCTTGGTTCACTTCCCAAAAAGTCATACTGTCTGTTTTCAGGCATGCCTAATTCATAGAGAGCATGGCCTGCTTCATGAATAGAAGATCCAAAAGAAAACATTGGATCTTCTCTTATATTTGTTGTAATTCTTATATCATTATAACCTATTTTTGTTGTAAAAGGGTGTTCTGAAAAATCAATCCTTGAACAATCATCTTTAAGCCCCATTCTTCTAGTAACATCTTTTACTAAATCCATTTGAACTTCCTTTGGAAATTCTTTCTTTAAGAGAACTAATTTCTGTTTCTTATATACTTGAGAACTTTCAATTTTTTTAAGAAGATATATTAAATCATTTTTTAGCTTATCAAAACTTGGTTTAAGTTTCTCAACTGTCATACCCTCTTCAAACCCATCTAATAAAGCATTATAAATATGCCCTTTATATCCTAAAAGTCTAGCTTCTTTTCTTTTCAGTTCTATAATTTTTTCAAGATATGGTCTAAAAATAGAAAAATCGCTTTTCTCTCTTGATTCCCTCCATTTAGCTGTTGCAATTGTTGTTGTTCTTGAAAGATCTTCAACATAACTTTCAGGTATCTTTCTAGACTTGGTTAAATGTCTATAACAAATATCTATCATAATTTTATCATCATCTGTAAGACTTTTTCCAGAATTCTTAAGCCTCTTAACAGCCCCAAAAAATCTGTCATCTGTAACAAGTTTATGAACTTCCTTACTGATAAGGGCAACACATTCAGCTCTGGAATTAATCCCTAATTTAGGCATATTAGTTTCCTCATCCCATCCAAGCAAAGATCCACTCCTGCCCAAAAGAATAATTCTTTTTTGAAAGTCCTTAACTAATTTCAAGTCTTTATTCATATTCACCTCTTTATTATCTGATTTATAATAACAATTTAGCATTATAAATCTTATTATAAATCTTAAAAATAAAATAATTATTATTTACTATTATCACTACTGCTTTCAGCACTCTGCTCTCTCCATAACGCATTGTACAAACCTTTTTTATGTAACAATATTTTATGATTTCCACTTTCTATTATTTTGCCTTTTTCAAGAACATAAATCTTATCGCTATGTGCAATAGTAGAAAGTCTATGAGCTATAAGAACAATAGTCAAATTAGGTCTTAGAGTTCTTATTTCTTGTATAGTCTTAGTAATTTCTCTCTCTGTTAAGGAATCTAACGCACTCGTAGCCTCATCAAAAATTATGAGTTCTGGATTTCTTAATAAAGCTCTTGCAATAGCTAATCTTTGCCTTTCTCCCCCACTTAGCTTAATTCCACCCTCTCCAATCTTAGTATCAAGGCCTTTACCCCCTCTTTCAATAATATTCAAAACAGAAGCTAATCTTAAAACCTCTAAACAATCTTTATCACTAGCATTGGGACTAACAAAAACAAGATTTTCTCTTATTGTTCCTGCAAATAACTGCGTTTCCTGTGAAACAAAACCTATTTTTTTCCTTAAGCTATCATAATTAAATTTGTTTGTATTAATACCATTAATAAAAATACTACCTTTTGTTAAGGGATATAATCCTAAAATTAATTTTATTAATGTAGTCTTACCACTTCCGCTAGGTCCTACAAATGCAATAGTTTCTCCAGAGTTTATTTTTACATTAATTCCAGATATAGAACTTACTTCCTTAGAGTTGTATTTAAATTCTACATTCTTAAATTCAATTGAATTTAAATTATCAATTGATTTGGCACCTTTAGGTTTTTTAGCTGGTTTTATCTTTAATATTTCAGCCAGCTGTTCATTTGCAGCTCTAGCCTCTTGATAATTTGAAACAACACTTCCTATTTCACCAAGAGGAGCAAATATAAAGAAGCTATAAAAGAATAAACTCAAAAATTCTCCAAGTGTTATAAGCTTATTATAAAGAAGGTATAGCATTAAGAACAAAAGAACAACCCTTGTCGCATTTACAATTGTCCCTTGTATAAAACTCAATAATCTAATATATTTAATTTTTTTAAGCTCTAATTTAAGAATCTTTTCATTTACAGCATTTAATCTGTTTATTTCCTGATCTTCAAGTCCAAGACTTTTAACAAGCTCTACATTTCTTATTGTTTCAGTTGTAGCTCCTGAAAGTTCTGCACTTTCCTTAACAATCAATATTTGAGATGTTCTTATTCTTTTGCTTATAAAAAATATTATTCCTCCCATAAATGGAATAGAAACTAAATAAGTCAGCCCAATGCTCCAGTGAACATAAAATGCATATGCCAAAACAAAAATCATTCCTATAGCTGAAAGAAACACAATATTTATCGCACTTTCAATAAGCTTCTGAGATTGTTCTCTGGCTTTTAACATTTTTTGAAGAACCTCTCCTGATCTTCTATCTTCAAAAACCATAAATGGAAGTGAAAATGTGTGTTTAACACTGTCTGAATACATGTCTGTCCCAACATGCTGAGTTATAGAATTAACAAAGTAATCTTGGAAATTTTTAGCTATTCTGGAAACAAGTGCAACCCCAACATACCCAAGCAACAAAAGCAAAACTCCTTTCATAAAATCAGAAGGAGCTATCTGATCAAATTTAGTAGCATAATTATCAATTAAAATTCTTGTTATCTGAGGGTCTAAAAGAGAAAAAACCTGATTTATAGTTGCTAATATTAAAGCAAGAAATATAATCTTCCTATATTTTTTAACATATTCCCAAATTATTTTCATGCACAGCTCCACTAAAACTTAGATAAGAGAAGCTAATAAAAATAGCTATAAAAACCTTTAGAATAAAAGTTCCATATAGTTACATCAAGCACTCTCAAGATCTGCATGA
>DATDSF010000017.1:0-4762 GCA_035291345.1 Candidatus Nanoarchaeia archaeon
GTGATGATTCTAATAATGTAAATAAAGAGAGTGGTGTTGAAAATGAAAACAATGAGAAAAAAGAAAGTAATGAAAAACACGAAAACTCAAATGAAAACAAAGAGCAAAAGTCTGAATCAAAAGAAAGCAAACAGGAAAACAAATCTGAGCAAAAAGAAAGTAATGAAAATAAAAAAGACTCAGAAAGTTCAGACAGTCATGGCTCGAGTAATAGTAATTCAGGCTCTTCTGGATCTTCTGAAAAAGGAAAAGGAAAGAACAACTGATCAGGAAGAAAAGGTTAGAGATAATAATTTTGAGTTTTATTTCGAATAAAAAGAACCTACGGTTCTCCTTATGACCTCTCCCTTACTAACTACTATTAATTATAAAAAGAAACTATTATTCTGATTATAAACTCTCCTTTACTACTTACTATTAATTATAAAAAGAAACTATTGTTCTTCTTATGACATCTCCTTACTAACTACTAACTTTCGAATAAAAAGAACCTATGGTTCTCCTTACTACTGACTACTTACTAACTATCAGAATTATTGTTGTGAATTTGCGATTAATCTTTTTGAAAGGAAAAAGATTAATAACTAGATATACTATAATTAAAATAAGATATTATTAAGATATTATGTAAAATAGGCTAAAATGGAAATATATTACATAACAGAATCTGCAAGAGAACAAGCCTTACTTCAGGAAAGACTTTCAGGATATGGAGTTAATATTCGCCAAATTGGAGATGTTAGTCTAGAAAGTGAATTATTATCAGAAGTATCTGAACTAAATTTTAAAGATATTGCCTCTGAAAAAGTAAGAACAGCTTACAGAAGGCAGATATCTCCTGTAATTTGTTTAACAAATGGAATTGTTTCTGGTTTTAATGAACATAGATTAGAAGATTATCTAGCATATATGGATAGTGGTTTTGAACATCCGGAATTATTTACAGGAGTAATTAAAGGAAAATTATCTGAAAAGCCTAGGGGAATTCCAAGAGATTTTTTATTTGGAGAAAATGGGCTTAGGTTTATTCCAGAAGGATATAGTAAAACATTTGCTGAGTTTGATACTATAGAGTATCTTGAATGGGAAAAAACAAGGGATAGAAGCGAGTCTGCTGTATCTCAATTTGCAGACTGGATAAAAGGACTAATGTCTTCTTTTCAAAAATCTCTGAATACAGATAATTGATAGTTTTATTTATCAAACTTATTAATATATTATGTTATAACAAAATTATAACATAAATTCTAGTATTATCTATCTATAAGTTTGTCTTAATTATAAAATAGTTACATAACAAAACATTTATAAACTTCAATTTTTAAGAAATTATAAGTTATTTGATTATATTGTTACTTAATAATTAATACAAATCATAAGAAACACAAAATGGGCAACATACAAAATTTAAATAAAATGGGCAAAAGAAAACACAGAAATCTCAGTATCCTTGCACTGCTTATTACTGGATTTATTATTACACTATTAATACTAACAGGACCTGCTTATGCTTTATCATTAAATCTGCAGAGCGATAAAACTGATGTTAAAAAAGGAGATAATATTAATTTTGATGTTACAATAAACCTTGATTCTTCACAATACCAAGATCTAAGTTCTATAACACTTGTTTTAGATGGACCTTTGAGAAAAGAGTGTGTTTTTGACAAGACAGGGGGAATAATCAATGGATGTTCTGGAGTGAGTTCTGTAACATTATTAAGTAAGACTAGTGGCGTTTATGGTTATGGATATGGCTACGGTTATGGTGGAAATTTTAATGAGGTAAAATACAGAGTAAAACTTAACACAGGAAGCTATCCAGCTGGAACATATAATACACAGATTAAAACACTAATAGGAAATTCTCTTTATACAAAGAATGGAAATCCTATAACAATAAGGTCAAGCTCTAATAGTGGTGGGGATAGTACTGTAGATACAAGAGAAACTGGCTCAACAAATCCATTCTCAAACGGAAGAAGTGATGATTCAACTAACAAAGTTTATCTTCAGGAAAATGATATGTTCAACTTTGTTATGGGCTATGAAAAGCATTCTTTGGAAGTTATAAGTATAACAAACGAGTCTGTGAATCTTGTAATAAGATCAGAGCCTAAACAAGTTATGATGACTATTACAGAAGATAAAATGGTTGATGTAAATGATGATGGTGTTGATGATTTAAAACTTTCATTATTATATACAGGTGATGAAAAGGCAAGCCTTGAAATAAAATATCCTGAATCACTTGAGTTAAATAAAAATATTTCAAGCACTTCTAATACTGGAAATAAAGTAGATGGATTCCTTGAGAGTAATTATGCTGAATATGAGCCTGTTGCAGAAGCTAAAAATCTTTTTTTCAGCAATGGAATTTTTGGAAGTTTTATATTTATTTTAATTCTGGCATTCATTAATTTGATAATGCTTGAGCTTATTGCATTTACTATTTTATCTGCAAAAAGAAAAAGGTCAAAAGTAAAGATAAGAAGATATCTTTAAGAGTAAATTATTAACTTAGCAAGGACAAATCTTATTTTATCGAACATATGATAGCTTTAAAAACGCATTTTCTATAATTTTTACTACTATAGATTAATAAATAGAGTTTAAATATAAGCATAGTCTTAATCTATTATAAAATAGCAACAAAAGGGGCATGATATGAAAGGTTTTAACTCTAAAGTTATTGCATTAATGGTTTCTATATTTGTTATTTCTATATTAATTATTGCAGGACCTGCAGATGCATTCACCCTCGGAGTTTCTGTAAAAAATAAAGAAGTTAATCTTGGACAAAAAGCAGATTTATTTGTTTCTTCACAGCTTGGAGAAAATGAAATTATTGATGTTCAAAAATTTGAATTGGTTATTTTTGACAGTGAGAAAAGTTTTTCGTGTGAGTATCTTCCAAACGGAACTTTTATTTCAGAGTGTGATGGTTTTTCCATAATAGATAATTCTATGGTTAATGAAACAAATATTATAGGTTATGGATATGGGTATGGATATCAGACATTTAAGGGAGGAAAATTAGGATATAATATTTCAATAGATACTAATGTTTTAGGTTCTGGAATTTACAATGTAAAAATAATAATGACTCTGGAAGATGAAGTTAGAGAAAGCAGCGGAGGAGAGTTGTTTGTTATAGATGTTAATGGTCTAAAAGGCTGTTCATTAAGAGCATCAAACGGAATTGTTGAAATTAATGATCTTGACTCTGGAAGAAACAGATTAAGTCTTAATGTTCCTCTGCAGAATGCTGCAGCTGGACGTGGTTCATTGCAGGCCCAGGTTAAAAAAAGCAGAGTTATGTATGATTTCAGAGTTGTAGGAACTCTTGAAAATAGTCCAACTAGTGCATTAATCTTTGTAAAGGGTAACTATAGAGAGAATAGAACAAATTTGACTTCTGAAACAGCAGTAATATACTTAGATAAGATAAATAAAGAAATAAGCATTGCAGGAAATAAGATTGATGCTCAAAATATGATAGTAACTCTTATGAGGAGATGTTAGTTTTTAAAACAAAATTTATTAAGGGTAGTTAACTCATCATTAAATGAATAAGAGAGGTGTGTCAAATATTATAATAACTGTTCTCTTAGTTTTAATAACTCTGGCAGCTATTTCAGTTTTATGGGTGGCTGTCTCAATTTTTCTAGAATCAAGCACATCAGAAATACAGGGTCTTAATCTTGCACAGTTAGAGATTGTTGATGGGAGTGCAGTTTTCAATCCTACAACAAAGCAAATAAGTTTAAGGATAAAAAGAGATTCCACTATTGGAAATATCACAGGATATAAAGCTATAGTTGAGGATTTATCAGAAGAAAGTAAAGGTATAGAGAGAGATTTTTACATAAGTGAAATAGAGTCAAAATATGATTATATGGATTTACCTGAAGGAATTATAACTCCTGTAAAAATATCAATAGCACCTATTTTTATAATTAATAAAAAGAAAAAAACAGGAAGTATAACAGATGAAGAAAAACTTAAACTTGATTTATTATGTACTAGCAATTCAAATTGTTCTAATATAAATCCAAATTTTATTTTTTGTATTTCTGGAAGTTGTTCAGAATGCAGAAATCAGGATGATTGTACAGATGGAGAGTTTTGCAATGGAGTTGAACAATGTATTTCTGGTTTTTGTGAAGAGGGGATAGCTGTAAATACAGATGATGGTATTGATTGCACAGCTGACAGCTGTGATGAAATTAATGATAGGCTAACACACACTAATGATAATTCTTTATGTACTTCACCAGAAGTTTGTAATCCAACACTATTCTCTGGAACTAGTGGATGTGGTGAAATAACTCAGTGTACAGAACAGCCAGAAGGAAGTGTTTGCGATGATGGTAATTTTTGCAATGGAGCTGAAATCTGCCAAGGGCAAGTGTGCAATATTACCAGTCCAATAAACCCTTGTGATGATGGTGTTGCCTGCACTCAAGATACTTGTGACGAATCAAGTGATTCATGTTCCAACACTCCTGTAGACCGGATTTGTGATGATGGAAATATGTGTGATGGTATTGATTATTGTGATTCAAATCTTGGATGTCGGGATGGAACACCTGTTAACTCTGATGATGGAGTTGCATGTACAATAGATGGCTGTAATCCTTCAACAGGAGAGGCAATACACATTCCAGATGATAATCAGTGCAGTGCAGGATATGTTTGCGATCCTTCAAGTGATTGTGTTATTGATCCAGATAGTATTCTTTTATACAGTACATTTCAA
>DATDSF010000018.1:0-17000 GCA_035291345.1 Candidatus Nanoarchaeia archaeon
GTTATTAACATTATCAATTCCCCTGGCATCAGCCTTGCTGTACGACCTGCTCTTTGTATTTTTCTAATTGCTGAAGGGACAGGCTCATAAAATATTACAGCATTTACTTCAGGGATATCAAGACCCTCTTCTCCAATAGAAGTTGCACACAAAACATTAAACTCTCCAGATGAAAATTCTCTAACTATTTCTTGCTGTTCTTTTTGAGACAATCCCATATTTGTGGGACTTTTTTTTGCCTGTCCCACAAAGATCTTGGCTTTTATTCCGGGAATTGAATTTACCTCTTTACATATTTTGATTATACTTTCTCTATACTGGCAGAAAACTATAACTTTTAATTTGGGATTTTTATTATATCTTTCCAGTAGAAGATTTTTCAGAGCAATTAACTTTGGATGTTCTTCATTATTTTTAATAATTTGATTTAATTTTTCTGTCAAAATTGTAAACTCTGGCTGAGCTACAAGTTTTTTAACAGCTTTACTTTTATTTTCATCAGCCTGCTTTTTTATCTCTTGGATATATGTATTAAATGCATGGATAGTCTGAGTTTCAATTAGTTCAATTGCATGCTCTAGTTTTATTGCCTGGGCTGCTGCTGATGAGCCTAAAAGAACATTAAAATTTTTATTTCCTGAGGAAATTTGTGCCATTATTCTTCTTTGAGCTTCAAGAACCGATACTTTATTTGCTGGCCCAAATAATAAATGCCTGCTTTTTAGTTCTTCCACTTTTTTAGAATATAGTGTTTTTAGAATATTTCTTATTTCATCAAACTTTTCAGGAAAGTCTACTTTAATATTTTCAAAATCAAGCACCTGAAGATAGTCTTTAACATCAGAACTTTCCCGAGTTCTTATCTCAACTTCTTCAATTGAAAGATTTTCACAAACTGTTTTAATTGTTTTTTTATCTGCTCCTGGTGAAGCTGTTAAACCTAGAATTCTTTTATTTTGTGCCTGAGATAAATAAGCTTTAGCTACATAAGTATATGAGTAATTTTTTACACATCTATGAGCTTCATCTTCTATAAGAAGTGATACATTTTCTAAAGTATACAGTTTATTTTTCACATCATTTGCAATACATTGGGGTGTTGAAAATATTATATCAGCTCGTTCCCAGGTTTTTTTTCTTTTCTCAGCTGGTATTTGACCTGTAAAAATATCTATTTGTGCAAAGAGTTCAGGGAGATGCTTCTTAAAGTAACTTAAATGTTGCTGTGCTAATGGTCTGGTTGGAGCTAAAAAAAGAACTTTTTCTAAAGGAAATTGCTTCATTCTTTCAATTACCAACATTAAAGCTACCAATGTTTTTCCTATGCCTGTGGGCAGAACCACTAAACAATTTTTTTCTATGCATTTCTTTAATATTTCATTTTGATACTCTCTAGGTGTTATGTTTAAAAGAAAATTATTGGACATTAAGCTAATAGATTTAAAGGTTATATAAGCTTAATTGTAAAGATTTTGGAAATCTTTAAGCAAACCAGTACCTTGTAATAATAAACTGTAAAGATTTTAAAAAAGATTAGACAAAACAATAACTTTCCATATAATCTTTTTGGAAAAGATTAGACAAAACCAGAACTTTAAAAGAAATATTTTAATTAGTAAGGGAAAAATAGAACAAACGATAAGAAAACCAGACATATTACTGTTAATAAGAACCATAAAAATGGTATTCCAAATGAAATGCTTTCTGGACCTGTGCTTGTTTTAACAGATCCTCCACTTGAGAAAAATATTTTTGTTCCATCAAGGCTTCCTATTGGGACTAAAGAAAAACAGGCAAAGAAGACGCTTAACCTTGTAATTTCTGGAGAACCTAAAATATAACTTATTACTGCTAATATTAAATTAGCAAGGACTCCTGCTGCAGCTATCATTCCTATATGGAATTCTGTCATTTCAGTAAATCTATGAGTGCCATGCATTTTTGAAACTCTAGCTGTTGTAGAATATACATCAAATTCCAAGACAGCCAACCAAAGAAAATATCCGTATGAAATTATTGAGAAAATAACTGGAATAAATATTCCGGCATATATTGGTTTATTGAAGTGTTGAGATCTTTTAAACCAATATCTATAAAGTTTCCATGGCTGAATTTCTATTTTTGCCTGGTAGTAATATGCTGCAAGTTTTTTTGCAAGAATATTTGTTAAAAGAACTACTATTATTACTAAAATACTATAAAGAAGTGAAAGAAGAGAAAAATTATTTGTTATAAAACCATTAAAATTAACAACAACAAAAAGTATGATTACAGCAGTTAATATATATCCAACCTCTTTTAAATTAAATACCATTTTATGATAATAAATATATTCACTTGTTTAAATATTTTTATTATTTAGTTAATCAATGTAAAAGTGGTGTTTTATTATCACTATTGGAGAGATATATTTTTATGATAGAAAAGTATATAAATAGATTATGAGGATATTTATACATGTTAAAAATAAAAAAGATTAGTGATGTTATAGGAAAAAAAGTCTTCACAGATGCAGGTGATTTCTTTGGAGAAGTTGAAGAAGCAAATTTAGTAAACAATAGAGTTGAAAGTTGGAGAGTTAGAGTTGGTAGTGGCTTTAGCAGCTTATTTGGGGGTGCTAGAGGAGTTATAATACCACACAGTTATGTCAAGTCTATTGGTGATGTGTTTGTTGTAAGCCAATTTGCAATGCCTTCTTCTGGTAGAGAGGAAATGCCTGGATTGCCTGAAGAATAAATTTAAAGATGGGCGTAACTGAAACAATACTTGGAAGTTATTTTGCTGTTAATGTTATATATCCTTTTTTATTGATATTTACACTTATTTTTGCAATTTTACAAAGATCTAAAATTCTTGGTGACAATAAAAAACAGATAGATGCTTTAGTGGCTTTGTCTGTTGCTTTGATTGCAGTTGCTTTTTCTTACGCAACTGGAATTATTAGTAAATTAATGCCATTCCTTGCTGTTGCTGTGGTAATACTTTTAGTATTTTTAATTCTTTACGGATTTGTAGCGAGTTCAAATGAAAAGGGTTTAATTATTCCACCATCAGTTCAGTGGGGATTTTTTGTTTTAATTGTTATTGCAGTTATAATTGCTGTAATATGGGCGACAGGACAATTAGATACTGTTTATGGTTGGGTTGTTAATGGAGGACAACCTACTGGAATTGCAACAAATATTTTACTTGTAGCTATAATTGTTGGAGCAATGATTGTTGTTTTAGCTCCTTGGAAAAAGAAAGATTCCTAAAAAGAAATTAAGTAGTTTTTAGAAAGGTATTTAAATAATAATTTTGTTTTATATAAATGGCGGTGACTATAACTGAGATTCTTCAGCAATGGGCTGATTACGGAATTTTTTACTATGTTTTACCATTCTTGTTAATTTTTGCATTAGTCTTTGCAATTTTACAAAAAGTAAAAGTTATGGGTAAAGAGAATGAAGGACGTGGAATAAATGCAGTTATTGCTCTTGCAGTTGCTTTACTTTCATTGCAGTTTGATTATGTACCATTATTTTTCTCAGTTATATTTCCTAAACTAGGGATGGGTTTGGCTATCTTACTTGTGGCTTTAATTCTTATTGGATTATTTGTAGATTATACTCAATATAGGGGCCAGATGTATATATTTTTAGGAATTGGTGGAGTAACTGCAGGTATTGTTGTTCTCAGTACTCTTTCAGATTATAGTTGGTGGACTGGCAGTTTTTGGCATGAGAATATTTCTGCGATTGTTGCTCTTGGAATAATAATTGGATTTGTAGCTATAGTTATTAATTCTTCAAAACCTGCAGGACATAAAAGTATAATGTTCCAAAAGTTTGACGATCATTAATTTTTAAAATATTGAATTAAAATGGCATTGGATGTAAGTGGTTTAGGATATTTCATGAGTATTTTTGGCTTTTTACTAGTTTTTTTAGTAATGTATGCTATACTTACAAAGACTAAAATTCTTGGCGAAAGTCCTTTCATAAACAGCTTCGTGAGTTTTATTTTTGCAATTATTTTTGTTGTTTTTGCCCCTGCAGTTAAATATGTTCAGACTATAGTTCCGTGGGTTGCAATTTTAATTATATGTTTATTTTTTGTGTTAATTATAGCTGGATTTTCACAGAAAGATATAAGTGTTTTTATGAAACCTGCTTTAGGATGGGTATTTATTGTTTTACTTGCAATTGTATTTTTAGTTTCTGCAATAGTTGTTTTTAATCCTATGTTAAAACCATATCTTCCTGGCAGTTCTGGAAGTGGTGGAGACGCATTTTTACTTAACATAACTGACTTTCTTTATTCTGAAAAAGTTTTAGGAGCTGTTTTACTTTTAATAATTGCAGGTATAGCTTCTTGGGTTATAACTAAGAAATAGTATGATTACTTTTTATGTTTTTTAACCTTAGCTGACTTGCTAGTGTGAGGTTTTGATTTACGGCTTTTATGCTTATGATGTTTTTCTTCAGATCTTGCTTTATCTGTTAAAGGATTTAACATCTTTGAGAAACTATTTTGCATTAGCTTCATTTCTGTTTTTATGTCTTCAACATCTTGAGAAGATTCAGAAGATTTTCTTATTAATGAAGTTTGAAGAGAATCTATTATTTTTTCTATACGTTCAAGGCGCTGATCCATTTTATCCACTTTTCCCTCTAAAAGTATTTTAAATTCTGCTAATGCTGATATTGCAGCATTTATACTAGCCATTTTTTCCTGTATTATTTGCTCTGCTATTTCAGACATTGTTTCTGTATTTAATCCATAATATGATTCTCCCTGAGTTTGATCAGGAGTACCTTGATAACCTGCGTAATTTGAGTAATCTCCACCGGTTTGTGGATATTCACCATATTGTTCTTGAGAAGATTGTTGGGAATAGTCTGTGTAATTTTGTTGTTCCTGATTATAATTCTGATTATAATCCTCCTGTCCTGGTTGTGGAGCTTGAGGTATTTGGTTATTATCCTGAAAGTTAGGAGAATTAATCATAGGTTGTTGTATTGATCCTGGATAATTTTGATTTGGGTCTTGACTATAATCTTGGTAATTTGCTTCCTGGCTGTAATTTGGATCTTGGAAATTAGGCTCTGATATAGCAGCCTTTATTCTAGACTGAGCAAGAGAATCATTTATTTCTCTCGGAGGAAGTCCTTCCTCTTCAAGAGTTTTTATTATTTGCGGGTCTGTATAACCTCTATTTTTCAAATCATTTATTTTAATTATTGTTTCTTTCATATTTTATTTCTCCAAAATTCGTGTTTAGTACTAGAGCTATCTTGGTTTTCATTTGGATTTTCTTCATGAGTATGATGATGCTTATGAAGAACTTTTTCTTCAATCATTTTTTCAACATCTTCTATACGAGCAAATTTTAATGGGTCAAACATTTTTGACTGTCTTATTAATATTGCTAGTTCTTCTTTTCTCGCACTTTTGGATAATTCTTCAGATAGTGACTCTACAACTTCCTTTATTCTTTTTACATCAGACTTTACTTCATAAATATCTTTTTTTATAGACGTTATTTCAGATTTTGCCTTTTCCTGAAAATCTATAAGATTCTGTCCAATTAATAAAACACGCTCTTTCATTAATTTGTGTGATTCTTCCAAATCTCTTATTTTAAGTCCTATTTCATATGAGACTTGATCATGTGAATCTTGTGACTGTGGAAATTGATTTCTTGCCATTTACTCCTCTTTTACTTAGTATTAGATTTATTAACAATTAAAGCTAAATGGGTTTAAAATACTTTGTGAATTAGAATTATAGAAAACTATTTTAAACGTATTTTGCTGATTCATTTAAGAGGTATTAAGAAACAAATGTTATTTGAGAGAGGGACTAAACTTTATTCTTATGAGGTTAGAAGTGAATCTGGAGAAAATGTAGCTTATGTAAATTATCTTGGAGCTCCGATAATTCCATCAATTGTATTTCACCCAGAGGTTATGGTAAGAGTGATAGATCTTCTTATTGAAAATCCAAATATTTCAAGGATTGTTTTAGTACAACAGAGAAACTATAATTATAATTCAGAACAGGTAGCTATTCTTTCAGAGATTGCATATATATACAATTATTTGCTAAAACAGGAAAGGGTTTTATCTATTGAAAAGCTTTCTGGAAGAGATAAAAATGCTGTCGGAATTAGGTATGAGTTCATGAATTTTTTCATGCAACTATTGAGGGAAGATCCTCTTTTAGCCTATCATAAAATAAGACATAAACTTGTTGAAGAAAAAGCTTATAACACTCAGGGAGAACGGACATATATTTTACTTCTTGAGAAAATATATAACATGCTTTCTGAATCAAAACTTGCAAAAAAACTATCTGATGAAATTAGTAACGCTACTGGAGATAATTTTGAAGATAGGAGTATTTATTCAAAAATATTTTCACCAGATGTAATTCCCAATTTTGCATTTTCAAGATTAGTTTCTGCTTTACCTGGAGAAAGTACTATAATTTCACAGTATGAAATAGGACAAGGGCTGGATAAAAGCCTTGTAACCATACTAAAGAAGAAAGGGGAACTAAAATTTTTCTATCATTTAATGCCACCTGAATATTTTTTAAATGAAGATTATCAGATTCTTTTGAATTTGGCCAGGAATGTTATGATTGAACATCAACCAAAAGCAGAGGAGTTTATTGATACTAATAGGACAAGACAGGTTTTTTTTAATGTTGCAAGGGATTTATTGAGAGATTTAGCTGAATCAAAAAAAATTATGGCTTCATATAATGACTTAAATAAACTTGCAGGAATTCTTGTTAGACATACAATTGGTTTTGGTTTACTTGAGATTTTACTTCAAGACCAAAATTTGCAGGATATTGTGTTAAATGCTCCTATAAGCTTGAATCCTATTTTTCTAAGACATTCTAAATTTGATGAATGCATTTCAAATATTCTTTTAAGTCAGGAAGATGCTGATTCCTGGGCAGCTAAGTTTAGAATGATTTCAGGACGACCATTAGACGAAGCTAATCCAGTACTTGATACAGATTTATCTTTAGAAATGGCAAGAGCAAGAGTTGCAATAATACAAAGGCCTTTATCTCCTCATGGTTTAGCTTATGCCTTTAGAAGACATAGAGATTATCCTTGGACACTTCCCCTTTTTATTAAAAACAGAATGATTAATTCTTTTGGAGCTGGATTATTAAGTTTTTTAATTGATGGGAGCAGAACAATGTTAATTGCAGGAACAAGAAGTTCTGGAAAAACTTCTTTATTGGGGAGTTTGATGCTGGAAATTAAATCAAAATATAGAATGATTTTAGTTGAAGATACTCCTGAACTGCCAAGTGATTATTTTAGGAAAGCAGGTTATGATATTTTAAGCATGAAAGTACGACCTGGACTTTTAGAAAGTTCTAATGAAGTTTCTGCTGAGGAAGGAATTAGAACAAGTTTAAGATTAGGAGATAGTAGTTTGATAGTTGGAGAAATAAGAAGTACAGAGGCTAAAGCATTATATGAAGCTATGAGAGTTGGAGCTTTGGCTAATGTTGTTGCTGGAACAGTTCATGGAAGTTCTCCTTATGCTGTTTTTGACAGAATTGTAAATGATTTAGGAGTTCCAATTACAAGTTTTAAAGCAACTGATGTTATTGTTGTTGCAAATCCTGTTAAAACTCCTGACGGTCTGCATAGTAATAGAAGAGTTGTTCAGGTTTCAGAGGTCAGAAAGCACTGGACTAAAGATCCTTTACTTGAAGGAGGTTTTAGAGATTTATTAAATTTTAATGTAGAGAAAGATGAATTAGAGGCAAGTGATGATTTAGTTAATGGAGATTCAGAGATAATTAAAGAAATAGCTGCAGGAGTTAAAGGGTGGGCTGGAAACTGGGATAATGTTTATGATAATATAGTTTTGAGGGGAAAAATAAAACAAGAGATAGTCGATATTTCTCAAAAGCTTAAAAGAGAGGATTTACTTGAAGCTAAGTTTTGTTTAATTGCGAATACTTTGTTTCATGAAATTTCTGATGAAGTAACTAAGGAAATAGGGGTTCCTCTTGGAAAAAGAGTTTTTCCGGAGTGGAGAAAACAATTAGATAAAGAAATAAAAAAGTTTAGTGGATAATGGTTTATTCAAAAAAACTAGGAAAAGAATTTAATAAAATTTCTAAAGCTTATGAAAAGGGGAGACTAGATTATCCTCCTAAACTAATTAATGGAATTTTAAAAAATCTTAAGCTTGGAAAAGGTGATAAGATTTTAGATGTTGGTTGTGGGAATGGGCGTTCTACATTACCCTTTGCTAAAAAAGGATATAATATTTTAGGAATAGATCCTGGTAAAGATCTTATTAGTCTTGCAAGAAAGAAGTCCAAGGGGTTTGATAATGTTAAATATCAAGTTAGTTCTTTTGAAAATTTTAAAAGCAAACCTAGAATTTTTAATGTAATTCTTTTTGGAACTTCGTTTCATTGGGTAAAAGAGAAAGGTATCTATAAAAAAATAAATTTGCTTTTAAAAGATAATGGATACTTAGTAATTTTTTATGGATTTTCAAACTCTGATAAATCAAAATTATTTTCAGAAATTGTTAAAATTTGCAAGAAACACTGCCCCAATCATCCTAATTTAAAATCATCTACTAGGACTAAAAAAATATTAACTAATATTTCTAAAAGCCATCTATTTTTTAAACCTAAAAAATTATCCTTTGTAAAATATAATTATTTCTCAAAAAAAGAATATATTAATTTACTCAATTCTTATTCTTTTGTTAGCTCATTAGATAATAATTCGAAAAAGGCACTTTTTGATGATTTAGAGAAAGTCTTTAATAAGCATAGAGGAAGGATTAAAATCCCATTTGATTATATCATTATTCTTGCTAAAAAGAAGTCTTGATAAAGTTTTATTAAGCTAAAAATTCTTTTTTATATATAAAAAGAGAGTGAATTAATGTATGGCTGATGTAGATGAGATATTAAAAAAATATTCTGGTAAACTTTCTAAGAATTCTTATGATGAAACTCGGGTTGAAGATATGAGTAGAGAGTATATTCAGTTTAAGGAAGATATGATGCCTCAACTGTCCAGATATGAAAAACTTGCAAAATCATTCGGAAATTTTGGTAAGATTAAACTTTCTTCAAAAGACGAAAAAAGAATGACTGAATTTTTAAGGATAGCTCATCTAGACTTAACTTCAAGTCAGGTAGTTGCATTTGCATTTTTTTCAGCATTTGTTGTTTTTACAGTTGGTCTGATAATTTTTTTAGGAGTATTTTTTTATTCTGGAAGTGGAGATATTTTAGGAGAAGCTGGATTTTTAGGTCCTAATGGGTTATTTCTTTTTTTATCCTTGATATTTAGTTTATTCATATTTTATTATATTTATACATCTCCACAAAGAATGGCTTTATTATGGAGATTAAAAGCCAGCAGTCAGATGGTTCCATGTATTCTTTATGTTGTTATTTATATGAAACATACATCTAATTTAGAAAGAGCTATAGCTTTTGCATCACAACATGTTCAGGCTCCTTTAGCTTTGGATTTAAAGAAGATTTTTTGGGATGTAGAAACTGGCAAATACAGTACAATTAAACAAAGTTTGGATCATTATTTAGAGGGATGGCAGAATTATAGCACTGAATTTGTTGAAGCATTTCATTTAATTGAGAGTTCACTTTATGAACCTAGTAATTCAAGAAGAATAGCAATTTTAGAAAAATCATTACAAGTCATACTTGATGGTGTTTATGAGAAGATGCTTGTTTTTTCAAGAGAGGTTAGAAGTCCGTTAACTAATATATATATGTTAGGGGTTGTTTTACCGACACTTGCTTTAGCTTTATTACCTTTGGCTTCAACTTTACTTGGAGGAAGTATTAAACCATATCATGTTTTTATTTTATTTAATTTAATAGTTCCTTTTTTTGTATTTTATTTAACAAATCAGATTATGCTTAAAAGACCGGGAGGTTATGGTGAGAGTGAGATTTTGGAATTAAATCCAGCTTATCCTAAATACAAAAGCAAAAAACCATTTATTATAGCAGGCATTATTTCATTACCACTATTTTTAATAGGGATTTTACCATTTCTTTTCCAGCAGGATTGGTTTGTCAATACGTTCGGATTTGCAAAAGATTATGATTTAGGAAATTTAGGAATTGGTTTGCTTGAAGGGATGTTATTATTTGATTTTAAAAGTGTTGGTAGTGGAATTGTAGGTCCTTTTGGAGTTGGAGCTATTGTTTTTAGTTTATTTATTCCATTAAGTATTGGATTGTTTTTTTCAATAGCTTATGGTATGAGAACTAAAGAGCTGATTAAAGCAAGAAAACAAACTAAAGAATTAGAACAGGAATTTACAAATAGTATTTTTCAGTTAGGTAATAGACTAGGGGATGGTATGCCTGCTGAGATTGCCTTTGCAAGAGTTGCTGAATCTACTAAAGGTCAAAAAACAGAGGAATTTTTCAGGAGAGTTAATTTAAATTTACAACAGGCAGGAATGTCTTTAGACAAGGCTATTTTTGATAAAAACAGAGGAGCAATAATATACTATCCTTCTGAGTTAGTTGCTACAAGCATGAGGATTTTATTAGAGTCTGTTAAAAAAGGATTAACAATTGCTGCACAGAGTTTAATGAGTATTTCTGATTATATTAAAAATATACAAAAAGTAAATCAAAGAATGACTGATTTACTTGCAGAGGTTGTAAGTGATATGAGAAGCAATATGGTATTCCTTGCTCCTCTACTTTCTGGAATTGTAGTTGGTCTTTCTGCTATGATTGCTTTAATATTAAATAAATTACAGAATATTATAACTGAAGTGGATAGTGGAGGAGCAGGGGTTGCCGCGGGAATTGGAGATATAGGAACTATTACTCAGCTATTTCAGATAAGTGAGATGATTCCTCCATATTACTTACAGGTTTCTATTGGGCTTTATATTGTGCAGATAATTTTTATTTTAACAGGAGTTTTAGTTGTTATTGATGCAGGAGATGATAAATTAAAAAGAACTAATGAGATTGGTAGAAACTTAAAGAAAGGTATGATTTTATATCTTTTAATTACTCTAGTTTCTGTTGTTGTACTTTCAATTATAGCTGCTGTTGCACTTGGAAATTTGGGAACATAAAGACAACCAATGGTTTTCTTTACAAGAGATTCATAGAATCTCTGTACCAAAGAAGCTTTGCTTCTTCTGGTATCAAACTTTCCTTTATTAAATAAGTATAAAATATAAAAAGGAGAAAAAATAGTAGATAATATCTTAAAATGAAAGGAAAAAGAGGGATGTCTTTAATTTTTAGCACTTTAGTTATAATTGTTTTAGCTTTGCTTTTGCTTGGAGTTATAATTTATGTTTTTAGCTCTTCATCAGGAAATTTTTATAGTAAAATTAAAAATTATTTTTCAGAGAGCAATGTGGATGATGTAGTAGAAAGCTGTAATAGGCTGGCTGGACAGGATTCTTCTTATTCTTACTGTTGTATAAACAAAACAATTAAAGTTTCTTCTGATGAGAAGATTGAAGCTAGCTGTTATGGAGCTAGAAATTATACTTGGGGTAATAGAATTTTTGAGATTAATTGCGATGGAGTTTGTTAATGAGATTATTTAAAAAAATTAATTATAAAGATAAGAAAGGTATAGAGATAGAAATATTAGGCTGGGTACTTTTAGGTTTAGGAATTTTAGTTTTACTTGTTATAGGAATAATTATTTTATCAGGCAAGGGTCAAAATACTCTGGCATATATTCAGGATTTATTCAGATTCAGAAGATGAAATATAAAAAAGGGGATGATAAACTGGCGATTAATAAGTTAATTACTTTTATTCTAGTTGCACTTGTTGTGGTTGTTGCTTTTATTGCAGCTTATAACTTCGGGCTTATTGAAAAACTAGATGTTTTTCCTTCTTTTACAAAGAATAATGTTTCAGAAGAAGTTATTCCTGATGAATGTAATTATTTGGTTGCGAGGATTATTAGAGATAGGATTTATTTTTGTAATGGTGAAGTTAACTGTGATGAGAAAACACCTGGCGATTATAGAGGAATTAAGCTTAGTAATTCTGATTTAATTTCTAGCTGTCCAAACTGTGCATTTAAAGGATTTTTATCTCAATACAAAATAGGTGTTTTTGCAGGCAATATTGTTTATCTTAATCCAGAGATTATTGAAGGAGTAGGAACAATTTATTTTAAAGCAAAGGAAAATTTTGAGACAGAAGGAGTTACTCTTAATCAGCTTGTTAATCTAGACAAATCTCACCTGATTGGAGAATCTTATTTATGCAGAGATGAAAAAGTTTCAGATGCAAATAATTATCAAAAAGTTAAAAATATTGAGATTGGAGGAAAAAACTTTTATTTTAATATTGCTGGTGTTTTAAGCAGACAGGGAATAGGAAATACTTTTGTTTTTTATGATGAAAAATTAACTGAAATTGCAAAAAGCTATATTGATCAAAACTCAAGATTTGTCTATACTGAGGGAGATAAAGAAGTTTCTCTCACTTATGTGTTTGAAAATACTAAACATACTGATTTGATAAAGCAAGTTTTACCAATTGATAATTCAAACGGACAAATTGGAGTTGATACAAAGGGAAATAATATTATTGGGTTTATTTCTGGTGGAGCTCCTATTGATGGAAGTTTTGAAACTAATAATGTTATAAGATTTTATTATGGAAGTGAAGATAATAAGAAGTTTGTTGGACCTTGGATAAAAACAGAGTACTGGTTAGAGTATGGAACATTGGGAAGAATAGAGGACAAGCCATGGGCATGTATGAATAATAATTGTTTAAATCAAAATTAACTGAATCAGATGATAAATAAAAAAAACAGGAGAGGACAAGTAGGATTTTTAGATAATGGTGTTAATTTAATTATAGGGGCTATTATTCTAGTTTTACTAATATTTTTAGCTGTTTATCTTTATAATTTATTCAGCAATGACTCTGCAATAAAAAAATCCACATCTGAACTTACTAATATCCAACTAGAGTTTAGTAAACTTGAGAAAGATCAGTCAAAGACTTATTTAATTTCTAGCTTAATAAATTCCAAAGGATATGATTGGAATTTAGTTAGCTCTGAATTTGGAGAGAGTTGTGGAGGGAATTTTTGCTTGTGTTTTTGCACTAATTCTGATTGCGATGAGATAGTAAAATGCGAACTTTCTGATAAGTTTGTTATTTTAAAAGACAGTGATCCTTCAGGCTGTGGAAGTGATTTGGTTGTTGAAAGCAGAACTATAAAATTTGGAGGAAAAAAAGCTATAGAACTTAATCTAACTGTAAATGATAACAAAGTTTACCCAATTAATTTAGAAATTTCCAATTATGATGTTTCTCTAGGTAAACTTCCTATTGAAAGAAAGAGCATTTTTTTAAGGTATAATTCTTTAGTTAACAATGTAGAATGGAGTTTTGATCTTGAGGTCTGGCAGACTCTTAATAAATTATCTACTGAATCTGGTGAGATATATGATTACAGTTCAGAGTGCTCAAATGATTATAATATAATTTCAGAAAATGAAAAAATATTTTTTAAGATTTTACAGGGTGAAGCTATAAGCTCGGATTCTGAACTTGGGGAATTTTTAGGCAACAATGGATTTAAATCAAGCAATGGATTGTATGTAATTGAGGTAATTTAATAATAAAATGGTGAGAAAATTATGATTAATAACAAAGGAGAATTTGATGAAATTGTTAAAGTTGTTCTTATTATACTTTTTTTCATAATAGCTCTTTTGGCTGTAGGATATATAATAACTAAATTTGTAGGGTAATTAATAATATGAAAGGAGATAAAAAAGGATTTTTGATGTCAGATGTAACAATTAAAGTAATTTTAATTATGCTTGGGTTAACTGTGATACTTTTTTTGATATGGCAGATTAATTGGAAAGGAACTATTGATAGAGAGACATGTCATCAGTCTGTTATTTTTAAGGCAACTGTTCCTGAAGATACAATAATCCACACAGGACAAAAAATTGTAGATCTTCCATTAAGATGTGAAACTGAAAAAATTTGTATAAGTAAAAATTCTCTTTTAGCAGGAAATTGTGGTGATGAGCTTGGAAGTAATTTTAAAACAGAAAGAGTTTCTGGAACTAAAGAACAGAAAGAACAACAGATAAAAGAAATAATTGCAAACAGTATTTATGACTGTTGGAGCGTGATGGGGGAAGGGAAATTACAGATTTTTTCAAGAGGAGTAGATAGCTTTTCTGATAGTAAAACAGGAGTTATATGTGCAAGAATTGCATTTGATGAGGATTTAAAAAAAGAGATTGAAAATGTAGATGGTATGAATGAGTATCTGATTAAAACAAAAGTTCCATACTCTGATTTGACTTATCATCAGTATCTAACAAATTCTAGACAATCCCCTGCATATACTCCTGACATGAAAGCCAATGATAAATTTAATACTCAAGGACAAAAGGCAGTTATATATTTAGAGGTTGGAAATAGCGCTTTACCTGATTTAATGTCTGTATGGGGTAGTGTTGCTGCAGCTGCAAGTGCAGGAGCTATTATTGGAAGTGTTGTTCCTATTCCTCTTGTTGGAACTGCTGCAGGAGCAGTTGGAGGGGCTGCTGCAGGAGCTGTTATAGGATATGTTTCTGGAGGGGTTGTTAAAGAAGAAGTTGATAAATTTTTAAATGAAAATAAAGCAAGTACATACGGTGTGTATTTGTTTATAGAGTATAATAAAGAAACAATTAATGATTTGGAAGTTAAAGACTTTGAAAATTTTGCTTAGTTAAATAAGTATTAAAAAAGGTTTCCAAAAAGTAATATAAAATGAAAAGTAAAAAAGGATTGGAACAGATAGGATTATTGGTTGTATTTCTTATTATTGTTATAGTTTTTGTTTTTGGTATGTTTTATGTTATTTATAGTAAGAGTTCTGATTCAATTAATCATGAAGAGTTATATGCTAAGAAAATTGCACTTGATATAGACAGGGCAAAACCAGGAGATAAAATTTCTATAGATATTAATGACTTAAGGAAATATTTTGATGAAAATAAGAATAAATATGTTGAAACTCCATTTTTAATTTCAGATGGACTGGTTTCTGTAAGACTTTCAAGTGAATCTAGTGGGTATTCATATTGGTTTATTAGTGATTATGAGGTAGAGTCTTTAGTCAGAATTAATAGAGATAATGGAGATTATTTTTTAGATATTTTAATTAAAGAAAAGGAGAATGGAAAATGAATGTAAGAAAGATTAATAATAAAGCCATGTTGGGAGAATTTAGTATATTTCTGTGGAACTTATTTATTTTTTCTATTATAGCTGTTATGATTACAATAGGTATAAATTATTTTTATTCCTCTGATGCAGATATTCGGGAAGTTCATGCTGAAATAATTTCAAATAAAATATCTAACTGCTTAACTGAGAATTATTACTTTTCTGAGAATTCTGAAAGTAAATTTAATATTTTTAAAGTATGTGGTATTAATCAAGATTTATTTAGTGGAAGTGGGAAATACTATCTTTTTGTAAGTGTGCATGATTTGGATGAAGTTCTGATAGATGAAATTAAGCTGGGTAATTTAGACTATGATGTTTATTGTGGATTGGAGGCAAGTAAAAATTCTAAAAATTTGCCTAAGTGCAGTTTTAAAGAAGGAGTTTTAGGATTTGATTCTAAAACCTTGGAAGAATATAAGTTTGATGTTGTTTTTGGGTCAAATAATCTTGGAGGTTTTGATAAAATATAAGATGATTAGCAATAAAGGCCAGAGTATTGGTACTGGAATTACATGGGTTTTAGCTTCCTTAATTATATTTTTTATTCTTGTTTTTTTTGTTATTTTTGCAGGAATCCTTGCTTATAACTCTTCAGGAGATAAGGGAAGCAGAGGACTTGAACTTAAAGAATCTGAAATGTTTTTGGGAAAGACTCAGGAAGATATTGACAGGATTAAATTAATTGATAAATTTTTAATAAAAAACAAGGTTTTGATTTTTGACTGGGCTGATGACTCTTTTATTTATGATAGGGGTTTAGATGAAACTGAAATGCCTAAAGATTCATTAGATTTATATGATAAAATAAATAACAGCTTTGGAGAATTTGCACTAGGTAATGGAATTGAAAATGGAGACATTTGTTTAATTGTTAGAGATCATACAGAAAATAAAGATAAAATAATTGGTTCTAAGGAGAGTTCATTTGGTTTTGACAGATATATATCATCAGACTGCAATACAGGAACTACAAATAAACTACAAATTGTATCTGATAATGGTAAATTAATTGAGGTGTATTATAAAGATGAAACAAGCAAATTTTAGATATTATAAAAAAAACAAATGGGGTAAAAATGGAGGTGTACCAATAGCTGTATTTGTTTTAGTTATAGCTACTATTTTTTTATGTTCTTATGCTTTATTTACATTTTATACAAGTGGTCAGAGAGTTAATGCTGAAACTAATGATTTTGCATTTATTGATATTGAATATAAAACAAGTCTTACTGAGATTTATTTAAGTAATATTGTTGGAAAAGTTTCATTAGTTTCTAATACTGAAGAGGAATTTCTTGCGAATTTTAATAAAGAACTTTTACTTTACAAAGTAAACGGAGAGTATGAATTGGCTGAAATGAAGCAGTTTGAGGATAAACTTGTTTTAGAGAATATAATGTTGGAGAATAATATTTTTGCGGTTGATATTGAAATAAATCTTAACTCATATGATGAAAACTCTGGAACTTATATTGAAAGAACATTTGTTAAAACATTTAATGCAAATAGGATTTAGAAATATTTATAAACGAAATTAAGTTAATATAGTTAGTAAATTAACAAACTTATTTAGAGATGGTGATTAAAAGTAAAAAGGGTGCAGAGATGGCTATTGGAACTATAGTTGTCATTATTTTAGCTATACTTGTTTTGGTATTTTTAGTTTTTGGATTTTCTCAGGGATGGGGAAATCTTTGGGATAGAGTTACTAATCTTGG
>DATDSF010000019.1:0-3705 GCA_035291345.1 Candidatus Nanoarchaeia archaeon
AAAAGAGTGTGAAATGGTAAAGAAATGTATTTATTGTAAAACAGATGTTCCTCAGGAATCTGTAATAGATTTTTGTGAGAGCTGTGGTGTTGGAGTTTGGGGACCTAAGATGTTTAAGACAATTGTCAAAAATATGGAAGATGCCCGTGATAGTGGTAATTTAAACCAGGGTTTGATAAGCCAAGGTAAGTAGTTAAATTCTAAGTAAGAATAAGAAAGGCTTTTAAAGGCACTATTTTTAGATAATTAATAAGCATTTTGTTAATATGGCTGGAAGAAAAAAAATAAGGGAACGGGGAAAAGTTAGATTTAGTGAATACTTCAAGGAACTAAAAGAAGGAGACAAAGTTGCCCTGAAAAAAGAACAATCATTTCCTGCAAATTTCAAAGAAAGAATGCAAGGAAAAACAGGCACTATAATTGGCAAAAGAGGGAGAAATTATGTTGTTGAAGTTAATGATTTTAAAAAAAAGAAAGTTTTTATAGTTCCCCCAATACATTTAAAGAGGATATACTTAAAACCTGCAGTGGGAGGTAAATTAAAATGATAAAAGAAATGCAACCATTATGTTTAGAAGAGGCAAAAAAACTATCTGAAGAAAATGAAGGAAAAGAAGAATTAGGAGAGTACTTTAAGAAATTTGTAAAGATAAAAAAGAAAGATGTTGAACCCTTTAAAAAAGATCTTAAGTCAATTGAAAGCCATAAAATGAAAGAAGAATATGTGATTAAAATTATGGATATTATGCCTGAAGACTCTACTGATGTAAATAAAATCTTCGTTGATGTTAGCTTGGATGAGAATGAAATTAAACAAATATTGGACATTGTTGCCAAATACCGATAAAAATGAAGAAGAAAGAAGAATATGCAATAATACTAGATTTCCTTCCATATGGGTATCCTTTGGAAGGTCGTGGAAATATGATGCCATTAGCTCAGGCTATAGGTGAAGAGAATCTTACACTTCTACAACTAATACCTAGAAAGGGTGTGTCTCTTCAAATAAACGAAAAAGTTTACATTGGAGAGGGTAAACGAGATAAAATATATTATATTCTGGGAAGATTACCGGCAGAAAAACTTACTGAAAATGCTAAAGCCCAATTAGAAGAATTTATAAAGGAAATAGTTAATCAAAAAGAAAGCCAATTTGTTGAGTTTTTTAATAATTCAACAGCTATTAATACTAGAGTTCACCAACTTGAGTTGCTTCCTGGTTATGGGAAAAAACATATGCAGGAAATTATTAAAGTTAGGGAAGAAAAAAAATTTGAATCTTTTGAAGATCTGAAGAAAAGAATACCAAATCTCCCTGATCCAAAAAATGCTATTCAAAAAAGAATATTTCAAGAGTTAATAGGAACTGAAAGACATAGGCTATTCGTAGATATATAATACAACTAAAATGGTACAAAAAACAAAGCAAATAGAAGTTGAAAAAGTTGAACCAACACATAAGGGTAAAGAAGATAAATCAGAGACACTAGTTAGAATTCTATCTACAGATATTCCAGGAAGTAAAAATCTTTATTCTGGTTTTACATATATTAAAGGTGTTTCATTTGCTATATCAAATGCTTTATGTCATCAATTAAATCTTGATAGAAAAAGAAAGATAGTTAGTTTATCTAAACCTGAAATTGAAACAATTTCTGAGACATTAAAAAATATAAAAGTCCCTAGCTATATGATGAATAGAAGGAATGATTTTGATACAGGCAAAACTGCTCATTTAATTGCAACTGACTTAGATTTAAGAAAGGATTTTGACATTAAAAGACTTAAAAAAATAAAGTCCTATAAAGGAATAAGACATTCAAGAGGATTACCTGTAAGGGGACAGAGAACAAAGAGCCATTTTAGAAAGAAAGGAAGAAATAAATCTGTAGGAGTTAATAAGAAAAAATGATTAGGAAACATAAAAAATTCAGCAGACCTAAGAAAGCATTTGATGCTCCGAGAATACAGAATGAAAATGTTATTGTAGAAAAATATGGATTAAAAAATAAAAGAGAAATATGGAAGGCTAAAGCAAAATTAGACATAATGAGAAAATCTGCAAAAAAACTTGTTGATGCTGATTTAGAAACTCAAGAAAGATTTATATCTAAACTGAGAAACAAAGGTTTTAATGTTAAAAATATTGTTGATGTCCTTGCATTGACTGAAGAAGATATTCTTAAGAGAAGACTACAAACAATTGTTTTTAATAAAAAAATTGCGACAACTGCAAAAGGTGCTAGACAAATGATAACACATGGACATATTAGTATAAATTCAAAGAAAGTTAACATTCCATCATATAATGTTAATGTTGATGAAGAAAGTAAAATAAATGGTTTAACAATTAAAAAGTCAAAAATTAGTAAAGAAGAAAAACAAGAAGAAATAAATCCTGTAAAAATGGAGGTTGAAAATTAAAATGAGTATTGGTAAAGAACATACAGGAATAGTATATATTTATGCTTCATTTAATAACACTATAGTTCACGTAACAGACCTTTCTGGAAATACTATTACTAGATGTTCTGGGGGAATGGTTACTAAACAAGATAGACTGAAAGCAAATCCGACAACTGCAATGTTTATAGCTAAAAAGATCGGAGAAGAAATAAAAGAAATAGGATTAAATAACCTTTATATAAGAATAAGAGGTAATACTGGTGGAACATCAATAGGTCCTGGTGCTAATAGTGTTGTTAAAACTCTATCTAAAGATGGATTTAAAATATTAAACATCGCTGATACAACAAGAGTCCCTCGTGGTGGACCTAAAAAGAAAGGTGGTAGAAGAGGAAGGAGAGTATAAATGAATATTGTGGAGAAAAAAGGAAATAGAATAGGATTTGTTTTAAATACAAATGAAAGTTTGGTTAATGCTATAAGAAGGAGTGTAAATGAAATTCCAGTAGTTGCTATAGATGAAGTTGAAATACATAAAAATGATTCTGCTTTGTATGATGAAATAATTTCTCACAGACTTGGACTAATTCCTATTAAAAGTAATAGGAAACTTGAGGTGCATGATGAAAGTTCAGATGGTAAAAAAAGTCTGAAGAGTGAGCTACAAATAACTCTTAAGGCTAAAGGCCCTTGCACTGTTTATTCTAAAGATTTGAAGGGAGATATGGAACCAGTTTATGATAAAATTCCAATTGTTCTTTTAACAAAAGATCAAGAGTTAGAAATACTATCATTTGCAAGATTAGGTGTTGGAGAAAAACATAGTAAATTTTCTCCTGGATTAGTTTATTACAGACATGCCAGTGAAATAAAAATTAAAAATGCTGATAAAGCTCAGGAAATAATAAATAAGATAAAAGATACATTAATTGATTCTCCAAAAGGAAATGTGAAAAATGGTGATGTTTTAAAAAGTTATATGGATGTTGATTATGTTGAAAGCTTTCTTGGAGAAGAAAAAGAAAGTCCTGTAGAAATTAAACATGGGGAAGAAATAGTATTTTTTATTGAAAGTTGGGGACAGATAGAAAACAAAGAAATATTTAGTGAGGCTGTAAAAGCTCTTGACAAGAATCTTAAAGAAGTTTTAAAAGCTCCGAAAAAATAGTTAAGAGATATGTGGGAGTGCCGGAGCGGTCAAACGGGTCACGTTAAGGCCGTGATAGCTTAGTGCTTGCAGGGGTTCGAATCCTCTCTTCCACATGTCTATAAATGAATTAAAGTTCACAAAGTTAAGTA
>DATDSF010000020.1:0-61439 GCA_035291345.1 Candidatus Nanoarchaeia archaeon
CAGTAGATTTTAAATACCCTATTTTGTAGCTATTTTATATTTGTTATAAAATGTCAGAGCAAAATTCACAGTCTGAACATTCAGATAGTAAAGAAAAATTAAATAAAAAAACTCTTAAAGATAGTTTAAAGAGTTTAAATCAATTCTATAATAAACAATACAAAATTATCCTATTTATACCAATAATTCTAACAGTTTTATGTTTAATCTATCTAGCATTTTTTTACATTCAACATGGAGATATTATAAACAGGGATATTTCACTTACAGGAGGTACTTCTATACAGGTAAATGTGCCAGCAGATATAGAAGCTTTACAAACTCAACTTGAATCTAATTTCGGAGAAGTTTCTATAAGAGAAATATCAGATTTATTTTCAGGAAAGCAGCTTGGTTTTATTGTTGAAACTAGTGCAGATTCTCAAGAAGTAATATCTTTTTTAGAAGACTATTTATCTGTTGCTTTAGATCAGTCAAATAGTAGTGTTGAATTTACAGGATCTGTAATTGGGCAGGGATTTTACATTCAAATATTACTAGCAATACTATTTTCATTTATTTTTATGGGAACTGTTGTTTTCTTCATATTTTCTAATAATAAAAAAATTAAATATGGATTAATAGTTTTAGTTCTAATCCCTCCATTGCTCTTCTTCTTTCTAAATGCTATTTCAATTACAATAGCATTCATCCTTTCAATTATATTACTAATTACAATAGTGGGTCTTGCTATAAAATATAGTATACCTGCAGCAGCTGTTATATTTGCAGCTTTTGCAGATATTGTAATGACTCTTACAATTGTTAATTTGTTAGGTATGGAAGTATCAAGTGGAGGAATAATTGCTTTCTTGATGTTAATAGGGTACAGTATTGATACAGATATTTTACTCACAGCAAGGGTTTTAAGGAGATCTGAAGGGTCTGTAAATTCAAAAATATTTGGAGCATTCAAAACAGGAATGACTATGACTCTTACAGCAATTGCAGTTATTCTAGTAGGTCTTTTTATAACATCATCATATTCAAAAGTATTAGAACAGATATTCTTTATTCTTGCAATTGGCTTGGCATTTGACATATTCAATACATGGGTCACTAACGCATCAATGATAAAATGGTATGTAGAGGTAAAAAATGATTAAACTAACTTGGAGAATTTGGCTACTACTAATATTACTTATCTTTTCATTACTGGCAATTTTCAGTTTTCCTCCATTATTTCTTAAAGAAGGAGTTATTGTTAAGAGCGTAGATTTAAATTCTTCAGCATTCACTGCAGGCTTGAGACAAGGAGATGTAATTATTTCTATAAATAATCAACCAATATCAAAATTTGAAGATTATACAACTGCAGTTGCATATCTAAATAATAATTCAAATACTTCATCAAAAATTGTAATTACTACAAACAAAGACACACTATCATTTTTTACAGATGAAGCCTTTGAAGTAATTGTTGCAGATATTCCAAATACTAATCTTAAAACAGGTTTGGATCTCCAAGGGGGAGCAAGGGCATTAGTTAAACCAGATCAGAATATAACAGATCAACAATTGAATGATCTTATTGCAATAAGTAGTGAAAGATTTAATGTGTATGGTATAAGTGATGTAAGCATTCGACCTGTAAGTGACCTCGCAGGAACTAACTATATGCTGGTTGAAATAGCAGGAGCAAGCCCAAAAGACTTGGATAATTTAATTTCTCAACAAGGTAAATTTGAAGCTAAAATAGGGAATGAAACAGTTTTCATTGGAGGTAATGAAGACATAACTTATGTTTGTAGAAATGATGCAAATTGTGCAGGAATAGAATCATGTCAACAGGTTGAAGGTGGAGAAATTTGTAGATATAGATTTGTAATACATTTAAGTCAGGAAGCTGCAAAAAGGCATGCAGATATTACAAGTAAGTTATCAGTTAATGTTACTGAAGGAACACAAAGATATTTAGAAAAACAAATAGACTTTTTTGTAGATGATCAATTAACAACTTCTTTATTTATTTCAGAAGACCTTAAAGGTAGAGAAACAACTCAAATTCAAATTCAAGGAAGTGGAACAGGATCAGATAGAGACTCTGCAATTAAAGATGCAGAAGCTTCAATGAAACAGATGCAAACAATTCTATTAACAGGAAGCCTCCCATACAAATTAGAAATTGTTAAATTAGATACTATTTCTCCAACACTTGGAGATAAATTTATCTTTGCTATACTTTTAACAGGTATACTTGGTATATTTTTAGTTTCATTAATTGTTTTTGTGAGATATAGAAAAATTAAAGCATCATTAGCCCTTCTTTTCACAAGCTTTTCAGAAATTTTAATAATTCTTGGTTTCGCTGCACTAATAAACTGGAATCTAGATCTTCCAAGCATTGTAGGTATACTAGTTACAATAGGAACAGGAGTTGATATGCAGATAGTTATACTTGATGAAGCCAAATCTAAAAGGCTTTTAAGTCTTAAAGAAAAACTAAAAGGAGCTTTGTTTATTGTGTTCTCAACATTCGCAGCCTCTTTTGTTTCATTAATACCATTATACTGGGCAGGTGCAGGATTGTTTAAAGGTTTCGCAGTTACAACAATACTAGGAATAACTATAGCTGTATTAGTAACTAGACCAGCATTCGCAGATATGGTAAAACTTATTAATAAAGAATAAACCAAAATGCTTCCTAAAACTCATATAATTCTCGGCCTGGTATTTTCACTTATTTTATTTAATTTATTTCCAGAGATTGGTCTTTTAGGTTTTTTCACAATATTCATAGCTTCATTTATGATAGACATTGATCATTATATTTTTTTTGTTTGGTTCAAGAAAAATCCAAGCCCAAAAGCAGCATTTTTATGGTTCATAACTAAAAACAAGTATTATCTTTCTTTACCTACAATTGAAAGAAAAAAAGCTCCAACATCTCCATGTATCCTTCACGGATTGGAAGCTATAGTTATCTTATTAGCTCTTTCCTTGGTTAATAATTTTTTCTTTTTTATTTTAATAGGTTTTTTATTTCATGAAATACTTGACTTTATCAGTATAACTTATTACGGTTTTAGCTATAATCATATACTTTCTCAAACATATAATATTTTAAACTTTAGAAAAGGCAATTATTCTGATTGAAAATGAAACCCCTTAAAAAAAAGGTGTTTGTCTTTATCCTTTCATATAACCATAGAAAAACTATAATCAGTTTACTTGAAAGAATACCAAAATCAATTTGGGATGGGTGTTATGAAATACTTATTGCAGATGATTGTTCTAAAGACGATACTTTTGAAAAAGCCATGGAATATAAAGCGAAAAATAAGCTTAATAAGTTAACAATAATAAAACATAAACTAAACAAAGGGTATGGTGGAAATCAGAAATTTTGTTATAATTATGCTATTTCAAAAGGATATGATCTTGCAGTAATGGTTCATGGGGACTTACAATATCCTCCAGAATATATAGAATCTCTAGTTAAATTATTTGATAATGATAAAGTAGGAATGTCATTTGGTTCAAGAATATCTGGAAATCCAATAAAAGGAGGAATGCCCCTATATAAATTTCTTGGTAATGTTTTTTTAACAACTATTGAAAATCTTGTATTACAAACCAGATTAACAGAATTTCATTCAGGATTTAGAGCATACTCAATGCAAGCATTAAAAGAAATTCCTTACAACAAAAATTCAGATGATTTTCATTTTGACAGCGAAATAATAGTTCAAATGATACTGGCTGGAAAGAAAATAAGAGAAATATCAATACCAACACACTATGGAGATGAAAAATGTAATGTTAATTCTGTAAAATACGGCTTTAATGTCTTAAAGGTAATGTCCCAGTATGTTTTACATAAAACAACTCTAAGAAACTTCGAGAAATTTAATATTAGATAAATTTATAAGTAATTATTCAACTATTTTTCAAATGAAGTTATCAGATTGCAAAGTAGATTTTCATGTATCCGGGTGGATAAGTGAAGTAAAGCCAGAAAAAGGCTTTTCAAAAATACTAGCTGAATTAATAGAACCCCATCCAAAGACTCTTAAATATATTACAGATAATTTGTATTCTAGAAGCTCAAATAGAGTTGTATTTTTACTTAATTATTTTCAACCAAAGTATGAAAGACTAAAAGGGCAAGCAATAAGTTTAACAAATCAAGGCTATGAAATTGATGATAATAACATAGATACCTTTATTGGAATAACCAATAACAGAAAAGATTGGATGTATTTAGTAAGAGGTTATGAAATTATGTCTGATAGAGGTCATGTGATTATTGCTGGTATTAAAGATGTATATCCATTTGAAAATTCTCATTACACATATGGTCCTAATTTAGAAAAAGTTTTAAGTTGGGCTACAAAGAAAGAAGCATTAACAATTCCTGCACATCCATTACATACAAACTATTTAGAAAAATCATTACTAGCTTCTTTAGCCTTAGCAGGAAGAAGAGACCCTTCGGGGTTATCATTAGGATTATCTCAAGAAACTTTAGAAGAATTTAGAGATGATTTTGATGCAATTGAAGCTTTTAGTCTAAGTATATCTCCATCTCAATCAAGAAGAATAAGAGAATTTGCTAAGAAAATAGATAAACCAATTCTAGCTAATAGTGATGGAACTATAATGAGTGCATTCTCATCTTACAATGAGTTTGGATCAATAGATTTCACCTCTCCAGAATCTATGAGAGATAGTATAAGACAAGCATTACTTTCAAGAGAAAAAGTAAAGCCAATATATGTTCAGGAAACAGATGGATCTAGATTAAAGGAAAAAGTATTACACTTCTTTATGAATTTTGTTCAAGAAAGAGAAAATTTTTAATTTTTCTCGGCAACATACATCATTATGCTTGTACTCTCTCTTGATGTAAAAAGCAATGATATTTTTAGAATAATATATAAAATAAAATTAGCAAACATTATACTATGGAATTTGAATTTGTTTATTCTTTTGTTTTTATTCTTGTTTTTAATAAAATTTTTAACAATCGCTAATGTGAATTTTCTTTCAACTAAACTCCCGATTGGTTTTGATAATAGTATTGTAAAGCCCTTCTCCTTAAGATCAGTTTCTAATTGTTCTGGTTCAAATCTTCTATAGTGCTCTACAAATTCATCATCTACATTCCAGTATCTCTGATGTACTGGAACTGTTATAATTATTTTACCCTCTTTTTTCAAAACTCTATGTAATTCTTTCAGAGCTTTTTTATAATCTTTAATATGTTCTAAAACCTCAGAGCATAATATTACATCAAAATTATTGTTTCTAAACTTTAATTTATTTATATTTCCAACTTCTGCCTTATAACCCCAAGAACTCATTATTTCAGCTGATTCAGGAGAAATATCGATATAAACTGTCTTTTTAGGCAATGGAGACACAGGAGAAATACCAGAGCCTATATCCATAATAGAAAAATCATTTTGTTTTAGTTTGTTTAAATCTGTAAATTTTAAAAAATATTTCTTTATTTGTTCCTTTCTATTTTTGTAATTAAATAAAGAATTCTTAATTTTAATATATGTTTTGTCTCTAAAAAATTCCCTAAATTTTTCTTCCATTTTATTATTGTTAATTATTAATTTGTTATTAAGTTGTGTTTAAATAAGCTTATAAATTAGATGTTTTTAGTAGATAAATGAATAGTGTAGAGGAAAAAAACCAAAAGAAAAGTTATTGGAATAATACGACAAAACTGCTTTCTGATCTTATTTTCTCAAAAGACAAAAAAATTGAAAGATATTTAGTTTTAACAATTTTTGTTGGATTTATTTTAAGAATTATAGCTTCAATTAATTTAGATGTTTTTGCAGATGATATGGTTCATGTTTCCCAGAGTGCAGGTATTTTAACAGCTAAACTTCTTTCAACCCATTCAAATCCAGCTTTATTTTACTATTTAACAGACATTTCATTTAATATTTTTGGATATACTACTTTTGCATCTAGATTTTTTCCGTTAATAACTGGAACTTTGCTTATACCTTTAGCATTTCTTATAGGAACTTTAATTTTCAAAAATAAGAAAATAGGCCTTTTTGCAGCTTTAATGACTGCTCTTTCTCCATTTTTAATAAGGAATACCTTTGGAGAAGCGTCGTTAGTCGTTCTTTTCTTCTGTTTTTTTGGAGTTTATCTTGGTCTATTATATCTTAACACAAAAAAATATTTATACTTAATTCTTTCAGGAATACTTTTTGGTCTAGGCTTTTTAACAAAGTATAATGCCCCCTTCTTTATACTATCTTTTTTGATTTTTTCGCTTGTATTTTTATATATTAAGAAAGAAAAAATAATAACTAAAAAAAATATAACTGCTTTAATTATTTTTCTAGCAATTATCTTTGTTTTTGTCATACCCCCTATAGCTTTTAACTATCTTATTTACAAGGACAAAGGTATTACAGATGTTTACTTTAGTAGATTAATCCAGACAGAAAGAACTCAAGAGATTTATGGAGGATTAGCAGGACAGGAAAATAGCTTTATTGATAATCTTTTTAATTTAAGAAATTATAACAATTCTTATCTTTTATTTTTTGACGACCTAATAGTCTTAGTCTTTGGTGTAATCGGGCTTTTATTCCTAGCAGTAAGAAAAAAATATCTAGAGCTTTCTTTTTTTCTTATATTTTTACTAGTTCCGTTTATTCTTCAAAGTGCAGGAGCTCCTTTAGCTAAGCATTTTGTATTTATGTCTTTCTTGCTTGCTATTTCTTCTGGCCTTTTTGTTAATGAAATTTATAAAAAAATAAATAACAAAAAAATATTTTATCTTATTATAATTCTAGTATTTTTAGCAATGTTAGCCAATCTTACTGTTAATAATGGAACACCAAGATACTATTATCATACAAGCCCAACTTCAGAACTTAAATCTTACCTGCATGATAACGTAAAACAATCTGATTTAGTAGTCTTTGACGCGAGAATTTATACTTCTAGAATGTTTTGGTTGGCAACACCAAATCATTTCATTGATAGTTACAGATTTACATATTTTAATGAAGTAAATAATAACATATCAATAGAGCATAAAGTACCTCTAGATGTTTATTTTGTGGAGTGTGCTGTTGATGATTGTGGCTGGGGGACTATAAAAGATCAACCTGATGTAAATACTACTTCAGAAGCATTTTTTTCATTTATTTCAGTAAATGTACCAATACATAAAATAGTTGATTCAAAATACTATAATAATAACGAATTATTTGAAGATTCAGAAGAGATACCATTCTACAAAATTTATAAACAAACTCTTTACTTCAACCCATTACTTATAGAACAGACAAATCAGATTAATACTTTTTACTTTGCACCTTACTTATACAATGATATGTCTAACTATCTTTATAACTATCATATAAACTCATTACTGGATAGATTATTAGAAAAATTAGCTTACTTTATAATAATAATTTCAATCATTTTAACAATAATATCATTTATACTAGTCTTAATATTCTTAACATTATATAACATACATAAATTAGAATAAGGTAATTATCTTAAATTATTAGATTTAAAATCTTGAAGAGAATCTAACAATTTAATAGCTACCTCTGTTTTTTCAATATTTCCATTACATATATTTTTAACTAATTCCTGATTATAACTATAAATTTGCCCACCATATTCAAATCTAGCCATTTTATGGGAGAAGTTAGATTCCAAATTTGTAGGATTCAACTTAACTTTTGGTTTTGAATGTTCCCTAAATATTACCTGTTCTAGAAGTTCGTCACTATTTACATAAAAATGACTGTTAACGATAAAATAACTTGCTGCTAAATAATTTAGATAATCTTTTTCATTTAATCTAAATCTTAATTTATGAAATCTGTTTCTATCATTTAATTTTCTTAAAAATTTAAAACGATCAAGAGAAAATATTTTTCTTGAAAACTTTCTTAAACCCTTTTTAATGCTTGTTTCATCGCTATATTTCTCTAATGAATTGTAAAGAATTGGATATTTTTCCAAAAAAGGATTAATAAACCTCATGATGTGTGGTCCGCCAGGTCCTAATGTATACTCCTCAAAATATTTTTTTTCATAGTTTACAAGTAATTTTAAATCATTTTTCAGACCATAAAAGCATTCATCTGCCATATAAAAAGGTCGTGTTATTTCAAACCATGGTACCCATACCTTTGCTTTGAAAATATTTCCATTAGGTAGGTCTTCAGTTATTTCAAATAAATCTTTAGAAGTTATTATCTTTTTCAAAAAATCAGGATGTATATATACATCAGACCTAGTTTTTAATATAAAATTATTACCTTTAATATTGCCTAAACCAACATCCAAGGCTTTCATCTGTTTCCATATATTTCCTTCCCCTCCAACTGCTGGTTCCTCACTTTCCATTATTATTACATTCATATCCTTCATCAATTGATGTATTTCTGGATTTTTCTGAGGTTCCCCTTTCCATGTGGAAAAATATATGTTATTTACTAGGCCTTGTTTTTTTAGTTCACTTAGATCTTGAAGTGACTTTTTAAACAAATCAACAGTCCTAATCAGACCGCAAAATAAAATATCTATACTCATTTTTCCAATATACTTTTTAAATTTTAACTATTTATATACTTAATCGTTTAAAAAATCTAAAACTCTTCTTATATCATAAGGGTTTTTTACTTGGCATATTTTAGCTCCAGACTTATTTGCAGCCTCTAAACCAACAGGAGAATCTTCAACTATTAACACTTCATCTTTGTTTAGATTAAGCCTTTTTATAGCCTTTAAATACATTTCAGGATCAGGTTTTGGATTTAAAACCTCTTGATTTGATATTATAAATTCAAAACCCATAACTCCTCCATAGCTTAAAAGTAATTCAGTACTTTTTCTTATAGAATTACTACATACTGCAAATGGTATTCCTTTTCTTTTTATTTCATTTATTACTTCTATAACCTCATTTATAGGTGTAATTGTTTCTGGAATCAGTTTAAATGTTATTTCTTGTTTCTCTGAATTTACCTTATCAATCATATCTTTATAAAAACCTAATTTTTCCAGTTTTTTCTTAGTAGGTAAACCATTAAGGTGATTCATATGGTATTCTTCATCTATTTCTCTGTAAGGTTTAACAGCTTCTAAAAATGCTTTCTCGTGAAGTTTTACAGCATCTACTAAAACACCATCTAAATCAAATAGTATTGCTTTTATCATTTCTAAATAGCTTAATTATAGTTAGTAAATTATATTATTTCTATATTTGGAAAATTATGACTTATTTCTCCTCTTTTAAGAAATTCTAAGAATTTTTGAGCATCATTAGGTGTTCCCAATCCGTGTACGAATCTCGGTCTTGAGAGTCTTATAGTCTTTCCTCTTCTTATCAGATAATTATAAACAGGAGCAACATAAAATTCCCCATTTGTTCTATCATTTTCATCAATCATCTCTTCTGCAGCCCATACAAAATCTCTTCCCTTAGAAAAATAATAAGCACCTATATTAGCGTTCCGTGATATTTGAATTTTTTCAGCTGTTTCGGTAACAATTCCCTCAGAATCAGTTTTTGCAAAACTCCATTTAGGATTATTAGCATAAAATACTGGAATTATTCCATCAACTTTTTCATAATTCTCTATATCTTTAAACAAGGTTTTTCCATCTATAAAATGATCAGAATCTGTAATTAAAAGGGGTTGATTGTTATTAATAAATTCCCTAGCTAAAAGAGCAGTACATGCAGCTCCATCTGTTATATGATCTACAATTATTATTTTTATTTCGTTCCCAAAAATATTTCTAAGTTCTTCATCTATTTTAGATTTTTCAACATGATCTTTTAATACCAGAAATATAAGTTGATCTCCATTTTTTATTGGTAAAGAAGAAATCGCCCATTCAACCATGGGATGACCAGCTATATTTATAATTGGTTTAGGTTTTCTATATTCTGGATTCTTATCAGCTTCTACGAGGAATCTACTTCCTCTTCCAGCCATGGGAATAAGAATATTCATTTTTCTCTTTTTACCTTTTTCTCTTTTTATACAATTTGCAATGTTTGGTGTTTTATAAATATAATTACACAGAAGAAGATATTTAATCTCATTAAAGTTAAGTAGTAAATTAACTTTCAGTAAATTACTAAAAATTATTTTACTATATCTTTTTGATAGCACATAATCTTTTAAATATTAATTCCTAAAAACTAATATGAAAGTATTCAAACATAGTAATATGATAAGGGGGTGGTTTGTGGGAGAATTTACCCCTACAGCTTTTTCAACTAAAGATTGTGAAGTTATGCTTAGATCATACAAAGCTGGAGATAGTGAAGCAAAACACACACATAAAGTTGCAACTGAAATCACACTTATTTCTAAAGGAGAAGTTGAAATGAATGGAATTAGGTATAAAGAAGGAGATATCATTGTAATGGAACCAGGAGAAGCGACAGATTTTAAGGCAATTACAGATGCAACAAATGTTGTAGTTAAAGTACCAAGTGTTAAAGGAGATAAATATTTAGTTGACTAATTATTTACTAATTCTAAGACTTCAAAAGGATAATCAGTGCAAATAGCATCAGGTTTTAAGGCAATAATTTCTTTTATTCTTTCAAATAATTTTTCTTTATTTCCTGCATCACTATGTGATTCTCCTCCTAAAAGTCCTGGAGAAGTCCCATGAAGTTCAGGAGTAACAAGAGCTATGTTATAACCTTCTTTTCTTAAAATATCAAAATTTTCTTTAGTGTAAAACTTTTTGTCACTTCCATCTTCTTTTAGAGTATCCCATTCATCAAGCCATACCCAATCATACAATTTTTTATACTCTTTAGATTGGTTAATAGATAAAAGAGTATTTCCAATTAAACTACCATATCTTTTAATATCATATTCATGTGCTACAGATGGAGCTAGTTTTATTTCAGGAATTTTACTTTTAATATACTCCGCTATTTCAGACTTTACATCAAAGATTAACAATTTATTAATAACGCTTGGAAATTCTAATATTTCTGTAATCAATCTATCAACTTTTTCCTTCGTCTGATTAATTCCCTTAAGATGAAGAGCATGTAACTCAACATTACTCTTTTCTATTAATTCTAAAACTTCAGAAAATTTAGGGATTCTGCCATCAATTTTATCTCCATACTTAAATTTTAAGATTTCTCCTGTATTTACTTCTGAAAATAATCTAACATCTTTATTATCTGTTATTCTTTTAAGTGAGGCATCATGAAAAACAATAATTCCATCTTTTGTAAAGTTTGGATCAAATTCTAATCCAAAACCTCTTTCTATATGATTCTTAAAAGCTTCATAACTGCTTTCAGGAAAGAATTTTTCTCCATTTGGTTCTAAGCCCCTATGTGTAAGTATAATCATTTTATCACATTAAACTGTAAGTCTTATAATTTAAAAACATTATTTAACTGTTAAATTCATGGAAAATAAGGAGAGTTTGGGTAAACAGGCTCTATTTGGGTCTTTTTGGAATTTTATTGTTGCAATAATTCAAAGGATTGGGGGATTAATTTTCACAGTAATTCTTGCTAGATTTTTATTACCAGAGGGTTTTGGGCTTTATAACTTAGTTTTGTCAGTAGCTATAATTTTTGCAATGTTTACTCAGGAAGGAATTCATAAATCTCTAATTCGGTATTTATCTGAAGCAATTAAATCTAAAAGTAAAGACAAGGAAAGAGATTACTTTAAGTTTATTTTAAAGCTTAAAATAATTATTTTATTATTTTTTTCTATAGCTATGGCTGTTTGTGCATATCCTTTAGCGTATTACATTTACAATAAACCAATTTTATTTCCTCTTTTACTTATAGGATCTATATACATATTTGCAGCTTCTCTTGAGCAGTTCTTTTCATCATTCTTCTTTGCAGTAAAAAAAATAAAATATGTTGCATATAAAGAAATAATTTTTCAGGTAACAAGGTTATTACTTGTACTTATGTTATTTGTTTGGATTTTCAAAGACCCTTCTGTAGAAAATGCTTTATGGATATTAATTTTAGCCTCAATAGTAACGCTCATTTATACAATTTATAAATCATATAAAATTTTACCACACCTTTTTAAAGGTAGAAGCCAAGTAAACAAAAAAGATAAAAGAAGAATTACTAAATTTTCATTTTTCCTTTCAATATCAGCAATCTCTATTGTGTTTTTGGGAAACATAGACACTTTAATGATTGGTCTTCTAATTGACGATGTTTCTTATGTCGGGTTCTATAAAGCAGCATTTATTCTAGCTGCAAGTGTTTCAGGATTGCTAGCATTTAGCCAGGTTTTATTACCTATTTTTGTTCAAATAAAGAAATATCGCCTTGAAGAAGTATTCAATAGATCATTTAGATACGCAATGCTAATCTCTGTTCCAGCTTCATTTGGTCTTGCAGTGCTAGGAAATTATTTTTTAGTTCTATTATATGGGCATGACTACTTAAATGCTACAACTTCTCTATATTTCCTTGCATTTTTAATAGTGACTTCTATTCAAGTAGGATTTTTTACAGAACTTTTTTCAGCTAAAGAAAGACCAAAAGAACCGATAAATTTATTGGTTGGGATAATAGTGCTTAACATTATATTAAACTTTATTTTTATTAAGTGGTTTGCAATTTACTCTTTATCTTGGGCAATTACTGGAGCTTCTCTTGCTACTTTAATCAGTTGGTTAGTTTATACTATAGGGCTTTTTTATCTAACAAAAAAGAAACTTAAAATAAAAACTTCAGTTTCCTCAATAATTAAACCAACAATAGCATCTATTATAATGTCTATTTTATTAATATATTTAAGAAATTTATTTGGAAATATTAATATTGTAAATGGAGCTGTTTTAGTTATAACTGGAGTTTTAGTTTATACCTTACTTATTTTATTAATGGGTGGAGTTAAGAAAGAAGACTATATCATAATAAAAGAATTAGTAAATAAAATAAAAGTATTTTAGATAATTTCCTTTATTCCATCAATTAAACCCCTAATTCGATGGTAATCTTTTTTAATCAAAGCAATAAGAGAGTTTTTTATAATTAAACCTATAATTGACCACCAGAAAGCTATAATATATAATATGGTTTTCGGTAAATTCTTCTTGAAAAAATAATGATGATAAATAATAACTCTTTTTGTATGAGTATAACCATCAATTTTTTTATTTCTTCTAGGCATTGTATGAATTACTTTTGCAAAAGGGGTGAAATAATTATTATATTCTTTTGAAACTCTGTAAGCAATATCATCATCATCATTCCAAGCATAACCTCCACATTTTTCATCAAACCTGAATTTTAAAAAAACTTCTCTTCTGAAAGCCATACTAAAACCATATAGAAATTCACATTTTTTTATTTCTTTTACATCTTTACCAAAAGTTGTAGCCATACCAGAAATCTGAAATTTTCCATTTCCCTCTCTAGTTAAAAGAAAAATACTTGAAAAAACATTATTTAATAAAGCTGTTAATTTCTGCTTACTATTTTTACGTTTAATAATAGGATTGCTTGTAACTCCTCCTATTTCTTCAAGCTTTTTTTCATTAAAAACTCTTTTTATTTCTTCAAGATAGTTTTTAGACCATATAGTATCATCATCTGAAAATAGAATAATATCTCCTTTACTTTTTTCAGCTCCAAAATTTCTTTGATAAGGTCCACCAGCTGTTTTTATGTAAAAATATTTTATTTTTAATAGTTTTACATTAAATTTTGATAACTCTTTTTTTACACTATCATTATCACTTGAATCAACAATTATTATTTCATCAGGTTTTAATGTCTGTAATTTTATAGACTCTAAACAATCAACTACTTCTTTAGCTCTATTTCTGGTAGGTATAATTACAGATATAGTTTGATTAGCTTGTTTTTTCATTCTAATAAATCTAGCCCTTATTCTTATAGAATTCTTTTATCTTACTTACGATAAATTCCTGTTCTTCTTCACTAAGATCAGTAGACGATGGTAAATAAATACCCCTATGTCCAAGATCAGCAGCCTTTAACCCTTTCCATTTGTCATCATAATACATGGCCTGCTGACTCATAGGCTTAAAAAATTGTCTAGTTTCTATTCCATGACTTTCTAAGAAACTTTGTAATTTATGTTTATCATTTTGATCGTCTAACAAGATGTCATACATCCATAAAACATTTCTTTTCGGAAGAACTTTAATTCCAGTTACATCTTTTAATTTTTCATCATATCTGGTTTCTATATCTTTCCTTTTATCAAGTATTTCATCTATTTTTTCAAGCTGGGCGAGAGCAACACCTGCCTGCATATTAGTCATTCTAAAATTATAAGCAACTTTTTTATGCACAAATGTATGGTCTGCTGTAAAAGCCATACCTCTCAAATGCACCATTTGTTTTGATAAATGATCATCATTTGTAACGCAAATTCCACCCTCTCCAGATGAAATAATTTTATTTGCATATAAAGAAAAACAAGCTATGTCTCCTACAGGTTTTATACCATGTGCTTCTGCAGAATCTTCCACAACTCTTAAGTTATAATTATGTGCAATATCCATAATTTTATCCATATTACATCTTCTTCCATAAATATGTACAGGCATAATTGCTCTTGTTTTAGGTGTAATTTTTTCTTCGATTAAATCAGCATTGATATTAAGATCATCTCCACAATCCACAAAAACAGGAGTTGCTCCTGTGTAAGTTACAGCCCATGCACTTGCAACCATTGTAAATTCAGGTACAATTACTTCATCACCATCTCTTATTCCCAATGCTCTTAAAGCTAGAGTTAGAGCAGCTGTTCCAGATGAACATGCTATACCATGTTTATATTCATTAAATTCAGCAAACTTTTTCTCAAATTCTTTTACAAAATTACCCTGAGAAGAGATCCAACCATCTTTGATTGCCTTTGTTACATATTCTAATTCATTTCCTTTTAAATATGGTCTTGAAACAGGGTATTTATATTCCATTTTGTAATTTACACAAATTTATTATTTTGATCCTTTAATATTTTGATTATATCATCAACAACTACTGCTTTATGTTTAAGGTAATACTCTTTTTCAGCTAGTTTTAAATCATGTTCACACATTTTCTTTACAAGTTCTTTAAAGCTTATTTCAGGAACCCATCCTAATTTTTCTTTAGCCTTTGTAGGATCAGATAACAAAAGATCTACTTCTGTTGGCCTGAAATATCTAGGATGGATTTTTACAATCACCTTGCCATTTTCATCTAAATATTCTTCATCAAATCCTGATTTGCCATTTGACTTTATGTTAAGTCCAAGCTCTTTAGCAGATTCTTCTAAGAAATGTCTTACACTATATTTTTCTCCAGTACCTATAATATAATCTTCTGCTTTATCTTGCTGTAGAATCATCCACATAGCTCTCACATAATCTTTAGCATGCCCCCAGTCTCTTTCAGAATCTAAATTACCTAAATAAATTTCTTTCTGTAAACCCATTTTTATTCTTGCTAATGATCTAGTTATTTTTCTAGTTACAAAACTTTCACCTCTTCTTTCTGATTCATGATTAAACAATATTCCATTACAGGCAAATATCCCATAAGCCTCTCTATAATTTATAGTTATATGATGGGCATAAACTTTAGCACAGGCATATGGGCTTCTTGGATAAAAAGGAGTAGTTTCTTTTTGAGGTGTTTCAACAACTTTCCCAAACATTTCAGATGAAGAAGCTTGGTAGAATCTGGAATTTGGACATATATTTTTTATAGATTCCAATAGTCTTAATGTTCCTAAAGAAACTGTATTTGTTGTATTCTCTGGTATATCAAAACTAATTCTAACATGGCTTTGAGCTCCAAGATTATAAACTTCATCAGGCATAACACTTCGAATTATTTTTTCAACAGAGCTCGAATCAGTTAAATCTCCATAATGTAATATCAAAGATCCTTTATCAACTCCTGTATATCCAGAAGATTTATCAATTTCAGTCAGATGATCAATTCTATCTCTATTTACTCCACTAGACCTTCTAACAATTCCATGTACTTCATATCCCTTTTCAATAAGGAATTCAGCAAGATAACTTCCATCCTGTCCTGTAATTCCAGTTATTAGTGCTTTTTTCATAACTTCTTTTTTATGCCTCTTATAATAAAAATCCTAGGAAGAAGTGATTTTTAAGATTTGTTATCCTCTAGAAATAAACTATAATGACTACTTTGACTTAATGACTAGGTAGCCATTTCATCAGGTCTTATGCTTTGAAGTGCTCCTCTTGTAGAATACATTAAATCTACACGCTTACCTGTTCCAGGAAGCCTACTTGTATTTAAAAGAGTTTGAATATCTCCATATTGTGAAATTAAAACCAATTCTTTATGTTCTCTTTCTCTTTTAGATACTTTCTCCATCCATGCTCCACCCTCAAAATATTTATTCGGTACATCTGTAAAAACTAAATGTGAGAAATCCATATCTCCTCTATTTGCGCTCATATATCCACCCACTAAAATTATTCTTTTTACACTTGATTTATCAATTCCTAATTCCTCCCTAGATTCTTTTAAAACTTCAGCTTCAAGATTAACATCTATAGGGTTATCTTTGTAAGTTAAATGTCCAGTAACTCCATTTAAAGCTCCAGGTAAATCAACATTTTCAGATCTTTCTCCCACTACTATAGATCCTTGAGTTGTAATAATTAACCCCATTACTCCTGGAGCTCTTGAAAAATAAGCCCACTGGTCATTAAAATCTTTAATACCTTTTTGTTTAAGATTTTCATTTCCTTCAGGACCTCTTTCAAAGTCTTCCCTAAATGCTAAATAATGTGAAGCTCCAAGACCTAATTTTAAAGTTCCATCAACAAGGCTAGTATAATCTAATCTAAATTTTCTATCATCAAAGTGAGAATTTGTACCATCAGAAATTTTTCCACTAGCAATTAAATTGTTATGTACATTTTTAACATACCATTCTCTGTTTCTTGGTTGATTAGGATTATTAATATCTGCCACACATAATCCTTCTACCCCTCTTACATTTATTCCTTCAACATTTTTTCTTAAAAGAGGAATTCCTTCTCTTGTTTGTTCAACAGCATAATCATATGTCATAAAACCTAAATAAAATTCTTCTTTTTAAAGATATATGCAGATTATTGATTATTTTTAGAATTATTCTTTATCCAATTATCTAATAATACTGAACTTGATCTTATTTTTCCTCCACCTACATTAAAAACTATTTTGCATCCTACTTTTTCACAAGCTTCCCTTTCTTCTTTTGGAATTGTTTCTAAGCTATTTTTATCCCCGCCATTGGCAAAAACATCCGGTTTAATATGAATTATTGCATCACTAATATCACCATCACCAATTACTACAACTTCATCAACACATCTTAGTTCTTTTATTATTGCTACTCTATCTTCGACTGGCATAAATGGAGCACCCTTTTTTTTAACTAAAAATTCATCACCATCAATTACAACAATTAACTTATCTCCCAATGCTTTAGCAGCCTGAAATGATAACAAATGTCCTAGATGTAATGGGTCAAAACCTCCACTTACCATTACAACCCTTTTTTTAGTTTCAGTTTTTTCCTCACCATTTGTTTTTAATTCTTCGTCCATTTTAATTTTTAATTACTAAATACTCCAGAAGCAATTAAAGCTCTTTTAACATAAGGGTGATAGTTCTCATCAATTTTATTAACCCACTTATATTCAGACTGAGTGTTATCTAATTTAACACTTCCACCAATATATTTAGCCAGATAAACTCTAGCTACATAATGAACACCTGTTTTAACATTAGGAAAATCTGTTTCATCAAATATAATATCTTCCATCATAATAAGTTTTTCAACCTTTATTTCCAAACCAACTTCTTCTATAGCTTTTCTTAAAGCTGTTTTTTCAGGCATTTCTCTCTTAAACTGTCTCCCTCCAGGAATCCACCACTGGTCTTTACAAGGATCTTGAGTTCTCTTTGCCAAAAATACTTCTCCTTTATCATTATAAATAACAACATCAACAGCTAGAATTATAGAATGTTCGAGAATTCCCTCATATATTTCACTTGGTATTTTTGAAGCCATAAATCTCAATTACTCTTTAACTTTATTTCTTTATCAATTTCTCTTTGTTTGTGTTCTATTAATAATTTAATTAGTTCTTTAAATTTTACTTTAGGTTCAAAGCCTAATTTTTCCCTTGCTTTGGAAATATCTCCAACCAATTCAACTTGTTTACCAGGTCTTGCAAACTTTGGATCTATTTCTACCAATCCTTTTGGATTTAATCCGACTAATCCAAATGCTTCATCAACTAATTCTTGAATTAAATGAGATTCTCCTGTTGAGATAACAAAATCTTCAGGTTTATCATATTGCATTATTTTCCAGGCAGCTTCCATATATTCTTTTGCATATCCAATATCGACTGGTAAATCTAATGCACCAATAGTCATTTTATCCTGCATTCCTTTAGAAATTCTTACAGCAGATGAGCAGATTTTATGCAATAAGTACTCCTCACTTCTTCTTGGAGAATCATGATTGAAAAATATTGCAGTTGAAACAAACATTCCATGCACATCTCGATAATACTTAGCTAAGTAAAATGCTAATAACTTTGCACATGCATAAGGACTTTGTGGAGCAAATAAAGTTTTTTCATTTTGGGGAACTTGAATAGCATCCCCAAACATTGTAGAGCTTAATGGTTGGAAGAATTTTATTTTAGGATTAACCTGTTTAATTATTTCTAAAACCCTTCCAACAGAAGCAGCAGTTATGTCATATGAATAAGCAGGTATTTCATAGCTCCATGCAACATGGTCCTGATCAGCTTCATTATATATTTCATCAGGCTGTACACTTGATATTATTCTATATAAAGAAGTTTGGTCAGCAAGATCTCCCTTATGTAATGTTATTTGGTTAACAATGTGATTTATATTTCTAAGATTTCCAGTTGCAGATCTTCTGTACATTCCATGCACTTCATATCCTTTATCAAGTAAAACTTCAGCAAGATAACTTCCATCCTGTCCTGTAATTCCTAGTATTAAAGCTTTCTTTTTTTTATCTTTGATATTTTCAATTCCCTGATGACTATAAATCTCTACACTTGGAAGAGCAAAAATAAATTTCCCTCCATTTTTCAGCCATTCCTCTTCTCTCTTAATAAAAGAATCTCTGAAGGCATAAGGTAAAACTAAAAAATAATCCGCATCTTTCTTTGCCTCACTTTCTTTGATTATTGGTATATCAGAACCAACAGTAAATTTCCCAAATTTTTCTTCACTTATTTCTGCAATTCCACTAATTTCTTTCTCCCCTAAACCATAATACTGTAAAATAGTATTCCCTTTTGTTGAAGCTCCGTAACCATAAATTTTTTTTCCTTCACTAATAAGCTGCTTTATTAACTTCGCACAATCTTCTTTATTTTTCTTAAGTCTTTCAGCAAATTCTAAATAACTTTCTTTGGTGATATTTTCATTGTAATTAATACTCCCATTTTTATAATGCCTTGCAAATAATCTGTAACTTCCCCCATTTATTGAATTTTCTTCAACTTTAAAAATTTCAAGACCATTTCTTTCAAATAATTCCTTTAATGATTGATAAGAATAATATTCAATATGCTCATGACATATGTTTCCTATGTCATTTTTTTCAAGCATTGGTTTTGAAGTCATTAACTGAGCAACAAATATTCCATTATTGTCTAAAACTTTAACAGCATCTCTAATAAACTGATTCGGATCATCCATGTCATAAAACATACCTATAGCTGTAATTATTTTAGCTTTTTTCTCACCAACACTTTTTAGATAATTTTCATAATTCCAAAAATCAGCAATTGGTATATCTACCCTTTTTTTCATTTCATCAATAAGATTTGTTGCAGGTTCGCAACCAACCTTTACAACATTTTTGGGATAAAAACTTAAAAGAGTTCCATCATTAGCTCCTATATCAAGTACAATTTCTCCATCTTTCAAATCAACCATTTTACTAGAAACCTCGGAAATTTCTTTCAAATCATTAATAATGATTTGATTTAGTCCTGATCTATACCAATAATGGCCAGAATACATTAGTTCTTGTGGAGCTGTATGCCTTAGTTGAACCAATGTACAATTATCACACCAGACAAGATCTAATGGAGCATTACCTATATTGTCTCCTTTAGATTTTACAAAAGTAGAAATATATAAATCTCCCAAAGAAAATAAATCTGTTAGTTTATCAGATCCACAGATTCTGCATTTATCTATCTCCTTTATACTCATGAATTTATGTTTAATTGAGTATATATAAATTTTTAGATAATTTGTATAATTAAAGATTAAATTACTACTACTTTCAGATTACTTTAAAGTCTTTAATCTCTTTTTGTTATTTATGAAATCATTAATTGCAGACATAACTTCATTTAATTCAATAAGATTCATACACCATACTCCTCCTGGCTTTATGCATGGCTTAGACCAATCACATGGGCAACTAATTGTTTTTCCATTACAATGAATATCATGGTAAATTATTTTAGTATTTCTTAAAGGTCCAAAAACTTTTCTATCAACTGGACCTGAAAGCTCTATAAGATTTCCACCACTAACCCAGCTAATATCAGTTGCAACCCCATCATTTGCAATAACACAATCAGCCTTACCAAAAATAACAGACATTCCTCTTAAATTAAAGTTAACAACTGGTACACAAAAACTTTTTCTATTATTAGAAAGCCTTTTAATCATTCCTTCATCATTTCCAGCCCCCGAAATTAATATTTTATGTTTGGGATATTTTTTATGGAACAAATCTATAAGTTTATCAAATTTCTTTTCAGGCCATCTTTTTGTATCACTTGTAGCCCCTGGCGAAAAAACTACATATTTTTCAACTTTATTTTTCTTAAGAAAATCATTAGCAAGTTTTTTATCATTTTCATCAACTTCTATTTTAGGCCAGATATTATCTATCTTAATATCAAAAGCTCTTTCAATAAGTCTAACATGCTCTTTTATTACATGTGTTATTTCATCATAAAAAACAGGGTGTGTTAAAAACACTTTTCCACCATTAATATTATAATAACTAACACGATTTTTTATTATTGGAAGAAATAAAAAGAAAAACATATTTAGTTTACTTCTTCTAAGATCAATTCCCACATCAAATTTTTCTTTTCTAATTTTCCTAAATACTTTAATATAGTCTTTTAAAGCCTGCAGATTTTTTCTCCTCCAAAAAAGATCTATTTCAATTATCTTATCAACATTTTTATCTTTTTCAATTATAGTTCTGTTTCCATCAGTAGCAAGAACACAAATCTCAATATTGGGAAAGTGTTTCTTTAGTTCTCTGAAAACAGTTGTAGAATAAACCATATCTCCTAAATGGTCGTTTCTTATAAAAAGAACTTTTTTAGGATTTTTAATAGGCTTAAATTTATCACTTTTAAAAAAAGCAGTTATTTTATCAAAGTAATAATCAGAACTTCCAGAATTTTTATCTCTAATTTTGTATAATTGGGAACCTTTCATTTTAGCCCCTTATGCAGAAGGATGATTCTTTTTTATCTCTTTAAATCCAATTCCTGTAGACTCCACGATTATATTTTTTGCCTGACTTCTCTGCTTGTTTACAAGTTCTGTTTCTAAATACAACTCTCCAATTTTAGCATAATTCTTTTCACCCTCTCTTTCTTTATTCATAGCCTCTAACAAATCCCATTCTTTTTTATTAATTTCATATAATTCTTCAATCCAAGAATCCTCAATTTTCACACCCTTATTTTCAAATTCACTAAGTGCCTTTTTTAGAGCAGAAAATTCATCATGTAACTCTGGTTTTCCAATTCTTTCAATTTTGAGTTTAACAATACTTATCCTATCAATTATTTCAGCAGGTGGTACTTCCATATTACTCTCCCGAAATTTTGCTTTAAATAATTATTGGTTCTGTGCTAATACCATTCAGTTAATTTTCTATTTATCAATTTTTCTAGATCTTTGGTGTCTTTTTCATAGACTTTTCTTATTTTTTCGAACAATTCAGAACTCATTTGCTCCTTCTTCACCTTTTTTTTATTTGCTTTATTTATAGACTCAAAGAAACTATTAATTTTTGTAGATCTTTTGATAAAAGAAATTATTTTTCCCAAACCCACATTTTCAAGAAATAAAGTTATTTTTCTCAGAAAATTTATAATGTATCTTAAAGACTTGACTTTTGTAGCCTGTTGAGGATTTACCTTTTCATGCAAAGATTTAGGTTTAAAATTAGGGTTAACTCCTAGGAATCTATAAAGTTCTTTGACAACTTTCTCAGGATTTTTATTTATATCTTCATAAATAATGACATGAATATTCTTCCTAGGAAATAAATCAAAATAAACCTTCAAGTGTTTGTAATACATGCCCCTTTCCATATAATTGTCTAGATCATTTTCCTTCTTCTTTCTGAAAAAAGCTTGCTCAAAATCCTCTTTCTCTTTTAGATCACTTAATTTTATATTATTCCAGTCAGAGTAGGCCCTTGAAACAGGTTCTCTTAAAGAAACTATTAGCTTAATATTTGGAAAGTACTTTTTTATTATTTTACTAGCATCTGGATCATATAAATAATAAGTACTAAATTCTCCCTTTTTTTTACCCTTTGAGTTTTTAAATAACTCAAAATACCCATTTATACCTCTTATTTCATACTCACTTTTTGTGTTATTTGCCCTAGTTTTTGAGAAATAATTAAGCTCTTTAGTGTATGGAAAAAATATTTCTGGATGTTCCATTAAACACTCAGCAATCCAGGTTGTTCCACTTCTTGCAGCCCCTATACCAGCAAAATCTATCTCAATGTTACTCATTTCAACCAGTCTTTCCGAGTATAGACAACTTTTTAATTATTGCTAATCAAGAATAGCCATGGAGGTTGCGATTACTTTTGATGTCGAGCCTGATTTACACTCAGGCAACTTTAAAAGTATAATTGAGGGAATACCAAAAATAATGGGTATTCTTGAAAAATATAATGTAAAAGGTACTTTTTTTACTACAAGTGACTGTATTGAAAAGAATCCAGAGGTATTTAGAGAATTAATCCGAAGAGGTCATGAAATAGCCTCTCATGGACACAGGCACGCAAGATTTGACGAGCTGACTTTTGAAGAAACAGAACTTTCGCTAATAAATTCTAAAAAAACTTTCAAGAAATATTTAAATCAACAACCAAAAGGTTTTAGAGCTCCTCAATTATCTATTGATAAAAAAACACTTTATCTACTCAAAAAACACAAATTTACTTATGATTCTTCATTTGCACCTTTAGACTTAATGCTTCTCTTCTTCCTTCCAAGTAAATTTAAGCAATGGTTATGGCATTTTTTTTCAAATAAAAAAGTATATGAAATAAAAAAGGATTTGTATGAAATACCAACCTCTGCAATTATAATTCCTTTTGTTTCTCTAGTATTTAGGGTACTCAACCCCCAAATGATTAAAACTTATTCAGAACTAGTAAAGATATTTAATAAACAGTTAGTGATTTATTTTCACTCTTGGGACTTTATTGATGTTCCAGAGAGCAAAATAGATAGATTGTGGAGTAAAGAAAAACTTATATATAACCTAGACAAATTTCTTGAATATTCAACAAAAAAATATGAATTTAAAAAGCTATACGAAATGGTGAAAAAAGATGGTACAAAAAAATACGCCTGAGTTGTGGGATACTTTATGGGATCCGGTTTCAAAAGAAGAGGACATTTTTAATTTGAAAAAAGAAGAAAGTTCAATAAGATGGAGAAGAATAGAAAAAGAGGTATTAAAGAAATTTGGATCATTTAAGGGTCTAAAAGTTATTGAACTTGGTGCAGGAGGAGGGACAAATGCACTCTTATTTGCTCTTAGGGGATCAGAAGTTTATGTTTTAGACTACTCAAGTAAGGCTTTGAAAAGAAGTCAGGAATTTTTTTCAAGGCATGATATAAAATCTAATATGATTATGCAAGATGCATTAAACCTTGATAAAAATCTTTTTGGAAAGTTTGATGTATCAATGTCTTTTGGTTTAGCAGAACATTTTACAGGAAAGAATAGGATACAAATAATAAAGTCACATTTTGATGTCCTGAATAATAAAGGGGTATCATTTATATCAGTTCCAAATAAGTGGAATATTCCATATAGAATACATAAATCTATTTTTGAAATAATTGGTATATGGAGAGTTGGAGAGGAATATCCATTTTCCCGAAAAGAACTGAAACTAATATCATTAAAGTTAGGGAAGAATATTAATTTTATAGGTAGTTCGTTTATTTCTTCTTTAAACTATATTAATCCCTTCCAGATAATTAGAAAAAAACAAATAAAGAAAAATTTTGAAATGGAAAAAATAAAACCTCAAAAAGGCAATTATTTAGACCGGTATTTAGGGTATGCTCTGGTATTAGTTGGTAAAAATAGTTAGATAGGTAGTTTTTTATAGATATTTAGTGATTATTTTTTATGGAAAAGCTTAAGATTTTGGAACTGACAAACTTTTCAGCAGGTGCGTGCGGAGTATTTGCAAGAGTTATTCAGGAAAGCATTGAACTTAAGAAATTAGGTTATGAAGTAAGAGTTTTTTCATCAAATTTGGAAAAAGGCACAAATAAAATAGTTAATAATAGTGCAGAAATACAAGGAATTAAAATATCTCGTTTTCCAGCAAAACAGCTTGGAGGAGAGAGCTATATGAAATGGTTTTCAAAAGAATCTGAAAAACTAGCAGTCACATTTAAACCAGATGTGATAATAGCTCATTCTTACAGACATAAACATACTCATTCAGCTTTAGATCTTGGTAAAAAAATTAACTCTAAAGTCTTTCTTGTAACTCACGCCCCATTTGGTAGAAATAGGGGTTTTACTAATAATATTATAGTTTCATTATATGATTTTTTTCTTGGAAGGAGAAAATTAAAGAAATTTAATAAAGTCATAGCAATAACTAAATGGGAAATATCTTATCTTGAAAAACTGGGTTTGGAAAGAGATAGAATAGTTTACATTCCTAACGGAATACCTAATATTTTCTTCACACAAAAACCAAAAAAAGAACAAAATAAAATACTGTTTTTAGGAAGAATTTCACCAATTAAAAACCTAGAAACCTTGATAAAATCAATACATTTTTTAAGTGATAAAAAAATAACTTTAGAGATTGTTGGACCAGCAGAAGAGGATTACAAGTTAAATTTAATATCTTTAATAAAGAACTTAAAAGTAGAATCTAGAGTTGTTTTCTATCCAGCAGTTTACGACTTAAAAGAAAAAATAGAAAAAATAGATTCTTGTAAAATATTTGTTCTTCCAAGCTTTAGTGAAGGTATGCCTCAATCGCTAATAGAAGCCATGGCTAGGAAAAAAATAGTTATCTCAAGCGATAATCTTGGGGGTAAAGAATTAATAGAAAATAATAGTAATGGTTTTATTTTTGAAACAGGAGATTATAACCAACTAGCAGAAGTTATTGATAAGTCAATAGATCTGAAAGATAAAAAAATACAAGCCCATGCAGAAAAATCAGTAGAAAAATTTAAATGGAGCATACTTATAAAAAATCTAGAGAGTTTGTTTAATTAAATGGAAATACTAATAATAAAAACAGGAGCTCTTGGAGATGTATTAAGGACAAGCTTTGTAGCTCAAGCATTGAAAGATAAATATAAATCAAAAAACCCAGAAATATACTGGATTGTAGACTCATCTGGAGTTCCTTTATTAGCAAATAATCCTCATATTGGCAAAATAATAGAAACAAAAGACAAAGATTCCCTTTCAAATAAACATTTTGATTTAGTTATTAACCTAGAGGAGTCTGTTGAATTATGCAAATTTTCCAGCTCTTTAAATTCTAATGAAATTATAGGCTTTTTGTTTAGAGATGATAAAATTATTCCTAGCCATTCTGCTAAAGAATGGTTTAATATGTCTATGTTGGGTAAAAAGCCAGATAATGATATTTTAAAAAAGAAAAACAAAAAAACACACAGACAGATAATATCTGAAATTATAGGGGTGAAATATGGAAATCAAGAGCCATTTTTGAGGTTAAATGAAAAACAAAAAAATTTTACAGAAGATTTCTTAAGAAGATATAAAATAACTAAAGGAGACTTAATAATTGGTTTAAATACTGGGTCCTCAGATAGGTGGCCGAAAGAACTTCCAATAAAAAAAACTGTCAAATTAACAGAAGAGATATATAAAAAATTTAATGCTAAAATACTTCTTTTTGGTGGACCTCAAGAATCTGAAAGGAATAAGGAAATAATAAGACTATCAAAAGCTCCAATAATTGATACTGGCTGTGGAAACGATCTTTTTGAATTTCCAGCTCTTTTAAGTATTTGTAGTATTATAATTACTACAGACAGTTTAGGTCTTCATATGGCTCTAGCTTTAAAGAGAAAAACTATTTGTTTAGTTGGTCCAACTTCTTCAGCAGAACTAGATATGTATAATTTAGGGGAGAAAATTATTGCAGATTCAAATTGTTTGTGTTGTTATAAAACAAGTTGCAAAAGTATGGATAAAATCAAATTAAGTAAAATAATTAAAACTCTAAATAAAATAGTAGATCAAAAAATTACTCTTTTAATCACAGCTTTCAAGGAACCAAATATAGGAAAGGCTATAGAATCTGCACAATTACAAAAAACTAATTTTCAATATAAAATATTAATTTCTGCACCAGACGAAGAAACTCTTAAAATAGCAGAATCATATAAGGAAAAAGATAAAAGAATAAGTATTTTTCAGGATCCTGGAAAGGGAAAAAGTTATGCATTAAACATGATTTTTAGTAAAATAAAAACAGATATACTTATATTAACAGATGGAGATGTTTTCATTAGTAAAAATTCAGTAAATGAAATATGTAACCTATTTTTAGATCCACAAGTTGGTTGTATTACTGGAAGACCAGTTCCATTTGAAAGTAGGGACTCAAAATATGGATACTGGGCGAATTTCTTATTCAACGCAGCTCACATAATAAGAAAAGAAGCTTTTGAAAACGAAAAATTTATTGAGTGTTCTGGTTATCTTTTTGCATTTAGAAAAAATAAAATAACTGAAATTCCGTTGGACGTTGCAGAAGATACAGTTATTCCTTATTACTTTTGGGAAAAAGGTTATAAAATTGGATATGCTGAAAAAGCAGAAGTTTATGTGAGAAATGCAATGACTTGGAAAGACTGGGTAACACAAAAAACTAGAACTAGTAAAGCTCACGAAACTCTTTCTAAGTATGTAGACATTTCAACAACTCCCCGAGTTAAATCTTTTAAAAACGAATTTTTACAAGGGATAAGTTTAATGATTACTTATCCAAATTCGTTTAAAGAAGCATTCTGGACTCTAGAATTAGGTTTATCAAGGTTTTACATGTGGTTAAGAGTATTTTCTGACACTAAAGTAAAAAATAAACACTATGGTGATGCATGGGAAAGAATTGAAAGTACTAAATCACAAACAATAAAAACCATATCTAGATAGTATTATAATGGAAGCTTTAGAGAAAAAAAAAGAAGAGAAAAAATATGGTGATAAAAAAGAGAAATTTGAAGCCTGGTTGCAAGATAAGTATAATTTAGGTCTCTTAGGCATTATTTTACTTTCTATAGTATTTAGGTTATATTATTTTTTCATAACTAAAAATCAAGCCCACTGGTGGGATACTCTCGCTTATGGAGGCCTGGCAAAACAAATGATTTCAGGTATGTGGAGTTATTCAGAGTTTTTATCACATGAAGCTATTATTCGTCCACCATTACTGCCATTTGTGTGGTCTCTACTTTTAAGAATTAATATTCCAGATGTAGGAACAATATTTTTGCTTGAGATAATTCCCTCTGTCCTTTCAGTATTTTTTATATTTCTAATAGCAAAAGAGCTTTATAACAAAAAGGTGGCTCTTATTTCATCATTTATTCTTTCAATTTTATGGATTCACTTATTTTACTCTATGAGAATTATGACTGATGTTCCAGCTCTATTCTTTTGCATAATGAGTTTCTACTTTTTTGTCAAATCATACAAAGACTTTAATTTAACCTTTTTTTCAATAGCTATTTTTTCAATAGCACTCTCAATACTACTGAGATATAATTATGGAATAATAGGAGCATTATACATATTAATTATATTGGTTCACCATAAACATAGATTTGTGAGCAAAAAAAACTTTTGGATAGGGGGAATAATAGGATTTATACCAATCATTTTATTTTTCGTATACAATCTAATTATATTTTCAAGTATTTTCCCTGCAGGAGGAGTTTATTCTGCGAGTGCTGAAAATCAGGCATCCTTTGCATTTTATACAATTGACCATATAGGCTACATTTTAAGCCCATCAATTTCAAATACTCCTTACATAAAATTTTCCCCAATTAGCTTTAACCCTCTTTCAGTAGGATTGATTATAAATAGTCTTTTTATTTTCTTTATAATTGGATTTTTCATAGCCTTAGTTGAACTTGTGATCGGTTTTGACTCTTTAAATAAAATAAATAAACTTAAATCTCATTTCTTATTACTTTTAATTTTAATAGCTTCATTAATCTTCTTTATTTTCATAATTAAGGCAGCTGAAGATCGTTATTTATTCCTTTGCTTAATTCCAATAATAATATTATGTTCAATTGGATTAGTATGGGTTTATGAATTGATTAAAAAGCACAATAAGATTGTAGCAACTGTAATTATCATATTTATTTTAATAACGGCTCTTTATTCTCAGACAATATTTGGAAATGCTTTGATAAAAAGCAAAGTTTCTTCATATGCAGAAATGAAAGAAGCTTTCTTATGGATTAAAGATAACACGCAAGAAAATGCAGTTATTCTAGGTGAAGGAACAGACCCTTATGCTATTTTTTACTCAGAGAGAAATATAGCAAACTGGAATCTTACAAATCTTGAAGATTCTTTTTCAAAGGCTGACTATATAGTTCTTCATGGTTTTGAACATCAAACACAGGAAACACTAAACTTTATTAATAATAATTCAGATAGAATAATTCCCGAAAGAATAATACCTTTCCAGAATACAAATAACCAAATAGCTGTTGGAATTTATAGAGTTAAGAAATAACTATAATTTAATTATAACTTCTGCACAAGGAGAGTTTTTATCAGGCAGACTGTAATTTAAAATAATAGGCTTAATTTTTTTATTATTTTTTATCCAATCTAAAATATTATCTAAATTACCATCACTTTTTCGTTTAACTGAAACTTCAATATATAAATAATCAAAATTTATATTTTTCAAAGACTTTAAGACTTCCATCTCAGCTCCTTCAACATCAATTTTTACAAGGTCATATTTATTTGGTAAATTAAGCTTGTTAATTTGCTTAACATCTAAAGCTATTGTGTCAACTATTATCTCCTTTTTTTCACTTCTTGTATAGTTCTGATCCAAGTTTTCTTGGTAAAAGCTTGCTTCAGCAGATGCTTCCGGAGAATAATGGAGTTTTCTTTTAGAAGTTTTTTGAGAGATGCCATAATTGTACACATACCAATCTCTAACATTTCCAGAATTTCTTTTCAGTATATTAAATACTTCTTTGTTAGGTTCAAAAGAATAAATCTTCAATCTAGGGTAAAATTTCTTCAAGGTGAAAGCCCACTGACCAATATTAGCACCTATATCTAACACATTTGAAAGAGTGTCTAAAGGAATATATGTTTTAATCTTAGATATTTCAGAAGGATACTGTTGAAGTATTGCTGGAACAAATCGGTTATCATAAAAAAATGTTTTACCAAGATATTTTATATTCCTTTTATTTGATAAGATAGAGTAATATTTTGTAAAAATATATAATACTCTTTCAAAAAAAGAAATATTCCTTGTAGATAAAAAAATAGAATCAAACTTAAAGTTATAGTAAATTCTCTTCAGATTTTCTTTTATAAATTTAGATACCATTTATTTATTAAGTGTGTTAGAAATAACCCCATATATTATTGAGTAAGTTGAAACCAAATTTAGCATTGGCTCATTTAGAAAGCAGATGTCTCTATATTTAAAACTTTTATATACTGCATTAGCTATTGGAAAAATAAAAAAATGAGTATAAATTAACCATATTCCTATTTTAATCCAATCTTTCTTCCAGTTTATCCATTTAAACTTTCTTTGAATTACATTAGGATAATAAGTTCTTTGCAAATTTCTAATTCTTTTTTTCCATAACTCTTTCAAATTTCTTAATAAAAGATGCTCAACACCTGTATCTGGAATAAAGGCAAAATAACTAAAACCCATTTCAACAAGCACAGCTGGGATTTCATTATCTATGAGCTGTTTCTGAGTTTTTGCATAATCTAAAATTAACTCCCTCCTATAAATCATAAGTCCTTGTGGAGGAACTTCCTCTTTACTACATTCACATAACCAGTAGTTTTTATTCTTTTTAACTAATATATCTTTAATTCCTATAGTAAAAAACTTGAATATAGGATCTCTCTGAAATTCATCATAAGATAAAGTTCTTGTTAAGCTAGGATGACTCTTATTTACCTTAAATCCTACAAAATTACCAACAATCCCTTTATTGTCTTTAAATGGAAAAAGCATTTTTTTAATAAATTGGTTATCAGAAAATTTCATGTCAGCATCAAGATACATAAAGAATTCTCCATCAGCGCTGTTAAACCCAATCATTTTACTTACCTCAGCATCTTTAATTTTATTTTTTAAAATCTTTATATTAATTTTCCCAGAAAAGCTTTTAGCAACCTCAATTGTCTTATCACTAGAGTAATTATCAATTATTAAAACCTCAATTAGCTTTTTTGGATAGTTCTGAGAAGCTATAGCATTCAAGCAAACTTCTAAATCATGTTCTTCATTATATGTCGGAATTGCTATGCTAAGTTTTTCATTTACTATTTTTTTCATTTGAATCTAAGATTGGAAAATTTATTTTTACCATCCAGAAAATAATCTAAAGCTATGCTTCTTTTATAGATTAATTTCAAATCTTCAAGTTCTTTATCACTAACTTTTCTTTTAGACTGTACTTCCTTCCTTTTTTTACTATATGTAAATATATAATCAAATGGAAGAATAAAAAATGTTAGAATAGCTGCAATAGTTTTATTTGGGAAAAATCTAACAGCAGAAATAATTTCTAAAAGAAGTCTAACAGGTAAAATTCTAACCAGATTTGTAAAGGAATAGTTTTTTATCAATAATAAAATATGATTTCTAGAGTGTAAATAATCTTTCTTTAAATTTATCTTCTCTTTATTAACACTATAACTTCCAATATGGTAAATAACTGATTTTGGACAGAAAATAATTTCTTTTCCATAAATATTTGCTCTCCAGCAAAAATCTGTTTCTTCTCCATACATGAAAAAATTTTTATCAAAGCCACCAATATCTAAAAATTCTCTTCTTTTAACAACTAAACAAACTCCACATCCCCAAAAAACCCGTATTTCATCATTATACTGCCCTTTATCTTTTTCCAAACTATCAAAAATTCTGCCTCTACAGAAAGGATAACCATATTTGTCAATAAAACCACCTGCAGCTCCTGCATACTCAAACATTTCCCTATCTGAATATGACTTTATCTTTGGTTGACAGGCAATGTAATTTGATTTTTTATTAATTATCTTTAACATTTCACTAAGCCACCCCTTAGAAACTTCTGTATCATTGTTTAAAAAAACAGCATAGTCAGATTTAGCCTTTTTAGCCAGAAAGTTAGAAGCCTCTGCAAAACCAATTATTTTGTCAGTTTTGAATATAAAAGATTTAGAATATGTTTTATTTATAACCTCTTCACTTTTATCAGTTGTACCATTTAATAAGATGTAAATATCAAAATCTTTTGTATATTTTTTAATTGATTCTAAACAATTCTTAATAACACTCTCTCCGTTTAGATGCACAATTAAAATATCTGTTTTTGTCATTTTTGTCTTATTTGTTTAACATAAGTTTTGTAATTTGAGGGTTGATAAGGGATACTTCCCTTATCAATGATGTATTTTTAAAATTTCTGGAGATTTATCATAAATACCAACAATGAACTTAAATGGAGAGTATAATAATCTTAATCTAATAACTCCTGCAGCCATTTGTAGTGGTACTCTAAATGAAATTTTCGACCCTTCTTTATCAGACCATTCAGTTGGGTGTTCTTTTATTTTTAATTTATTTTTTCTGCAAAAATATAGTAGATTAACATCAAATGCCCATTTTATACTTTTGATATTATTTACAAAACCAATTATTTTATCCTTCACAAAGATTTTTGCTCCACACTGGGTATCTTTATATGGAAAAAAGAATAATAATCTAACTAAAAAATTAAACCCTTTACTTCTGATATATTTTCCAAGACTCCTTTCAGTTTTAGAATTTTTTAACCATCTACTTCCAATAATTCCATCAAAATTATTAATATTTTTATAAATGTCATAAAAAGCTTCTGGAGATGTAGACATGTCTGCATCAACAAATCCAACCAAATCACCATTTGAAGATTTAAAACCTTCTAGAATAGCATACCCCTTTCCTCCCTGCTCCAAATCAATATATCTTATTTGTTTGTATTTCTTTGAAAACTTCTTAATAATATCAAGGGTATTATCTTTAGAAGCATTGTTAACAACTATTATTTCGAACTTTTCTTTTCTATCTTTCTTGGTTTTTAATTCAAAAAATTTTCCATATGATTCTAAAGTAGGCTCAATTCTGTCAGCCTCATTATGTGCAGGAATTATTATACTTAACATTTTAACATTATAGCTAAAAAATGATGATTTAAAGGTTTTTGTGTATTTTTATATTTACTACAGAAAATCTTATAAACAGAGCATAATTTGGTTTTTTATGGTAGATAACTATGCACTAACTTTTGTAAAAGCTGATTTACACAATTATCTTAGAACAAGCAATATATTTTCAGAAGGATTTGCTGAAAAAGCTTTAGAAAGAGCAAGTAAAAAATTAGGTAAAGGAGCAGTTATAGGAGTTGCAGATGTTGACGAACATAGGTACTCAAAGGTAAAAAGAGGAGTAGAAAATTATTTAACACACGACTTAGGGGTAGGGTTTTGTGTGTTGGGACTGGATATAACAGTATTAAGGGGTGAAAGAGTTTTTACAAAAGAAGGAAATATACTTGTTTTAGGTTTAAATGAAGATGAACATGTTCAAAGCGGAAGAAGTATAGAAGATACTTTAAAACAGGCAAAGGATTATAATGCATCAATAGTACTGAGTAATTTTTCATCTAGAAATAAATCAAGAGAAGTTATACTCACAAATTTAAATCTCTTAACTTATGTAGATGCAGTTGAAGTGCATAATGGTTCTCAGGTATTTACAGATCAGAATAATACAGCCCAGTTATTTTATGAAGTTTATAGAAATAAGTTCGATATAGGAGCTATTATTACCTCTGGAGGCCACTCGGGTTATGAAATAGGCTCTAGTTGGACATTGATCCCTACTCTGGACTATACATCAGAAGCTCATTTAAAAAAATCTATAAAAGAAGTTTTAAAACAAAGAAGAACTCCTGAAATGGAGCATAGAAGCAATTCATATATTGGAGCTACTCACCATTTAGTTAAACACTATTTATGGAGCAAGCAGGCTGGAAAAAGAAAAATTGACGAAAGAGGAATGGCAGAATAACCAAATTTAAAAAACTCCTTTTCTTTAGATAATAATGCCCTTAGCAGTAACTCACTTTGTTATAACAGTAATTATATTTACACTAATTAGGGACTTTTTTATAAAGAATAAGAAAAAGTTTCCAGTTTACTATGTTTTTCTTGGAGGGTTGGCAGGACTTTTGCCAGATTTTGATTTCGCAATTTCTATATTGCTATTTATCTTTAGCATAAACTATAATGCTCACAGAACATTTACACATACTTTATTTATGCCTTTGATATTTTTTATAGCTTCAGTAGTCACAATAAAATTAAAGCCATTTAAAATAAAAACAAAAATATTTCATTATACTACTTTGTTATGGGTAATTGGTTTAGGTATTTTAATTCACTTAATTCTTGATTCTACAATAGGTGGATATATTTATCCCCTTTATCCTATTAGTAATATATCTCTAGGCTTGAACTTTCCAGATTACCTTCCAGATAAACTTATAGAAGTATTTTTTCCAATTTTAGATGCAGCACTTTTAATTATATGGATATCTTATTTGGAGTTTAAACATAAAATAAGTTCTTTCTTCTAAGCTTTTTTATTAGCTTCATCTGGCTTTTTCAACAGAATTAGCATACTCCCTAAGAATAAAAGTAAGCATGATATAATCATACCAATTGAAAAGTTTAATAAATTATCCTTTAAGAACCAGAGCAATACAGCCTGAATAAATACAAAAATGATGAATGATGCAAGATATTTAATTCCAATTTTTTTATTAATAGAAAGTCCATAAAGTAAAATTATATTTGCAACAGAAATGAATGTAAATGCAACTCCAATATTAAAAACAATACTGCTTATTTCAAGATATTCGTTACCAAACAATAATCTGATTATTAAATCAGGGAATAATAATAGAGCAATTAAAGATAATCCGCATAAGCTTAGAACCATAATTAAAGACTTATAGAAAATCTTCCTTGTTTTACTATTATCACTACCTGAATTTTCAAACTTTTCAGAGCTTAAAGGAAACATTGTTTTTCCTATAGCTAGAGTTCCGAAGAAAATCATCTTTCCAATTAAATTAGCAACTGCATAATGGCCTGCAATCTCTGGAGAAAAAAATCTTCTGGCAAGGAAAACATCAATGCTTTGCATTAATAATATTGGTAGAAAAATAATTATTACTGGTGATCCATATTTGTATATTCCTGATAAATCAGCACTTTCAATTTTACTTTTCATAACATCTTTTAACGGAATTAAAGATATTGATAGTGCTACAAGTCCACCAATAATGATACTTCCAACTGCAGCATAAACTCCAAAACCAAGATAAACCAATATCACGGCTATTACGACTTTTATCAAAGAATCTAAAATCATATTACTACCAAGAGCACCAAACTTCTTCATTCCCTGCATAACTCCTCTTGTGGTAGGTATAAGGAAGAATGAAAACAAAACAACACCTGATAGAGCAACTAAACTGAAAGGTATATCTAAAAAATAACCAAACAAAAAGAAAATAGGCAAAAGGAGAATAAAAAGTATTAAAGCTACTAAACTGCTCTTTTTTAAAGATTTAATCAATAGATTTTTTATTTTCCCATTTTCTTTTTTAACATTGAACTTTGAAGTATATCTTGATACTATTGTCTGTATACTTTCAGATGGTAAAGCTAAGAAATAAAGAAGAGTCATTATTGATGCTAAAACACTAAAATCAGCAGGTCCTAACATTCTAGCCATTGAAAATTGGAAAATGAAATTAAGAAGGTTAAATATGTTAAATGTAATGAAAAGAATCAAACTACCTCTCATTAATTCATTGGAAAATATCTTTTTGATCATTTTATTTTAAGAATACTAAAAAACCGATTACAATTAAAATAAGCTGAAATATGTTGATTAACATTACAACTTCCCATTCGTAAGCTTTCTTAGATTTTTTAATTTTTTCAAGAATTAAAATAGCTAGATGTTCAAGACCATAAATTTTACTATATTGATTTTTTATAGATCCATCTTTTTGAGGTTTTCCAAAAGAAGATTTCTTTAATTTTCCTCTTAATTTTAGAATTGTTTCTAAAATATAAGGCATAAATATAAACAACGCAAACATTTCATAATTCCCAAGTATAGCCATAATTGCTATTAATGCTCCTATACTATATGTTAAAATATCTCCTGGAAAAACTCTTGCGGGGAATTTATTATAATATAAAAATCCAACTAAAGAAAAGACCATACACATAGAAATTAAGCTTAACCATGTACTTCCTGTAATAAAAGAAGCTAATGAAAGAGATGATAAAATTATTATGCCCTGGCTAGCTTCCAGTCCATTATAACCTGCCAGAAAATTAAATGTTGTAGATGCTCCAATAATGCCTATTGGAATAAATATCAATGGATATATAATACCAAGAGAAATCTGACCTATAAATGGAATATAAATTACATGATTTCCAGCATTTATTACCATCAAAGGTATTGCTGCAAATGCAATTAATACTAATCTTGACCAAACAGACAACCCTCCTTTCTGCCAGCCAAAAAGATCATCTATTAACCCTACCCCTCCAACAATTAACACAACTGATAAAAGGGAAAAAATTTCAACTATATTCTCCGATGAGTTTAAATAAAAAGTTTTAATGGCAATATACAACAAAACTCCTAGTACAAATCCAAGAACAACAATAATTCCTCCAGAACCAGCAACTTTTTCAGCTTTGGTCTTATTCATATCATCCCAAATTAAACCTATTTCCTTAGCTTTTTTTATCCAGAAAGGAATTAAAAATACAGTTGTAGCTAGAGAAATAATAAATGACAAAATTAAAAGCGGTTCCATATAACTTAATATTAAATCTGTTTTAAAAACTTACCTGCCAACTTCTTTAAGTTTTTCGTCAGGGTATTCTGTAACTAGGTAATCTGGATTAAACTTTATATTTTGGGGGTAATTTATTTCCCATATTTTAATAGGACCAAGGAAACTTCCTTGGTAATAAACAAAGTCATCTAATTCTAAGCCTTGGTTTCTTAAATCAGCAATAATTAAATTCGGTTCGCTGTGAACAAGCTTAAAATTTCCTTCTTCTTCAAATAAATATTTTCTTACAAGTAAACCATCAACAGTTCTTTCACTTAAGAAAAGAAGAGCCCCTTTATCATTAACTTGGATTTGATTGTTACTTTGTTGAATTGTTTCAACGATAAACACTCCTGAATTAAGACCTGTGTTGAAGTTATATAGCTTATTCTTATAATAGAGATATTTTAGTGGGATATTAACCTGAGTCCCATCTCTTTGAATGAAAATAATTTCAGGCTGTTTTAATATTGAATTATTATTCTCAATTATTTCATCAATTACAAAACCACCTATTACAGATGTTTCTTTAGCAAAGAATGTTTTTGTTCCATTTTCTTCCCATATTATATCATCATCAAGTCCCGACCCTCCAGTATATACGTAAGAAAGTCCATTAGAAGTCTCTCTAGTTCCACGAGCATCCATAACAAAAGTAGGGATATAACTAAGTCTATCATAATTTTCATCAGATCCAATACTACTAAATGCAGAATATTTACCTATGTCAGTGGAATCTATAAGTAAATGTGTTGAATTATGAGTATAAAGAAACTCTAAGGCTGTTCTATCATCAGGAGTTGTTAAAACATGCCTCCCCATAAGGTAATTCCAATAAACAATAGCATTACCTCCATCTAAAACAGTCGCCCTTTTTCCTATACTCTGTACCCAATAACCATAATCCCACCAATGTGCAAATACAGCGTCTTCTTCAGTATTGTTTCTTACCCAGTCCATGGCTTTCTGCCACTGCCAATTATATACTGAAGGATAAAATCCACTAGCCTGAGACTTACTATAGTTATAAAAACTAAACGCACTAAACAAAGCAGCCAAAACAACAATAATCGCTAAAATTATAGCAATTATTTTATTTGTTTCATCTTTTTTATTTTTTACACTTAAAACACTTGATACTACAAAATAACCAACAATTGCACTTGTTGGGGGAACAAGCATCATAATAAATCTAACTCCACTTCTTGCAGCTAAAATACTTACAAAAAACAAAGTGAAAATAACTATATATCCAAAATCAATCTTAAGACCTTCTTTATAACTATTTTTGTTATATTTATATAATAAAAATAAAGACCATCCAAGGAATAAGATTATACCTCCAAAATACACCATAAGACTTAAACCACTTTCCCCATTTAACTGGCTATTTGGAGAATATTTACTTAACATTAAGCAAATAATAGAAATAAAATAAACTAATGTTAAAGAAATTCTATCCTTAAACTCAAATTTCTTTATCATATTGTAGAATAAGAAACATGAACCTATAATAAACAGCCAGAAATATAAAGCTATTTTTGCTAAAACAGGCCCAAAACTACCTGTTAATTCACTGAAATACGGCTGTCTGTTTTCAGCAACTGTAACTGTAAATCTATTAGCACTTAAAGGTTTTAATAAAGCTGTAAAAGCATCATTAATCTGATAGGAAATAAAATCTATACCAAATATTAATATTGATAAGATTACTCCAATTAAACCAATTAAAACTAAAGATGTTATCTGTCTTGGTATTTTATACTTATCATTTATTTTCTTGAATATTGTAATTTTATCATATAAAAATAAATCAAATGCAATCAATAAAATTAAAGCAAATATAGGGATTGTGGTTGTTGATGTTAAAAGATTGTATAAACTATATCTTGTTGAAAATATCATAGCAATAGGAGCGAATAAAATAACCCATGAAAAATACCCTACAAATCTTTTTTTATCTATAAGACCTAACATAAAAAATACAAATACTGAGAGGCTGATTGTAGCAAAAACAAATGTTACCCCTCCCCATATCAATCCAAGTAATGCTGTGGAAATCCCTGCCAATCCTCCAAATATTCCGGATTTTAGGTAATCTTTTGACTTAAAAGAACATATAAAAAAATACAAAACAAGAAATATAAACAAGAAACCTGCAGCTTCTTTTTCAGGTATTCCTGCAATTGTTCTTGGTAAAATTTCAGGCAATATAGCTAAAAATAATGTAGATATTAAAGCAATGGTACTAGAAGCATATTTATTTTCAAAACTATTTTCAAATATTTTTCTTACAAGAAAAAAGAAAGCAATACAAGTAAGTGCAAACATAAAAACAGGGAAAATTATAGCGGCATAAGTTATACTAACTTCACTATTAAAAATAGAAAGAATCTGATAAAACCATGCAATTAAGTAAGACAATAATTTCCCCTCACCAGCAGTATTATATCCTAATGGGATATATCTCATATTGTCAATAATCATTAACTTACCATGTTCAACAATATATTCTGCCCATCTTAAAAATAAAAATGGGTCTAAGTCAGGTCCAAGCGTCCAGGTACCAGTTGTTATATCTTTAAGGTTGTTTATATTTCGTGTTCTTATAAAAACAGCAATAAATGTGATAAACGCAAGTATAATGTATATGATTATATTCCAGAAATAACTAATTTTAATTTTGAAAACACTCGCTAATTTTTCTTTTCTTTTCTCAACTATTTCTTTTGCTTCTTTTTCATCTGTTGTATGTTTTTCACTAGATTCACTCATCTTCACTTAACAAGTCCGCAGCACTTTTTTCAAATTCAACGCCTTTACTTTCACCACAATTTGGGCAAACTCTTGGAAGGCCGTTGCTGAAGGTGTTTGCAGAGTAGTTACATCTTTTACATCTGAATTTTGCCATTTTATTCTTTGTATTTTATAATTCTATATATTTTATAGCATTAATAAACTAGATGGTATATCAAATTAATCCCTAAAATAATAAAGGAGTTATAAATACTTCTATAATTGCTGCAATTACTAAGATAACAACTGCAGAAAGAATTAATAAAAATGAATCTTTGAGTATAGCCCAGAATTTATCAGTCTTAAATTCTTTTCTTATTATAGAAATACCAATTATCCCTCCTGCCAGAGTTCCAATAAAATAAGCAGCAATCTCTGGTAATCCATGAATCATATATCTAATTAATCCAAAAGGTAAATTAACAATTTCTGATTTTGAGAAAATAACCATTGCAGCTGATATAACACTAGCATTCCAAGCTAAGATAAATATCCCTCCAGCCCCAAAAATCAAAGAGAATATAATTGCAAACAAAAGAACATAAAGGTTATTTGTAAATATAGCTTCAAAAAATGAAAGACTTGTTGAGAAACCAGTTACACTATTTTTTACCAATCCATGTTGACTTACACAATCATTAAAGCTACTTTTATAATTTATAGAGCAGTAAGTTTCAATTTGTGCCCCTAGATTTTCTGGAGATCCGAGAATAATATACCATGAAGAAAACGCAATTATAAATCCAATAAACAAGAATAAAAATGTGGCTATAGCTTTCCAGTGTTCTTCTAATAACCTAAATGCCCCAGTTATATGTAAATCTTTATACTCTTCAAATTTAATAGTATAATAAACATAAGGCATTGAAAACATTACGGCAAAAGTTACGACCAATATCCCAGAATACTTTGAAAGCACTGGATCTCCTGAAAATATCCAATGAACTAACAATATTGAAAGGGTTGCGTAAAAAAATCCAACAAATAAAAGTTCCCATGGTCTTCTCTCAGATCTTTTAGGATTTAATAACATTTCAAACATCTTTTTACACACACCAGCTTAGTTTAAAATAAGCTAAAAGGTTATTTAAAACTTCTCAAGAAGTTTTGAGTCAAAATAACTTATTTAAAAACAAAGATAAAACTAATGGTTCATAAAGAGAAATTTATATTATTTTTACCAGATATTGTTAATCACTAAGTTTTTTATATGCAAAAAGCATATGTTTCTTATGAAAGATAAAAAATTGTATACTAAAAGTATATTTTCAGACATTAAATCAATTAAGATTCAGGGAGCTACAAATATAGCAAAAGCTGCATTCAATGCTTATAATTTATTCCCAAATAAAAAAACCATCTTAAAATTAAAGTCTCTCAGGCCAACAGAACCTATGTTGGAAAATGTTTTAAATAGACTTGAAAAAGGAGAAGATAAAAAAGAAATTTTAAGCCACTTCAAAACAGCCCAAGATAATATTAATTTAAATGTTCTCAAAATAGTAAAAAATAATCAAGTTATTTTTACACACTGCCATTCAACAAATGTTATAAAAAGTCTTATTTATACAAAAAAGAACAAAAAAAAAATTGAGGTTTATAATACAGAAACAAGGCCTTTATTTCAGGGAAGAAAAACAGCTGTTGAATTGTCAATGGCTGGGATTAAAGTAACTAATTTTGTAGATTCAGCAATTGCCATTGCTCTTGAAGGAAAGCAAGGCAATAAAAGAACAGATCTTGTTTTTCTTGGTTCAGATGCTATTTTATCTAATGGAGATGTAATAAACAAGGTAGGTAGTAATTTAATTGCAGAAATTGCAAAAATAAACAAAATACCTGTATTTATAATTGCAGACTCTTGGAAATTTGCAAAGAAAAACATTCATTTAGAACAGAGAAAATATAATGAAATTTGGGATAACGCACCAAAAAATATAAAAGTTAAAAATCCTGCCTTTGAAAAAATACCATCAAAAAATATTTCTTACATAATCTCAGAGTTAGGTATATTAAAGCCAAAAGAATTTGCAAGAAAAGCCAGTAATCTTATTTAGTTTTTTTAATACTCTTTAAATCATTTTTATCAGGTTTTTTAGTATTCTTGCCTTCAGATTTTTTTCCTTCGTTCTCTCTATCAATTTTTGCATTACTTACTATTTCATCTAATTTTAGATTTATCTGTTGTATATTTGAAGCTATTTCTGGTTTTATACCCTCAAATTTATTTATTTGATCTTCAATAATTTCTCTTACATTATCAAATGTTTTTGGGATAAGGACTTTTGCTCCAACATCAACAAGGAGTTCTTTATCCTTAATTGAAGATTTAAAGTATATTCCTTTTCCAAATTCTGAAAAAACTTCTGTTTCTTTAGAACTTTGAAAATCAATGAGATTTTTTTTAAGCATTTTTAATTCTTCTATCTGTTGATCAATAACCTGGAGTTGTTCTTCAAAATGCCCTGCCTGCTGCTCAAGAAGTTGCAATTCCATTAAATATTCGCTTGTTTCCATTTTATTCTACCTTCAAAAGTTTTCTTAGAATTATGCTAAAAATAATTGAAACGATTATGTAGAACCAGAACCATGTAAATATGCCAAAGAACTTAGGATTTCCAGCAACTAAAAAATAATCAAAAAACCACCGGAAAAAAAGAACTATTGGTACTCCTGTGTAAATTACAGGTCTCATTGTCATAGGCATCATTTTCCAGAACATTTCCATTTGCTTTTTATTAAATTCCATCATCTTGCTTGGATTATCTTTATGCTCTTTCATTTCTGTCTGTAATTTCTTCTGTTCAGCTTTCATTTCTTTTATTGACTTTTGATCTGTAGCATATTTTTGGATTATAGTTGTGGCTAGAGTTATTAAGAAAATAATTATAATCATACCATAAGTAAGATTCCAGTTTAGAAGCAAACCAACACTCGGATCTAAGATAGAATGTCCAGCATTTTTAATAAAAGGAATAGCATCCCATAAAAAACCTATAAGTAAAGAAGCTATCAATACAACGAATATCCACCTAAAACTTCCTTGTTTGTCCATCTTTCTCTTTTATACTTAATTTAAATACAAAAAGTATTTACCTTTTTTAAATATGTCTTTATTACTTAATAATTTTCCTCAGAGCAGGATACATATCCATTGAGTGCTGCTGAGCAATATTTTGATAGAACTGATACATAATCATTATTACTAACAATAACGAAGTTCCTCCAACTAAAGCTCCTGAAATATCTGAAATAGCTGAAAGTAGTCCTATTGCAGCTCCACCCATTACAGTAAGTGGGAAAATATACCTCTCCAATACACTCTCTAGAATTCTTTCATCTTTTCTAAATCCTGGAATTGTTAAACCAGAAGACATAATATTTTTTGCCTGACTTTGTGCATCCATACCGCTTGTTTTAACCCAAAATATAGCAAAAATTATACTAAAAAATATGTAAAATGATAAATGACCTAAAACCTGTAAAAACATATAATTTGCAAAACTTCCTGTAATTATAAGATTAGGAATATTAATTGGACTTATCCATAAAGATAATCCTGATATAGGTATTCCTTGTGAAAATCCACCAATAATTGTAGGTTTCCCAAGCCAACTTTCTAATAATCCTCCTGCTAACTGTATATTCGCAGCTAAGGCAGCAACTAATATCACTGGTAAAACAGAAGCATAAAAGAAATTTATAGGCCATTTCATTCCATAACCTCTTAACCTATCAAAAGAAAGAGGGATTTCCACTTTTAGCGATTGAGCCCATACAACAATAAAGAAAATAACTATTGTTATTATAATTGTTAAAGCAGCAAGGAAAGCTCCTGTAGTGTTTGCAGTAATTATAGAATTAATTAAAACTAATACCTGACCGCTTGGTGCAAATGTACCTTCATTACTTAAAAATTGGAATAGTCTTGTAAATATAGTTCTGCTAACTCCTGCAGCTATAAACAATGAAGTTCCAGACCCAAAGCCCCATTTAGTTGTAATTTCATCCATTAAAAATATCGCAAGTCCTCCAAAACAAAGTTGAAGAATTACAATCCCTGTATATCCTGGGGCTGCCTGAAGTCCATTCATTAAAACATAAACACTTGCTTCAAAAATTATAAAAAATAATACAAGAATCTTTTGAATTCCTTGGAAGAATTTTTTCCCTTCAGGATTTGTTGTATCTATATTAAGAATCTTTGACCCAACAAGTAATTGTAGGATAATAGATGCCATTACTATAGGTCCTATACCTAGAGAAATAAGACTTCCAAAATCTGCTCCAAGTATAACAGCTAAACTTTCAAATCTTTCAAGACTATTATTCGCTAAGCCGTATAATGGAATATTTGCAAGTATAAAAAAAGCAACCAATACAATTAATGTCCATTTTGCTTTTACATTAAAACTAAGTTTCTTTTCAGTAGGATTTTCTATTTCTGGAAGATACTGGAAGATATTTTTTATATTCATATTTACTCTTCTTCTAAACCTTATTATAAAGCCTCATCACTTTTTTCAGGATTAATTTTAAGTGTCAATTTTCCACCAACTTTTTCTATTTTAGACACAGCTGATTTAGATGCTGAATAAGCTTTTATACTAATTGGATTTTTTATTACCCCCTTACCAAGTATTTTATATTTTCCGAGATCAAGTTCTTTTTTCCCCTTGCTTAATTTTTCAATTTCTGATAAATTTATTACTTCATATCTTTTCTTTTTAGCTCTTAGGCCTTTTTTCCCAAAATAGTCTTCTGGAAGATTCAGTATAAGTGTCTTTTTCTGATCAGCTCTTTTTCCAGTTCCAGACATACCTCTTCCACCTCTATGTCCCTTTCCTCTACCTTTCTTCTTAAAACCTCTACCATAAGTATTTGTTCCCATCATTCTAACAGATTTTTTTTTCTTTTTAAGTTTCATGTTAATAAAATTCCTCCTCTTCCAGTAATTTCTCTTCCATCTCTTCAGCAATAGCTTTAGGAACTTTTATAAATTTTCCAATTTCGCCACATTCAGGACATTCTTCAGGAGAAATTTTAAAATAATCTGTAAATCCACATTCACATTCCCACATAACTTTTTTTACACTTGGAATCAAAGTTTTCTTTGCCATTTATAACATTCTCCTGATTAAATTATTTATTTCTAATTTATGATTTCCCAAAACTCCGTTAGGGAAATGTTGTTTTGTATTTATTCCCTTCCTTGGGGGGTGTAATGCAAAAAAAGGTTTTAATCCAGTGTCATCAAAATTACCAGTTTTTAATATAATATCTGCTGCTTTTTCAACATCAATTTTTTTGTTTTTATCTAAACTTTTACCTCTTTTTCTAATCAATTCTATAAGAGTTTCTTTATCAATATCACCATATGCAATAAAACTTCTTACTTTTTTTACCATCCCTGAAACTTCTTTAGTTTCTAAAACAATACTGCATGTGTATTTTTTTCTTAATCTTAAATTATGTAATGTATTAGAAATATCATGAGTTCTGTTTACCATCCCTGCTATTCTTATAAGTGCTATAACTTTATTCATTTTAATTTAGATAATGCTTGCATTATCGCCCTCCCATAATTTATTGTAGTCCGAGTTTGACCCCATGATTTACTATAAACATCTTTTATTCCTGCAAGTTTAAGTATTTTCTTTCCTTCATTACCAATAACAAGTCCGGTACCTAGAGGTGCAGGCATTAAAATAATTTTACAACTACCGCATTTGCCTTCAACTTTATATGGTATACTATGTAATTCTGTTGAAGAACCTTCAAAACTTCCAGAACCTCTCTTTATTTTTATTAAATTTAATTTTGCCTTTCTAAATGCTTTTTCCCTTGCAGGTAATGTTTCCTTCGCTTTTCCTATGCCTAATCCCACATGCCCATCTTTATCACCTACAACTGCTAATGCCGAAAATGTAATAACATTACCTTCTTTTGTTTTTTTCTGAGACTGTCTCCAAGCTCTTCTTTTACCTCCACCAAATTTTCCTTTAGATTGTCCAGCAAATAACAAATCACTATCAACTTTTATCAAGGAATCTACAATTTCAGGTTCAAGAATTTTTAAGCCATTATCAAGTATTTCATCTATATTTTTTACTTTTCCATTTTTAATCATTTCACCAAGCTTGGTTTTCGGAACCCATGAGCTAAGTTTTTCCCTTTTCTCTTCGTTTCTTCTATCTAAAAATCTATTTCTTTCTTCCTGTTTCCTATCTAAAACTACAGGTTCTTCTTGAATCTTTTCTTCCTGAATTTCTTTTGTTTTCATTTTATTTTTTATTTTAATTTAGATTTTACCTCTTCAAAATTCTTTTGAACATTTTTACTTAAATGTTTTCCTTCAATCCTGTCTTTATCAGGAAATACAGCTTCACTATGTTTTATTTTCAGACCAGAATCTACTAAGCCTTTAAGAGAAGCATACAATCTTGAACCAGATATGTTTCTCGCCAAACCTATATCAAAAATAACATTAACATTTTTTTCCTTCTCTGTTATTTTTTTCCCAAGATAATATCCAGTTAGATAACAGGCAGGTATTGATTTCAAAGATCCACTAGATTCATTTGACCACCCTAATTTTAAAAGGTCCTTCGAACTAGTTCCATAAACTACTTTATCAACAGCTTCATTACTTTTTATATACTGTAGAATAATATACTTGTTTGTTTTTCTAACAACAATTCTAGGCATTCCTGACTTCAGAAGTTCCAACCTAGTTCTGTAATCTGTTTTATTTTTCCTTCTTCTCAATTTATCTAATTTCATTTAACTTAAATTCTCCTTTAATTGTCTTTTACTTTTGAACGCTTTATTTCTTATCTTTTTTCTTATCTCTATATATTTATCCCTATCCATTTTTCCTTGGTTTTTAAGCTCTTTAATATATTTCCTAAGTTTTTTTGTAATAATAACATAATTTTTCTTCCTATTTTTTGGCTTTTTCTTGATTTTTCCAGCTCTCCTTCTCCTTTGCCTTTTCTCAACAGTTTTTCTTCCACTCACTTCTTTAATTTTTATAGCACCGCTACTAACAAGATCTTTAATATCTTGTCTTGTGATAGCTTCTTTAACCTCATCAAGTCTATTTTTATCTATAACTATTCTTTTAATACCAACATTTAATGTTCTTGCAGCAAGCTTTTTCTTTGTTTCAAGATTCATTTCTTTTCCTCCTTCTTCCTTCCAGTTTTATTTTTCTCAACAGACTTTAATAATTTATTGTAATTAAAATTAACAAAATCTATTCCCTTTTCTTTAGATATTTTAGCAATTTCTATTTTTTTCTTCCCTCCAATTTTTCCGAGAGAATATTTAAATTTTTTATCAGCATTTTTTATGTCAGAGATGTTTTTAATTGTCTTAATTTCCATACCTTTACTCTTCCCCCTCTCTCTCAAATCCTTTTTATATCCAATACTAACTACAGGACCTTTACCTTTTACCTTTAATCTCATTTTATTATCTCTTCCAGTAGGCCGTCTCCATTTTTGTAATTTCTTTCTTTTCCTCCCAAGTCTTGAATACTGTGTAGTATTTCTTCTTAAGAACATTCTTTTAGTCATTTAAATAGGCCTCCCACATTTTTCTACAATAAATATACCATCTTGGAATTTTCTTCTATCTCTATTTCTTATTTTAGTAGCTGTCTCAAGATTAGCAGCATTTTGACCAGCTATATTTTTATCACTAGATTTGATTATTATAGTATTTTTATTAATCTCTATCTCTGCTCCAGGTAAAAGTTTGCATTTTCTTGGTTTTTTCTCTCCAAGGAAATTCTTGATAGTTATCTCATTTCTGTCTTTATTCAATTCAAGGGTTACTGGAAAATGAACATAGACAACCTCAAGCTTATATTCAAACTTCTCTCTCAAACCATTAATCATATTAGTAACATGAGCCTTTATTGTATTAATCATTTTTTTCTCTCTTTTTGTTGCTTTTTTTGATTCTAAAACTAAATCAAGACCATTCTTTTTCACTTCTATATTTTTTGTGTTAAATTTTTTAGTTAAATGCTCATTTCCCTTTTTGACAGTAATACTATTATTTTCAATTTCAAAATCAAAACCTTCAGGAAAAGATATTTTTTCGTTAATATTTTCTTTCATTTCAGTAAAAATAAGCGATTAAACTTCCTCCTATGTTTTTATCTATAGCATCAACATGTGTAATCAAGCCCTGATTTGTAGAGATAATAAGTATACCTAAGTTTCTTGCAGGCAGGAATCTTTTCATGTAGAAAAGAATTTTATCCTTTTTTACATTAAATCTTGGTTTTACTGCACCACAATTAGAAATGTCTCCAATTTTTATCTCAAGATTATTTTTTTCTGTCTTATAGCTTTCTATATATCCTTCTTTTTTTGCCATTTCCATTATCTTTAAAAGTAAAATAGAGTGTCTGTTTACAACTACTTCTTTCTTTCCGCTTCTTTTAGCATTCATTATTTTATTCAGCGCATCTGAAATGATATCTTGACTCATTTTTCTCCTTAGTTTATGAATATTTTTTAAATCCTATCTCTTCTGATATTTCTCTAAAGCATTGTCTGCAGAAGTTTAATCCATACTGTCCGACATGAGCTCCTATTCTTCCACATCTTTCACACTTTTTACTTGCTACTCCTATTTTTCTGTCTTTTGGTTTATTATGTTTAACAAATTTTCTGGCTACAGCTGGCTTGTTTTTCAGTTGTTTGTAAAGTTTTTTCCAATCGCTTGCAGTCATTTTATCTCATATTCACCTTAAATTTCGTTTCCAGGAATTTAATAATTTCTTCCTTTTTTACAATCTGCTTTTGCGGAAGTTTTCCGCGTCTAGCTTTTTTTATAATCACTCTTTTACCTTTTCTTATAAAAGTAACAGTGGTATTAAATCCCATCATTCCAATTTCTCTGTCATATTCTTCTCCAGGTATTTCAATATACTCTTTAATTCCAAATGAAAAATGATTATTTTGGATTTGTTTTTTCTTTAATTGGTTGTCAACAGCAGCAAATAACCTTAATAGTAAATTATTTGCCTCTTTTCCTCTAATAGTTACCATACAACCAACTTCTAATTTTGGTCTTACTCCAAATCCAGGTATTCTTTTAGTACTTATTCTTATTGATGGTTTCTTCTTGCTTATTTTAGTTAATAATTTAACTTCTTTTTCAAGTACATCTTTTACTCCACCACAAGATAGAACTACCTTTTCTATGAATATTTCTCTCATATGGTTTTCTTTTCCTGTATTGTTTTTCTTTTCCATTTTATCCTACCACAATTAAATCTTTATTTTTTGTCTCAAATTCATTTTTTTCTGATTCAACTATAATTTTTCTTTCATCTATTTTTTTGATAATACCATAACTTCCTTTATGTTTCCCATTTATGATGAGGACCTTAGATTTATCTTTAACAGGAAGGATGCTTTCTATTTTTTTTGATTTAAAATTAACAATTACAGAATCTCCTACAGTTATTTTATCATTACTCAAAATATTCCTTCCATCGATAAGATTAATTTGTATTTTTTTCCCATCTAAAACCTTCTTGTTTATAACCTTTGAAATTTTATTATGACTATCTTTTTCATTAACTTCATCTAAAACTAGCTTTCCATTTTTAGAAAAATTAACACTATAATTTTTATTGGAATCTTTAATAGAAACTTTATCAAATAAAAGCAAGGAAAGATTATCATTCCTAGCAATCTTTCCATTTACAGTTATTTTTCCTTCATGTAAAATTTTTTCAAGTTCTTTTCTTCTGCTAACTAATTTTAAATCATCTCTTAACGCAATTAATAGAGGAATTCCTCTATTTTTTTCGTGACTTGGTACAACTAAGTATTTTGTTCCCTTTCTGGCAATTGGCCACATTTTGCTTGCAGAATGTCTTTTTAGATGCATTTTATTTTTTCTCCTTTACTGATTTGTCTGATTTAGTTTTGTCTAATATTTGTCTTTTAGTTTCTGTTTTTTCAACGTTTTTATTTTCTTTAACTTGCTTTTCTTTCCTTACTGTAGATTTTCTACTTAAACTTTCAACCCTGAATTTATCATTTAAATTAAGGTTTAATATTTGAATGTTTGAAGGATCAAAATAAACATTAATTTTTGTTCCATCTTTCTTTTTTCTCTGAATTCCATCAACTGAAACTCTTAATTTTTTTCTATCTACAAAATTTATCTTTCCAGTTTTTCCTTTAAATTTTCCAGTTATTATCTTAACTTCATCTTCATTTCTTAGGGGGAAATTTCTCTTCCCGTATTTTTTTCTCAGATCTTTTGAAAGATTGGCTGATAATAATTTAGTTGCAAGGTGAAGAGGAATATTCTCTCTATATTTTCTTTGCTTTCTTGGTTGCTTACTTCCTTTCCATGAAAGTGAAAATTCTTTTTTCATTTTATACTACAATTTTAGCGATTTTGGCTACAGATGCCCATCTCTCTAAAACCTCCCTTGCAATTGGCCCCTTTATCTGTGTTCCTTTTGGATTTCCTTTTTCATCCTTAAGTAAAGCAACAGCATTATCACTAAACGCAATTCTTTCTCCAGTCTTTCTTCTGAAAGGTTTTCTTTGTCTGATTACAACAGCATCAAATACCTCTCCTTTCATCTCTGGTTTCCCTACTCGTACACTAACTTTAACCCAGTCAGATATTTTAGCAGATTGCTGTCTTTTTTTAGTTGTTTTTCCCTTTTTAACCGAAACTATTCTTACTATCTGTGCTCCACTATTATCAGAAGCTAATACTACACTTCCTATATTTAATCCCCTTGTTGCTTTAGCAGATATAGCTTTCATTTTTCTTTAACTCCTCCGCTTACAGTTTTCTCATCAGCATCTCTAATTTTTTTTACTACAATATGATGTATAATTTTACTTAATGGTCTGCACTCTCTTATTTGAATATAATCTCCAATCTTAATTTGACTTTTAAGTTCAGAAGGAAGTCTTGCATGAATTTTTGTTTTTGATTTAGCATATCGTTCATATTTTTTTATATGTTTAACTCTTTCAAATTCAATAGTAACTCTATTATCAAACTTTCTTATAATATATCCGTCAAACTTTCTTCCTCTTATAGAGTAATTAGCTTTTTTTGAAGATAAAGTTTCAACTACATTTTTTTCTATTCCAGACTTTTCGTTTTGTTTTTTCGCCATTTCTTTATTATTTTACATGTGTGTTCAATCTATTTTCGTAGTTTTTACGAACTTATTGAGCTTTCAGAAAAACCAAGCCTCACTAAAATTGGCTTTATTTTTCTTATGTGGTCTCCCTGTAATTCTATTACGTTTTCTCTTACAGTTCCTCCGCAACCTAACTCTGCTTTTAGGTCTTTTGCTATCTTCTTGATGTCTATTCCTTTTTCTATTCCAGACACCAAGGTTACTACCTTTCCGAATTTTTTCTTGGTAGTTGCCAACTGGATTCTCTGTTCACTCTTCGCGATTTCTTCACACACGCAAGCCTGTTTTGGCAGGCCGCATTTAGGGCATATATCCATTGTTATTTTGTTTTTGTATTTTTGAGCATGATTAATCTTGCTAGAGTTTTTTTCATTTCTTTCATTTTTACCTTTCCTCCCTTACTGGCACTAACTCTCGCTTTTATAAGATCTACTTTTATCTCATTAATCTTGTTTTCTAAATCTGATTTTGATAGCTTTGATAGCTCTTTAAACTTTGTCATTTGTCTTATCCACAAAATGTAATGGTTTTTTATTTAAATCTATCTGATCATGTATTTTTGCATCTGGATGAAGTATACTTACAGTAATTCCAACTGTTCCAGGTCTTGTTCTAGCAACTGCAGAGGCTTTATCTACAATTTTAGCACTATCTCCTACCTTTTTTAGATAACCTTTCTTAAATCTCCAAGTCTTAGCCCTTGCACTTGGTAATTTCCCAGCCAATTTTATTTCAACTCCAAGTGCTCCAGCATCAATTATTTGTTGCATTAATTTGTAAGAGACAATTTTAAATTTTACAGGACCTGTATTTTCAAGATTTATAGCAATTTCGTCAGCAACTGCCTGTGCATCAAGATTAATATTTTTTATTTCTTGGATTTCAATATGTGGATTTTCAAAATGAAATGTTTTCCTCAAAACTTCAGTTAACTTTTCTATTTTTTCTCCCCCTCTTCCAATTATCAATCCTGGCTTACTAGTAAGCATTATAACTTTTTCTCCAATAGGAGTATATTCAATATTAACCTTGCTTACTCTTCCTTTACCTAAGTAATTTTTTACAAATTCTTTTATTTCAAATTCTTCTTTCTTAAATTTTACAAACTTTCTTTCTTCCATTTATTTTTTCTCCTTGCTTTTTATTTTATTCATTTCCTTTGATTTAATTAAAACATGAGTTCTCTTAAAAATAGTATTTCCAAATCTATGATGTTGTGTTGGAGCCTTATTTGCAATAACTTCAGATATCACTGTTTTATCAAGGTCCATTCCATTAGCAGAACTATTTGAAGATAAACTTTTTAATAAAATAATAAATTCTTTTGAAGCATTAATAGGGTATTTCCCAGTCATCATTTTCTTACCATTAAGCTGCAAACCCTTTCTATGAGCCATCTCTCCTTTAAATGGGATAGCAATTTTATAAGCAACAACTCTTTCAAGATTCTTAATAGCTTCGTCAATCTTCCTGTATTTTATAAATCTTCCAATACCAACAGCCTGTTTCAATGATATATTGGCACTTCTTGTATAAACACTAGCTTCATATTTCTTTATTTTTTTCTCAGCCTTTTTAACTTCTTTTTTTGTTTCTTCAATTTTAGAATCCTTTTCTAAAGGTTTGTCTTCATGGCTATGATCGTGCTGATTGCTATGCTGATGATTACTTGTATTTTTATCAATAGGTGTTTCAACTATCATTTTCTTATTTTCTTTTGGTATTTTTACCTTCTGTATCTTTGTTTGATTTAATTGTTCGTCTGCCATTTTCTTATTATTTTACACTTCTAGAAGCACTTGACCTTGTTGCTCCAATTCCTGCTGATCCATGCTTAACTGTTCTTCTAGTTAATGAAAATTCGCCTAATCTATGACCTATCATTTCAGGAATTATTCTTATCTGTTCGAATGTTTTTCCATTATGAACATAAACAGTAAGACCAACCATTGTAGGTACAATTACTAATTCTCTTAAATGTGTTTTAATGTTTTTGCCCTTATCCAAATATTTATTTGATTTTGAAATAAAATTTTCAAGTTTATCAGAATTTTTTAAAATACTTCTTCTTTCTCTAGCAGGCAGAAATTTTGCAAATTCTCTTATATCAAGTTTTTTCAACTCTTCCAGACTTTTACCTCTATAAGAAAATTCTTTTTTCTTATGTAAACTTATTTCAGGGTTTTGTTCAATGTTTTCTTCAGCCATTATTTCTTACCCCCTTTTCTTTTACCAGTTCTTCTCGCTCTTATAGATCCTACCTTTGCACCTGGTGGAGCATTTCTTTTAGGTATTTTTCCTAAAATTCCATGGCTTAAATTTTTACCTCTACCAGATCCAAATGGATGATCAATAGCATTAACCTTAACAGCCGAAGTTCTAGGCCATAATTTACTTTTAGCTTTTTTAATAAAATACATTTTACCAGCTTTCATAATAGGTTTTTCATCTCTTCCAGAACCAGCAATAGTTCCAATTGTAGCTCTACATTCTTCATTGAATATTTTTTCTTTTTTTGAAGGCATCATAACATAAACTTTCCCATTTTCTTTTTTTGTAATAACTGCACTAGAACCAGCAGTCTTTATGAATTTTCCACCATCATTAGGCATAGATTCTATATTAAATATAGAGATTTTTGTAGGTATCTCTTTTAATTTAGAAACATTTCCAATTTCATTATCTCCTACATTGCCTACAACTAATTTTTTCCCAACATATAATCCATCAGCAGCAGGATTGTAAAAAATATAATTACCAAGTTTTATTTTAGCTATTGGTGCTGAATGACCTGCAGAGTGTATAAGATTAATTACTTCTCCCTCACCAGTCATATTAGAATCAAGATACTTTAGTTTATGTAAAAATGCCTTTCTTCTTACTCTATATGTAAGGCTTCCATGCCCTCTTGCCTGTGAAATTATTGTCTTTCCCATATTATATCATTCCTAACTTTGTTGCAATATCTATTGCAGGATTGTTTTTATTTAATCTAATATAAGCAATTTTTATTGATCCTCTGTTAATCACATTAACCTTTTCAACTTTAACTTTAAACATTTTTTCTATACTGTTTTTGATACTTTCTTTATTTTCTTTGCTATCAACCTCAAATACAAGAGTGTTGTCTATCTCAACAAGTCTTATTGCCTTTTCAGTATTTACTGGTTTTTTTATCATTTTATTTTTCCTTTTCCTGTTTATTTTTAACACCTATACTTGAAAGATCTTTTACAGCAGATTCAGTATAGACTGTTATTCTCCCTAATGGATAAAAATCATCTATTTGTAGGTCTTTAACTTTTTTAGAATCAAATATCTTAGTTTTAAGATTTTCTTCATTTCCAGTTACTATTAAAAGTCCCTGAGATACTTTATATTTTCTTCCTCTTAATTTACCTCTTCCTGATCTAAGAGATTTTTGTTTCTCAGCAATATTTTTATTATCTCCAAGCATTTTACCAATTAAACTGCTTAATTCTTTTGATTTAGCAGAAGAAATTTTTGATTCGACAACTAATGGAAATTTTCTTAATTTTTTATTAATTGTTCCATATCTTTTAGAAACAACCTCCTCTTTTCCTGTAGAAGCTATAGCAGATTTTAACGCGAGAATTAATTCCTTCTTGTTTATTTTTTTATAGTCTACAAACTGCAATATTTTAGGTCCATGGGCTCTTCTTCCTCCTCTTGTTCCAGAAATTTCTGCACCAATCCAATAAAATTGTGTTCCACGTCTCCACATAGTTTTTCTAGGAATTCTTGAAATACCTCTCCCATAGGCACTTCTCCATTTATGTCTTATGTGTCTTATTCTTCCTGATGCACTATGTTTTCTTCCAGCTTCAGGATCAGGACCATAAGGGTGAGCAGTTTTTTGAGCTTCAAATACTTTCTGGACAATATCCTCTCTTATTTCATCAGAGAAAAAACTAGGAAGTTCAATTTCTTTTATTTTTTCCCCACTAAGTGATATTACTTCTGCTTTCATCTTAATTATGCACACATCCTTTTTTCAATTTCTTCATATGGATCAACTTTAAAGTCTTCTGGAGTGATTAATGATTCAAAATATCCAGTTACTTTTCCAAGACCAAGTATTGTAGGAAGATTTCTTGTATCACAATTTCTTGAATCTGCCATCTCTAACATTAATAAATATCTTGCTTGAACTTCTACAGGAACTTTAAGAATATGGTGATATTTATCAGCAAGTCTTATAGCTTCTCTCAAATTTTCCATGCCAGGGTTATAATAATTTTCTCTTATCATTTTATCTTATCTCAATTAACTCATAATTTTTTTTATCTTGTTTTTTAGTTTTTCTTAATGGGAATGTTAATACTAAAGCTCTTTTTTGTGGACCCTGAACACTTCCGTTAAGTAAAATATAATCAGTATTTATATTTCCAAAATGCTTAAATCCTGATGATGGATTAATATTACTTTGTTCTACACTATTAACATCAATTACTTTAAGATTGTATGTAGGTCTTGTAAACATGCCTAGCTGACCTGCTTGAGGTACTCTGAACGTTACTCTTGCAGGATGCCATGGACCTAAACTACCTGATCTTCTTCTACCTTTTTCAGCTTTATGTGATTTTAAACCAATCCCATATCTTTTTACTGCTCCCTGTAGCCCTTTCCCTTTTGTAACTCCTCTTATATCTACAAGTTGCATTTTAGAAAATACATCTATAACTTTAATATCTTTACCAAGATGGTCTTTAACAAAATTAATTTTTTCTTCTAAACTTCCTCCAAGAGCAATTTCCAATAAGTCTGGAGTTTTTTTAAGTTTAGTTTTTTTAACAAGTGAATAAACAATAACTTTAATATCATCATAATCAGAATTTTTAACATCATCAATTTTTTTATATTTTTTTGGAATTTTTAACACTCTTTTAAGTTCTTTATCAAGGTTTTGAGAAACAACCTCGCTAAAGAGTCTCTTATTTTTATAAAATCTAACAGAAAGAATTTTAACAGGTGGACATTCTAATATAGTTATAGGGATAGAAATTTTCTTATTTTTAGTCATAGAATCTGCAGTGTTATCTTTTACATAAACACTTGCCATTCCAACTTTGTATCCAATAAATCCTAATAATTTTTTATCTTTATTATTCTCTAGAATTCCAGTCCAGTTTACACTAGGCAATAGCTCTTTAACTCTCTTTCTGGGCCAATATTGCAGGCTGCCCCTTCTGGGTCTTGATAGTTTTGCCATAGTTTAGTATACTGGTAAAGATTACCATCATTCCACCTATTTTATTCAGAAAAAAATGCTTTATAAAGTTATTCTTTTTGCTTTCTACTTTAAGCTTTTTGCTTTCTAGGTTTGCTTTAACCTCGGTAAAAATAGTTAGGCCTGAAAAGCAGACTCTTTTTTAGAAATATTTCCATCAAGACTGATTTCTCTTATGATTTTTCCCTTTCTTATAGCCATTTCTCTCATTTTAGCAGGATCTTTTTCCAATTTTGGCACGATTATATCGTTAATTATAAATGTGTGATTTATCTCAACCTTCTTAAAATCAGTTATATCAAACAATAAATTTTTAACCAAGCCTAAGTCAGAAGATTTAATTTTACAGAAATCAGGAGTTGGCTTTTTATCTCCAGTATTTGGTTTAGCTGATTTTGGAGCTTTGGCCTTTATTTTTAATTCTGTATTATCGACTGAAAATGAAAGCCCTAAAAATGAATTTGGAAATTTATCACATAAATTAATTATATCTTCTTTTGAAAACTCATCTTCAATAATATACTGTTTAATGCCCATAAACTGTTTTTTATCTTTAAATTTTAATTCTCCAGTAAGATCTCTTGTGGAAACAACTACCCCGCTAACTTTAACTTTTTTCCCTGAGGGTATTTTATTTGCAACAATTCTTACGAGATCAGAAGCAAATTCATAAGTTGTAGAAATATTATATCTATCTTTAACTTTAGAAACATTAATCAAAGCTTTATATCTAAACTCGCCTTTGCTGAATTTTTGAAATTGGATATGTACTAGATTATCGACCTTTCCGTCGAATATTTTCTTGATAAAGTTATCCATAATAAACTTTCAGAAAGCAAATATATAAATATTTTGGTAAGCTTTATATATAATAGTGTCAATTCAATATATATGTTAAGTGAAACATCAGTTAAACAGATTATTACAGGAGTATTAATTATAATTTTGTTAATTTTTGCCTTTTTGATAATAAAACCTTTATTTCTAGCAATTCTTTTCGGACTTATTTTAGCTTACACATTTTACCCAATATACAGTTTTTTACTAAAATATATAAAAAGCAGGACAATTTCTGCATTAATAACATGTGCAGTAGTGATTGCTTTACTTATTATTATCCTTTGGTTTTCAGTACCTTTACTTATAGAGCAAATATTCCAAAGTTATATAACAATTCAATCATTTGATACTCTTGGCTTTTTAAAAAGAGTATTTCCTCCTTTATTTTCATCACCTCAAGTATCTGCTAATTTTGCAGCAGTTTATACAAACTTCTTGTCAAGCTCTGCAAATAATGCACTTACAAAAATCTCAACTCTTTTAATTGACCTTCCATCACTCGCACTTAAGTTACTTGTAGTTTTAATTACATTTTTTTATGGACTCAGGGATGGGAAAAAAATAATAGATATTCTAAAAGATACTCTACCATTTAATAGAGCTACAACAAATAAATTTATACAAAAATCAGAACAAATAACATTTTCAGTAGTTTATGGAAGAGTTGTCATTGGAATAATAACTGGAACTCTTGCAGGAATAGGTTATTATTTCGCAGGTTTTGATAATGCTATTCTTTTGTCTGTAATAACTATGTTTGTTAGTATAATTCCCTTAATAGGGCCATGGATAGTCTGGGCCCCATTAGTCATAGGTTTATTCTTTGCAGGAAGCATTGGTTCTGCAATTTTCTTATTAATATATTGTTTGTTAGTTGTTACTTTATTTGAAAATTTAGCCACCCCTTTAGTTGTTTCAAAAAGATCTAATATACCAACATCTTTAACATTAATAGCACTTATAGGAGGGATACTTGTTTTTGGGATATTTGGTATAATTTTAGGTCCTCTTATTATAGCTTATTTAATAATTTTATTTGAAATCTATAGAGAATACAGTGTTAAAAAAGAGTGATCTAATGAAACTAAAAGTTAAAAAATATAAACTATCTGCTGGAAGACCAATTGCAATAATAAATAAGGAAACGGCAAAAACGCTATTAGCCAGTTTAAATGATAGGATATTAATTAAATATAATTCAAAAAAGATAGTAGCTGTCTTAGATTTCTCTTCCCAGATGTCTGGTAAAAAAGAAATTGTTCTTTCAAGTGAAATATTAGAGTACTTGGGAATTCATGGTGGGGAAAGTGTAATAGTTGATATTGCTAAAAAGCCAAGAGTGATACAGACAATAAATAAGAAATTAAGGGGCGACAAACTCTCGAAAGAGGAAATTTTGTCAATAATTAAATCAATAGTAAATAATGAACTAACAGAAACAGAAATAGCATTTTTTATATCAGCAATTTACGAATATGGTATGTCTATGGATGAAATAGTTTGGATGACTGAAGCTATTTTTAAAACAGGTAAAAAACTAAACTTAAATAAAAAAATAATAGTTGATAAACATTCAATAGGTGGTATTGCTGGAAATAGAACAACTCCCTTAGTTGTTTCAATTTGTGCAGCAGCAGGTTTAATATTTCCAAAAACATCTTCTAGGGCAATTACAAGCGCAGCAGGTACTGCAGACGTAATGGAAGCTATATGTAGGGTTGATTTTTCTCCGATAGAACTAAAAAAAATAATAAACAAGACAAATGCATGTTTAGCTTGGGGAGGATCACTTGGTTTTGCACCAGCAGATGATAAAATAATTCGTGTTGAAAGTCAAATAAATATAGATCCTGAACCAAATTTATTAGCGTCAATAATGGCTAAAAAATTATCTGTTGGGAGTAAATTTATTCTTATTGATATTCCGTATGGAAAATATGCCAAAGTAAACAAAGATAAAGCTTTTGACCTTAAAAAAAAGTTTGAGGAGATGGGGAAAAGATTTAATTTAAAACTAAAGTGTGTTATTACTAATGGAAGTGAACCAATAGGCCGAGGTGTAGGCCCTGTAATGGAATTAATTGACATAGTAAAAATTCTTAAATGTGAAAAAGATGCTCCTTCAGACTTAAGGAATAAATCATTATTTTTATCAGGACAAATTTTAGAGCTTGCAGGTAAATCAAAAAAAGGACAAGGGGAAAAATTAGCATTAGGGATTTTAAACTCTGGAAAAGCATTCACTAAATTTAAGGAAATAGTTGAAGCTCAGGATGGAAAGCTGGTTGAATTAAAACCTGGGAAATTTTCCCATGAAATAAAATCTGGTAAAACTTCTAAAGTAATATCAATAGATAATAAAAAAATAAATATTTTAGCAAGAGTTGCAGGTTCACCAAATGATAAAAAAGCAGGATTATATATATACAAACATATTGGGGAAAAATTAAACAAAGGAGATGGTATTATAACTATATATTCAAGTTCAAAACATAAACTAAAAGATGCAGTTGATTTTTATAAAGAAAATAAAATAATACAAATAAAATAAAGGGTGGACCATGACAGAAGAAATTTTTATACAACTAACATTACTTATACTTATTGCTCTTGCTCTTTCATTTATAGCGAGAGTTCTTAAACAGCCACTTATCATAGCATATATATTGACCGGATTATTATCAGGCCCTATATTTTTTAACATACTTAAAAATACAGAGACTATTCAAATTTTTTCACAGTTTGGAATAGCTTTTTTACTTTTTATTGTTGGAATTCATTTAAATCCAAGAGTTATAAAAGAGGTTGGTAAAATTTCTTTGATTACTGGAATTGGACAGGTTTTATTTACATCTATTGTTGGTTACTTCATAGGAATTCTACTTGGACTTTCTCCAATGTATGCATTATATGTCGCTGTTGCCCTCACATTTAGCAGTACAATAATAATAATGAAGCTTCTCTCAGATAAAGAAGATCTTGATAAGCTATATGGTAAAATATCAGTTGGGTTTTTAATAGTGCAAGATTTAATTGCTGTTTTAATATTAATGGTTGTATCTTCATTTTCAAATAATTCTAATGCTTTAATGGATATTGGAAAGACACTTGGGCTTGGATTTATTATTACTGTTGCCTTAACTTTACTAAGTCTTTTTATTTTGCCAAGATTAGACAAGATCTTCTCAAAATCTCAGGAATTTTTATTTATATTTGCCATTGGGTGGGGTCTTGGTATAGCAGCATTGTTTTTTTATATGGGCATGTCGTTAGAAATAGGAGCTTTAATTGCAGGAGTTTTGCTATCAGTATCCCCTTATTATCAGGAAGTCTCCTCAAAACTAAAACCTCTCAGGGATTTTTTCATAATTCCATTTTTCATAATTCTTGGTTCACAAATAGTTTTTCAGGATATTAGTATGTTTATTTGGCCAATTATTATTTTTTCTTTATTTATTCTCGTAGGAAATCCACTTATAGTAATGGTTTTGATGGGAATTTTTGGATATAGCAGAAAAACAGGTTTTATGGCAGGGTTAACTGTTGCCCAGATAAGTGAATTTTCAATGATCCTCGTAGCATTAGGGGTCAGTCTTGGACACTTACCATTGAATATTTTATCTTTAGTAACAACTATTGGAATGATAACAATTGCAGGTTCAACATATATGATTCTTTACAACGAAAAACTTTACTCTTTAATAGAAAAACCATTAAGAATATTTGAGAGAAAGAAAATAATTGAAAGAGATACTAAAATTGATCAAAATTATGAATATTTCTTATTAGGTTATAACAGAATCGGGTTTTCAATTCTGCAGGCATTTGATAAGATAAACAAAAAAGGAATTGTTATTGATTTTAATCCGGAAATAATAAAAAAACTCTCAAAAAGAAAAATACCTTGCGTATATGGGGATATAGATGATTTAGAATTGCTGGATCAGCTTAAAGTTCATAGAGCAAAGTTTGTGTTATCAACTGTGCCTGAAACAGACACAAATTTACTATTAATTAAAAAAATAAGAAGTGTAAATAAAGAATGTGTTATAATTGTTACATCAAGACAAATAACTGATGCATTTAAATTATATAACGCAGGAGCAGATTACGTAATTCTTCCACATTTCTTAGGTGGAGAATATACAGCAAGATTAATTGAAAAATATGGTGCAAATAGAGATATGTACGAAAAGGAAAGAAAACAAAATATTAAGGACTTAAAAGAAAGAGAAAAAGAAGGTCAGAAACACCCAATTGTAGAAAGAGATTAGAAATATTAACTTATACAAAATTAAAAAGGAACGCCGCCGCCCGGAATCGAACCGGGAAATCCCGAAGGAAACCTGCTCTCAAGGCAGGCGGAGTACCATTGTCCCACAGCGGCACATTTATCTGAGAATAATTTAGTTTTTAAATATTGAGATTAAATTGTTTTTAATTTTAATTTTAATCTTTTTGTAAAAGAATTATAATTAGAAGTCTGAAAAGGCTCAGCGTAACTACTATCTGTAAGAAGGTCTGTTTATCTATTTTAATAAAATAAAATTAACCAAATAGAGATGACAAACCTTCAGCTGCTGCTGAAGCCTTTTCTTCTTTCTTTTCTTCTTTCTTAGCCTCTGCTGCACCTGCATGTGAACCAGCTGCTGGAGCTGCTGCCATTAAACTAGCACTTTCTAGTTCTTTGTCAATGTCCACACCATTCAAACTTGCAACAAGAACTTTTATCTTGCCTTCATCAACTGAAGCACC
>DATDSF010000021.1:0-3241 GCA_035291345.1 Candidatus Nanoarchaeia archaeon
CCCTCATATTCCCCAAGATAGATATCTCCTTTTTTATGCACTATTTTAAGCAGGTCTTGAACAGTTTTTTTATGATCTTGGTCTGTTGTTCTGATGAATCTATCATAATTTATTCCTAATTTTTTCCAGGCATCTTTAAACTTAGGAATAAGTTCATTTACAAATTCTTTTGGTTTTTTGTTATTTTTATGAGCTGTATTCTCTATTTTTTTGCCATGTTCATCTGTTCCTGTTAAAAAGAAAACATCTTCTCCAAGTAATTTATGCCATCTAGCTAAGACATCTGCCGCTATAGTTGTATATGCATGCCCTATGTGTGGAATGTCATTAGGGTAGTAGACTGGTGTTGTTATGTAAAATTTTTTAGCCATATAAAGACAACCAATGTTTTCTTTATCAAACTTTCCTTTTTATAGTATATATTCACAAGCTTTTTAAAGTTATTTTAGTTGTTATTTTTATGATAAACAGTTTTGGCAAAAAGTGTTCACATTGCAATAAAAAAATAAAGAAGAACTATGAGTTTTGTCCTTTTTGCGGGTCTAATCTGATTGATAAACCTAGTAAGTTTAAAAATAATGGAGATTATGGATTTCTTGGAAAGAGTGATATTCTTGAAGAGGGTTTTATGCTACCTAATGGTTTTAATTCTTTACTTGGGCCATTAATTAATGAATTAAATAAACAGATAACTGAACTTGATAAAGAAGTTAAAACTGAAAATAAAAGCAAAAAGAAAAAACCAGTTAGTGGATTTAGCATTAGTATAGAAACATCTGGAACAGGTCCAATTAAAATAAAAACTTTTGGTGATAAAAATAGTGTAAATTTAAATCCTAAAGCCCGGGAAGTTAGACAGATAAAACTTCCAAGAGTTGATTTGGACAGACTGTCAAAAATTAGAGGGCTTCCGAGAAAAGAACCTGAAGCAAGTGTTAGAAGACTTTCTGATAAAATAGTTTATGAAATTAATCTACCTAGAGTAAATTCTCTTGAAGATATTAACATAAATGTAATTCAAAATATGGTTGAGATTAAAGCAATTTCAAATAAAGAAGTTTATATTAAAGATTTGAATGTTAATTATCCATTACAAGGTTATGGATTTAAGGATAATAAGCTAGTTTTAGAATTTGATTCTCAATAAAAGACACCTACGGTTTCTTTTATGAAACTTCCCTTTAATTAGATATAATTTATTAAAATAATATGAGGCTGCCAGGCGCTAAAAATTATGATATAATTTTGGCGACATTCAATTCTTATGAATTGAAGTATTTGAAAAATCCTGGCTTAAATATGAATGAGGCTGCCAGGATTTGAACTTGGGACCCCTGCCTTATCAGAGCAGTGCTCTACCAGGCTGAGCTACAGCCTCATACAACTTTTTTAACAGAGTTTCATTTATAAGGCTTTTTATCAGCAGATTTTTAAATTCTCTTTCTATGTTCTTAAATGGATTTTTATGAAGGAACAATTAAATTAATGAAATATGAACTTATAGATCAACTATCTGATAATGGGTATTCTTCATCTGTCTGTTTTTTAGCTGAAAAAAGTGGAGAGAAGTTTGTATTTAAATTTCCAAATGTAACAGATTTTACCCCTAAAGTTGTTTTAGATAAAAAAGATGTTGCTTCAATTAGAAGAGAATACGAGGTTTTAAAATTATTAAGAGGATTTCCAGCAGTTTCTAAAGATGTTTACTATTCTGATTGTTGCAATTTTAGTGAGACTTGTGATAAAAAATGCCCGAGATCTTATAGTCCTTTATTTCTTATAAAAGTATATGTTCCTGGATATGAATTAGTTGACAGAAGAAAAATAAAAACAGAGAATTCTTTAGATTTAAAAAATTTAGTTTTATCATTACATGAAAAAGGGTATGCTGGACTTGATCTTGCTTGGCCTGGAAATGTAATAGTAGACTTTAATGGGATGCCTTGGGTTGTTGATTTAGGGAGTGCAACAAGAATTGGAGAGAAGTTTGATGATGGGAAAAGGACAAGATTAGTTGACAGAGCATTTTTTGCAGAATTGCGTAAAAATGACTTGTCTGATTTAGCGAGGGTTTGTGTTTAAATATAAATAGAAAGGTTTTTAAGCGAATTTTTTATGATAATTTAGATATTGATTAAAAATGACAAAAGGAATGTATCATTATATTAAACAAAGTTGGAAAAAACCAGATATTAAGACTTTGAGAGATAGAATGATTGGGTGGAGAGAAGGAGAAACTATAGTTCTAGTTGATAAACCATTGAGATTAGACAGAGCTAGAAATCTTGGATATAAAGACAAGAAAGGAGTAATTGTTGTTAGAGTAAGGATTAAAAGAGGAGGAAGAAAAAGGGCAAGACCTACTAAAGCAAGAAAAAAAGGAAGAACATTAACTATAAGAAAAACTCTTGCTATGAGTTATCAGAGTGTTGCTGAACAAAGAGCTGCTAGGAAATTTAAAAATCTTGAAGTGTTGAATTCTTATTGGATAGGTAAGGATGGATTACATTATTTTTTTGAAGTTATTTTAATTGATCCTTTCAGACCTGAAATAAAAAATGATAAAAATTTCAAATTCTTATCTGAAAGAGCAAATAGAAAAAGAGTTTTCAGAGGACTTACTTCTAGTTCAAAGAAATCAAGGAACTAATTTTTTCATAAAAGTTTATAAACTAGCTTTTTCATTTGATAGTATTAATAAATAATTTTTATTAAGATGAAAAAAAAGGTTGGTTTAATTTTAGTTTTATTTGTAGTTAGTATACTTCTTATATCAACTGGTATTTATGCATTTTCAATAAATGATTTTTTAAATAAACTAAGTGGAAAGGCTCAAGTTCAGTTAAGCCCATCAACAACTGGATTAATTGCTTATTATTCTTTTGATAGTAATTCAAATGATCAGAGTGGATATGGAAACAATTTAGGATGTACTGGAGTTGCTTGTCCTACTTTTACAAATGGAAAAATATCAAATGCATATAATTTTGATGGGTCTGATGATCAGTATGTTGATAGTTCAACAGTTAATTTAGACATAAACAGATTTACAGTAAGCGCTTGGATTAAAACTTCTAATAAACAGGGAAGAAAAACTATTGTAGAATTTACAAAATCTTCTGCAAATGGGAATAAGAGAAGAGGAATTGCTTTAAGTGGTAATGATAATTTGGGCAAGCCTATAATTTACTATGGAAATGATAAACTGAAAGTTGCTAATACTGGAGACTTAAGAGATGGC
>DATDSF010000022.1:0-7015 GCA_035291345.1 Candidatus Nanoarchaeia archaeon
AGAGCTACTAAAGTCTGTTCTCCTCCTGATAGAGAAGTAACGTCAAAATACTTGCCTTTAGCCACTTTTATAGTGATGTTTACTCCTCCTTCAAAAATATCTTCCGGATTTTCAATTTCTAAAAATGCTCTTCCTTTAACACTTAACTGGGAAAAATTTCTTGTAAATAACTCGTTAATTGCATTAAATGTTTTTATGAAAGTTTTTTTCTTTTTTATATCAATTTCTTCTATTACTTTAAGTATCTGATCTCTTTCACTTTCAAGTTGAGCTGCTTTCTCAGCTATTTTGTCATACTCTTCTTTTATTGCATCATATGTTTCCAGAGCTCTCATGTTAACATTTCCAATTTCAGAAAGAGATTTTTCAGATTTCTCAAGTCTTTCATCAAGAGATTGTTTACTTCCCTGCAACAATTCAACTCCGTGAAACTCCTTAAATTCAAATTCAAAAGACTCTCTTGAAGCTGAAATACCAGCTATGTTAATTTTAAGATTGTTTATAACATCATCTATTCTGCTTAAACCATTCTGATGATTTACAAGCATTATATTTTTGTTTTTTATCTTGTCCTGAATAGCAGATCTTTCATCAAACAGCTTGTTAAATTTGTTTGAGAGTTCTTTTGATAATCTCTCTTTTTCTGTAAGCTTTTTCTGATTTTCTTTTAGTTCTGAGAAAATAGATTTTATTTCATTTTCTATTTCTGTCTGGTCTCTAATAATGTTTTTTATTACATTTCTTATACTCTCAAGTTCCCTTTCCTTGTATAAAACACTTGTATCAAGATTTTCCTCTGTTCTTGATGATATTTCCTGGATTTCAAATAGTAAACGTTCGTATTTTTCTTCAATTATATCCTTATCCTGCACTTTTCTTTCAAGATTTTTAATAGAATTTTCAAGATCTGAAATTTCTTTTTTAATTGAATCCTTGTCTACTATTAACTTCTTAAGAATTAGTTTTTTCTCTTCAATATTATTAAGTTTAATCAGCTCTGTCTGTTTCTGAGGCAACTTAAGTTTAAGCTCTTTGATGTTTGATTCTACTTCAGAAATCTTCTGATTGTAGTGTATTATTTTTTCCTGTAAGATGTTTATTTTTTCTGTTGCTTTTTTAACTCTTACATCAGCGAGTGAAAGAACATGAGAAATATGTTCTTTAGTTAATTTTACCTGGCATAAAGGACAGGTGTCTGCGTTTGGCATTTTTTCCTTTAATTTTAAATTCTTTAGCTTATCATTTTCATAAACAGAAAGTAATTTTTCTATATCAAGCTTTTTTAATAATATCTGGGAAATATTTGTTTCATATTCATTTATATGGCTTTCAATTTTGGAAATTTCCAATCTGCATTCTTCCATAGTATCTGATTCTAAGTTTTCTGACAGTATTTTTATCTGATTGTATAAAATTTTTGACTCTGACTCTACTTTTTCATGTAATTTTGCCTTGTCTTTAATTCTGTTTTTTATAGAATTCAGTTCTGTACCCAGAGAAAGAACTTTTTCACGCTCATCTGATATTTTTTCCAGTTCTTGTTTCTTTTTTTTAATATCATCCTGCCTTTTTGAGTGTAGTGGAGAGTTACTTGATTTTCTCAAATCTTCCAATTCCTGTTCAAGGTCCTTAAGATTTCGTTCTAATTCATTTTTACGTATTTTATTATCTGAAAGTCTTTTTTCAAAATTCTCTTTTCTTGCTGATTCTGAAGCAATCTTAACATTTAAGTCAGTCAGCTCTTCATTAAGAGTTTCGCGCTCCAAACCTGTTGTTTTCTGTATATACTGGTTAATCTCATTTATTCTGTTTTCTAATTGTGAAATTTCAGAGTTAACTTGTTCTGTCTGTTTTTTTATGTTTTCTTTATATTTTTTGTCTTTTTCTATATTTTTTTCAATTTCTGAAATTTCTTTTGATTTTTCGTCAATATTTTTTTTAAGAATACTTGCCTTGCATTGTTTTATTAAAAGTTCCAGTTCCTTGAATTTCAAAGCCTGTTTTCTTTCCTGTTCAAGATTTCTTAGATATGCTGTTCTTTCCCTTAAAACAGATCCTACTTCTTTTAGTTTCTGCTCTGTTTTTTCAATTTCTGAAAGTGATTTCTGCTTTCTGGCTTCATATATTGATATTCCTGCAACTTCTTCTATTATTTCTCTTCTTTCTTCAGGACGCATTTTAATTAACCTTGCGATTTCTCCCTGAAGAACTATATTAAATCCATTAGGATCAATACCTGCTTGAGCTAACAATTCAATAATCTCTTGTCTTGTTTTTGTCTCATCATTTATTTTATATATACTAAGTCCATTTTTCCTCACTAAACGTTTTATTGATATTTCCCCTGCATCTATGTTAAATGTTTTATCATGGTTATCAAAAATAATTTCTACAGATGCTTCATGAGCTGGTTTTCTTTCATGACTTCCCTGAAAAAGAAGATTAGATGCTTTTGCAGCCCTCATACTTTTTATGCTTAGTCTTCCTAAAACAAAACATAATGCATCTGAAACATTGGATTTACCACTACCATTTGGACCTATAATTACGTTAATTCCTTTATCAAAAGGAATTTCTGTTCTTGAAGCAAAACTTTTAAATCCCTGTATTACTAATTTTTTTATAAAACTCATAACGCAAAGAACCTATAATTAATTCCCTCCTTTTTCATTGAGATGAAGAGGATTATATCATTTTTAAAAGTTGTTTAACAACTTTTAAGCCACAAAAATCAATTATTTTTATGTTTAAAATTATAGGGAAGGTTTTTAAATAGTGATTTTATGTATTTTTCATGATATCTGGCAGAATTAATGTAACTTTCCAAGAACCAAATCATGTAGTTTACCCAATTGCTGTAACTATATATGGAGAGGCTTTAATTCCTAAACCTAATACAACACCTGAAGATATTCTGGAAATTGATGGTGTTAAGGTTATTGATTTAGACAGTACTGTTAAAGCTATTAGTAAGTCTTATCACCCTACTATGGAGCATAATAGGACTGGTGAGAGACTTGATTTAAAGGCTTAATTATTTATCAAAAAGAGTTTTCTGTTTTCCGTGAGCTTTGTGTTTTTTTATTGTGCCCCAAGACTCTCTGAAAAGATTTTTGTTTTTGTATTCATCATAGTGTTCATAAATGAATTTTCTTGTTGCAGGGTCACTTGAGTAACCTGAACCAAAATCAACACCTAAAGATTTTTTTAGTTTATCTATTTCAGAATCTCTTATTGTTTTAGCTATTATGCTTGCAGCTGAAACAGAAATATGATGGGCATCTGCTTTATGCTCACAAATAATTTTAAGATTTGCCTTGCCAACTAGGAATTTTTCAAGATAGGCCTTCCATGCAGGAATGTTTACAGAAGGGCAGTCAATTATTACTTTTATAGCTTCTTTACCCTTAACTGCCTGATTTATTTTATTTATTATCATTGCAGAAGCAACAGCTTCTCTTTCATTTAAATTTAGATTATCATTGTCCTTGCCATCAATTTCCCCTACAGAAATAATTACATGTTCAACATTAATAGCTTTATTTTTTATTTCTTCTGCTAACATACTTCTCTTTCTTGGCAATATTGTCTTAGAATCTTTAATTCCCATTTTTATGAATTCTTTTTCAATTTCACTATCAACTAAAACTCCTGCCAAAAGCATAGGGCCAATAACAGGTCCTCTGCCAGCATCATCAATTCCTAAAATCAGCATAGAATAGTGAAAGGAAGTTAGTATAAAAAGTTTGTTTTTCTCTTTCTCTCTTTAAGTAATCCGATTATTAAGATAATACTAATTACTATTGATGATATTATCAAAAATAATAGCAGTAAGAATATGAATGGTATAGCTCTTAAACCATCAAGATTTGAGCTGTTACCAAATGTAGCTAAATAATAACTTACAAATAATGTACCAATTGGATGAATAATTAAAATAATTAGGTTGAATTTAGATGCTTTAACCATTTGAGAGTTTATTTCATATTTTTTTATTAGTATATACAATAGAATAAAGAAATTAATTATAACAAATATAAAAAATGGAGCTGAAATAAATCCTATCACATCAATATCTAATTGTAATTTGATATATGGATAAAGAAAATTATTAAATTTACTAGAGAACAAGACTAAATAAGTCATTATACTATACAAAATCCCTAAAAATATTATTAAAAACAGATTGAGTTTTACTAACTGTTTTCCTTCCATTCATAATTATTAGAATGGTTAGTATAAAAGTTTATCTATTAAAATGTCCATTCTTCATCTTCTTCAGGCATTGTTTCACCATTATTAGTTATTTGAGAAATTGGAAATTGTGTATTGTCTTGAGAAGAGTTTAGTAATTCTGTTAATTCTTGTTGAGACTCTGGTAGATAATCTCCATTACCAAATCTTTTATCTTCTGGAGACAAAATCGGAAGTCTTGAACTAACTTGTACTTGAGAACTTGCTACAAATTCTTCTAATAAAGGCTTTTCTGTTTCAAACCAATTTCTATAGCCCTCATCTTTATATTCGACAGTTAATAATGGAAACCAATGAATTAATTTTCCATTTACTTTTAATCCTTTAACTTTTCTTTTTTCAATTTTAAAATCATCAGGATTTAAACCTAAAGCTGTAATTGTTTCTTGAGGCACTGTAACTAAATGGTCTAAGAATTGTGAGGAGATAGAGATTATATGATAGTTAGCATATCCTCTATTTCCAGATGCATTACCATAATGATACTCTCTTTTTACATAATTGGGTGTTCTATCAGAGTGCAGAAATAATTGCATTGGGACTGAGAATGGAACCTGAACACAGTATAAAACTGATTTCCTTGCTTCATCTAAAAATTGACCTTCGCTTAATTCTCTAGCAACCATTCTCATTATATTATGTCTATAAAATACCCAGTCAAATTTTGGGAGTTTATCTGGATATCCTGCTAAATGCCAAAGAGTCATTTTCTCAAGTTGTTCTCTTAATAATTTTAATTGTCCGCCAGTTACATTTGATTTAACTTCTTTATAACTTTCTAATTTATAATCTGCGATATCTGGCTGTATTCCTCCTCGTTCAGCACCCATATCTGTAACTCTTCCATTATGCATGTAACCTCCAACTCTTGCACCAGTTAGATATTCAAAAAATTGTCCACTAAACGTTTTTATGCTTTTAAGCCCGTAAGGTTCTTCTTGAAATAAGTCTGCCTGATTATTATAGAGTATATCTATTCTTTTTTCAGCTAGAGTACATGATGGAGAATACCTATAAGAAGATCTTAAACTGATAGAAACTCTTGAGCCTCTTCCATTTGATCCATTAACATCGTTCACTCTTTTCTTCATTTCTATATAGATAAATGATGGTTTATAAGAATTATAATACTAGAAATATCCAATCATTTAAGAGCGTTTAAAAAATTTAAAGAATAAGAATAAGTGTGAGAAAAGAGAAACAAATAGCTGAATTTATAGGAGTAATGCTAGGTGATGGTTCTATTGGTATTTATAACACTAAGGCTGGTAATAAAATAAAAAAACAATATGTTGTCAAAGTTACTCTTGATTCTAGAAATAAAAAATATATTAGATATGTATCAAACTTGATGAAAGATGTACTTAATGTGGAACCAAAAATCTGCTTAAAAAAGAATGAAAACACTGCAGATATCAGAACATTTAGGAGAGATAAATTTGAATATATAACTAAAACTATTGGACTTAAAATTTCACCAAAGTGGAATAGCATGGAGATACCTAAAAATTATATGAAAGAGAAATTATACCCATTTATCCTAAGAGGGTTATTTGATACTGATGGAAGTGTTACAATATTTAATAATAATGGTATTATCTATCCTCGAATAGAGATTAAAATATGTCCTTCTCCTGCTCAGCAACAATTTTTAGAAATAATAAAAAAACTAAATTTTAATTATACTGTACAAAATTTAGATAAAGGGGAAATTAGGGTTAGAATAAGTGGAAAAAATGAATTAAATAAATGGTTTACAATTGTAGGTAGTTCAAATGATAATTATTTAGAAAGAATGAATCCTTTCCTTAAGAAAGGTTTATAAGCATTTTAAATTTGAGTTTATTAGGGATTTGACAACCTTATGGTTTAGAATTCCAGGCAATATAGCAGAGTAGAGCAGCCTGGAGTGCTCGCAGAATTTTTAAATGAATAAGTTAGAAATGCGAAGGGCCCATAACCCTGAGGTCGCGTGGTTCAAATCCCGCCTCTGCTATTAATTTCTAGCTATTTTATTTGTGATAGATCTTGCAAGACGTCTTATGTTTTTTTCTTTTAATCTTCTATTATGAGTGTGATTAAACTCAGAAACACTTACTCCAAGCAAGTCTGAAAAATACTCCCACAACTTTGCTTCATATGCTGTTGGCAATGATTGTCTTGAAGGAGTTATCCATGATCTTGAAAAAGGATTAAAGTAGAAAAATTTAGTTTTATAGTATGGACTGTTTATTGGAAACACTTTATCTGCGACTTCTACTTTTATACGATTAAACATATAATCTGGCACTTTTTGATCATCTTCTATTTCTATTTGATAATTTTTACCGTCATGCTCTAAGTAAAACCTGCCGTCTTTGGTATCATAAAAAACTTCTCCTTCTCTAGCAACTTTTTCAAGTCTTTTTTTATTTCTAGAGGGAAGTTCTCTAGTAAAAGAAACTTCAAAATGAGATTTAGGAATTTTTAGTTTTTCAGGTATGAATTTCTTTAATACTCTTTTGGAAACCATAATATTACTTTATATATCTAGTATAAAAAGAATTATCTACTTTTCTATACATTATACAAAAGGAAAAGCCTTAAAACTACTCAAAAACTCATATTTTTAATATGCCCAGATGGCACAATGGTACTGCAGCGGATTGCTACGCTTAGGACACCAATGGTTTCCTAAAGCATCACCTTCCTTAAGGGATGTAAAAACGCAAAGATCCGCGTCTCTTCGGGGACTTCCAAGTTCGATTCTTGGTCTGGGCGT
>DATDSF010000023.1:0-2179 GCA_035291345.1 Candidatus Nanoarchaeia archaeon
ATAGAAACCCGCTGGAGGTTTTTATAAATGAAAAATATAAACTCATTTCAAATTGGAAAAAATGGAATTTCTGAAAACCTTATAGAATCTCTTAAATCTAATTTTAAAAACCACCAGAATATAAAAATAGTCTTTCTTAAGAATTTTTCAAGGGATAAAGAAAAAATAAAACAATCTACTGAAAATATAGTTGATAATTTAGGTAGAAATTATACATATAGAATAATTGGCTTCACAGCTTTTATAAAAAAATGGCGAAAACCCATGAGATAAATTATATACTAAAAAGTATAAATGTTTAATAATAACCAACTATACAAAAAATAATGTCTGAAGAATTCTTATATAGTGATGGTAAAATAAAAATAGGTTATAACCCTCACAGCTTTGAAGATCATATTGCATATTTTGGAGACGAAGAAGATATTATCCACATCCCTAGAGGAGTATTAAAAGAATTAGGCGAAACACATGGATTGGAAAATATAGCATCTAAAATAGATACATTTAACCCAAATGCTAGATATATATTATCAGACTATGGACTTACAATAAATGACTTAGCATTAGCAATTACCCAGGCAAGAATTCAAGAAGAATCAAACATGGTATCACATTTACTATCTGCAGTAAGAGAATATAAAGAAAAATTAGAAGAACTAACAGAAAGTCAACATTTATAAACCATAACAACAACCTAAAATTAAGTTAAACCATAAAATGGTTCTATCTCTGAAAAGAGAGCTTAACTAAAATCAATAAAATGAGTATCTATGAATTAGATGCAAGAGAGTTTAACAGCAAACTTGCACTAGAACTTAAGAAAATACCAGAGCTTGAAGCTCCAGAATGGATTTACCTAGTTAAATCATCTGTTGCAAGAGAAAGACCAATAGAAGAAGTTGATTTTTGGCATAAGCGAACTGCAAGTATTCTAAGACAGATTTATATTAATGGAACTCTAGGAGTTAATAAACTGAAAAAAAGATATGGTGGTAAAAAAAACAGAGGAGTAAAACCTTCAAGGAAAAAAAGTGGTGGAGGGAAAATAGTACGTTTAATATTACAGCAAAGCGAAAAAGCAGGCCTTCTAGAAAAAATAAAGGAAGGAAAACTAAAAGGTAGAAAATTAACAGATAAAGGAAAAAAGCTATTGGAGGAAATTAAATAGCATGACAATACCAAAACGTCAGAGACAGAAAAAAATCAAATTAGCCAAAGCAGGTAAACGAACAAAGTGGGCTCCATTTTGGGTAATAGTTCGTAAATATGGTCAGGGTAAAAAGGTTCACCCTTCTGCTACAACAAGAATCAGAAGAAACTGGAGAACGAGAAAGTTGAAAATTAAACCAAGAAGAATTAAAAAGAAACATCTAGGATAAAAATGATAGAATATACTAAAGTAAATGATAGTAATGAAATAGGAAAACTAGAACGAGAAGAGTTTCAAATAATATTTAGAAGTTTAGCAGATACTGATGTTAGAGAAAAATATAGAGCTATTGATGCCAGAACTCCTAGATTGTCATCATATATACAAATGTACCATATTACTACAGAAGAAGGAGAGATAACATTATGTGGAGAAATAGAAATGTCAAGTAGAGAAGCTAAAATATCAATAACTGGAAAAGAAAATGCGAGAAAAATAGTTAAAGAAAATTTAGAAGAAATAGCAGTTTTATCAACTCAAACTTTAGGAACAAACTAATAAAATGGCAAATAAAAACAAACAAGATAATGTTGAAAGAGAATATATAATAAACCTAAGGAGAGAAATTCTTAAAGTACCAAGGTATAGAAGAACTCCTAAAGCTGTAAAAGCAATAAAGCAGTTTATAGCAAAACATATGAGAGTTGAAGACAGAGATTTAAGAAAAATAAAACTTGATAGATGGTTAAACCATGAATTATGGCACAGAGGAATCCAAAATCCTCCAACAAAAATAAAGGTTAAAGTAAAAAAAGAGGGTGAAAATATAATAGCTAAACTAGCAGAAATACCTGAAATTTTGAAGTTCAGAATAGCTAGAGATGAAAAACTAAAAGAAAGTGCTGAAAAAATAAAGAAAGCTAAAAAACTAGTTTCGCAGGAAAAAGTAGAGGAGAAACCAGAAGATAAAACTGAAGAGAAAGTTGAAGAAAAAGAAAAAGAAGCTGCTGTAAAAGAAACTGAGAT
>DATDSF010000024.1:0-4654 GCA_035291345.1 Candidatus Nanoarchaeia archaeon
AGTTAAAATAGAACTAAATTTTCCAGTTTCTATTAATTTAGGAGAGAAACAGATATTATTAAGAGAATTTAATGTTGAAAAGGAAACTAACTATCTTTTATTATATTTTCTTTCAATTGAGCTAACAGACATTCAGCTTGAATATGAGAATGCTATTTGCTTATCTTGTATTTCTACATTAGCTGAAGAGAATGATTTGAATATTGGTAATAATGAGGCTAAAGGGGTAAATGAGAGTGAATATGTAATTGTTTATCAATTAAACAAAAATAACAATGATAAGGTAGAAATTTTTTCTTTTGCACACAAATTTTATAGGAGTGAAAATGAAAATTAAACTTGTTTTTACCTTTTTGATTTTAATAGTTTGCTTAGGTTTGGTTTCTGCAAACATAATTGCCAGTCTTGGAACACAAGGATTGAGCTTTATTGATCCTTCTGCAGGACAGGCTGTTAATAGTATTGTGAATGCTGCTTTTTGTGTAAGCAATCCTGCTGGATGTGCAACACAAAAGATAGTAAGTGTTGTGAGTCAGACTTTGTTAAATCAGATTTCTCAAGGTAATCCTTCACTTGGTAAAATTATTAATTTTTACAATAAGATTAAGCCATTGGTTGATAGCGGAGATGCTGAAATAAAAGAAGAAGTTAAATTTAATGAAGATGGAACTATTGAAAGTGGAATCGTAAGTTTGAAGGATAATGTTGAACTTGATATAAGTTCTTTTTTTGACAATGATAATTTAAATTTTTTAGCTAAAAATATAGATATAGAAAAGACAGATAACGGAGTGAGTATACTTTCATTTAACAAGGAAAACGGAGCTTTTTCAATTATAGAAAAATCCAGTGGCAAGAAAATAAATTTTGAAAATATTGTTCCTAGTAATGAAGGAGATTCATATATTTCAATAGATAAATTTGGAAGTATTTTTTCAGCTGGATTTTTAGTAAATGAGAATGGTGGAGTGTATAACTTCAATGACAATATTATAAATGCTCCTGCAAATACTAAAGTCAAATACCTTAAGGGAGTTATTGCAAGACCAAGCAAAATAGATATGGAACTTTCTGAAGGAGCAACACTAGAAGAAAATCCCTTAATAAGTAATGGTCTTGTTGAAATTAAAGGAAAGGATGTTAAGCTTCCAGATGGTAATGTTCTGAACGAAGGAAGTTTATTTTACAATAAGGAAGGGGTATATGTGGCTAAAGGATATAAAACAAGAATTAATAGAGTTGTAATTGATTCTTATGGGGAAGATACTTGCTTATATAAGTGTGAAGGAAATTTTGTATTTTTTGATCACGATAAAAAGAGCGTTTTAATTAATGGACAGGGTTTTAGATATATTTCAAGTTTAGGAGTATCTAGTGATATTAAAGAATTAAGCTATCCTGTTAGCCTTCCATTAGGTAGAGAAGATTATAGATGGGTTAATAATTATTTTGGAGTAAGTAGTAATGTAGAAAGTTATTCTCAAGATACTAAAAAACAAATACTTAAATTTCAGAAAGAAAATAATTTAGCTATAGATGGAATCATAGGACCTGAAACTCTTTCGACAATGTATGGTTTTCCTAAATTGGATATTCTAGATAAGGGTTATTTTGATTCTAATAACATTCCTTTAGAAATAAAAAACATGCTTAACATTCAAAATACTTATGATGGTAAACAAATTGATTCTTTGATTAAAAATTATCAAAAATCAAAAGGATTAAAACAAGATGGGCTGATTGGAGTTAATACTCTTGTAAAATTAAGGGAGGATTTCTTATCAGGAAAAACACATAATTTTTATCCAGATAATGTTGTTGTACAACCTCAAGGAGCTTTAGTTGAGTTTAGTAACAGTGTTCATGGAATAAATTTTAATCATATTTCTGGTAATGGTGATGTTATCTTAGGAAATTGGAAATATAATTATATGGTTGTTAATAACATAGCAATTTTTGAGCAGGAGATTTTTCCATTAAGCGAGAATAAAGGATACATACCAGCTAATTTTTTGTTTAATAATGAAAAAGAAATAAGTGTTTATGGAAATTTATATGGTGGAATCAAAAGTATAGAGGTTGATAAACATGTAATTCAAAGAACAATAGAACAGGCATATAAGTCAAAATATTACAAAACTCCAAGTAGATGTGGAGCTAATTTTAGATGTGTTATGCAAGGAGTGTATAATTTAGAGGATAATGATTTAGAGCAACTTTTTGGAAGTACAAGAGGTTTTGATGCAAGAAAATTACCATCTAAAATTAGAGATAATGGAGGAGTAGAAGTTGATTTTAATGCTTTAGAGCCTGGTGATGTTATGTTTTTTGAAGGAAATTCACATGTTGCTGCTGTTACAAAAGTAATTTATGACAATAATGGAAAGGTTGTTGATATTGAGTTTACACATCAGTTTGCAAATGCTAATGCTGGTAAGATGCAACAAGATACTTTTTCCAAATTTTCTAAAAAATATCCTGATTATAAACCAAATCAATATATGAGGCTTAATTGGAACAAGATTGGGGGAAAGCCAGATGATAATTTGCTAACTTTAGAAAATTATGATTTAGAAAGTGTTTATGCAGGAGAATTATCTGATTTTATTTTAAACTCTAATCTCTAGATATTGCTAATGCAATAAGAGTTATTACTATTAGTATAAGTATCAAGAAAATTAAGGGTATAATTATTAAAATACTAAGATTTATTTTTTCTCTATCACTAGCGCCAAGTTCAAATCCACATATCTGACCATATTCAACATCCTGAAGCCCGTTTATTGTTACTGTTCTCTGTAATCTTTTATCTATGCAAATCCATTCACCGTATTTATTTGTTTTAAGATTTCTTTCATATTCTTCTTCTTCAGCTAGTTTATCTTTTGTATATGAATTATTGAAAGAACTTTTATCAATAGATTTAAAGTTTACAGATTTTACAGATTCTTGGTTACCAGCCCTACACCAAACAGTTAGTGTGTGGCTTCCTTTATTTACACTTAAACTTCTTTCAAAAACAAGATTTTTTCCAAGAGAAACCCAGTTAGAATTGTCTAATGAATAGTAACAAGATGCATTTAAATTTGTCACAACCTTTAAAGGGACAATCATAGGGAATGTTTCTGATTTGTAAGTTTTAGACTGAGGACTTATAATATTGATTATTAGTGTTTGATTTGGGAAAGTATTATTTCCATCAATATAGAACGGAACTTCTGTTGGTAGCGACCATATAATTTCAGCACTTACTAAAGGTAAAGAAGCTGAAACTAAGATTAAAGAAAATGATACCATTAATACTGTTAATAATTTTGAAAACTTTTTCATTTTGCCATTATTTTAAGATAATGACATCACTATGTAGTGGTATTTAAATCTTTCGGTAAGTTACCTTACTTAAGTGGTGACACTAATATTTTAAGATTACTAAGAAATTTTAATTGTAAGAATTTACTTTATTATTCACTTGTTTTTTTTCTTTTCTAACTCATTAATTTTCATTTTATCTTCGAGTCCAAGTCTTTCTATTAACTCTTTGTAACGGTTTCTTATTGTAACTTCTGTTATTCCTGCAACATCTGCAACTTCTCTTTGAGTTTTTTTCTCATCATTTAGAAGAGCTGCTACATATAAAGCAGCTGCTGCAATTCCTGCAGGCCCTCTTCCGCTTGTTAACTCTTCTTCATTTGCTTTCTTAAGAATTTTAAGGGCATGATTTTGAGTTTTAGGTGAAAGATGAAGAATACTTGAGAATCTTGAAATATAATCATTAGGAGAGCTTGGAGTGACTTTGATTACTAGTTTTCTTATAATAAAACGATAAGTTCTTCCAATTTCTTTCCTTTCCATGTCCGATGCCTGAGCAATCTCATCTAGAGTTCTTGGTATGTTATATGATCTACATGCAGCATATATACATGCAGCTATAACAGATTCCATTGATCTTCCCCTAACATATCCTCTTTGAAGAACAAAATTGTAAATTCTAGCTGCTTCATCCCCAACTACTGTTGGTAAGTTAAGATATGACGAAACTCTTCTAAGTTCTGCCATAGCTAATCTTAGATTTCTTTCTATGCTAGTTGAAACTCTTTCTTGCCATTTTTTCAATCTTAAGAATTTTCTTGTTTGTTTTGTATCTAATTTGTAAATATCTGAAATTTCTCCGACATTTGTTGTAAGTCCTTTATCAAATTTTTGCATTGACATTGGAGCTCCTCCACGTCCTTTTTTCTCAGATTTATCAAATTTACCAGAAAGATCAATTCCTGTATCAACCATTTTTTCTTCGATAAGAAGACCACATTCATTACAGATAACTTCTCCTTTTTCTTCGTCGTAGAAAAGGTCTGTGCTGTTACATTCTGGACATCTTTTAACACTCATTGTAATTAGATTTTTAGTTTTTAGTTTTTAGATTTAATGATAAGATTTATAAATCAAATTGGCAAAGCTTTTTAAATCTTTCTATTAGGTTTTTTTAGTTTTTAGTAGTAAAAAATTAAATTATAAACTTAGCGGACAGTTTTGTCTCATAATTTACTGTGCAAAATTATGAGTTTTATATAGTATATTTGATAATAATTAATTTTAAATAGAAATGTTGATAGTTTTATAGATGGTTGAAATGACTCCGAGAAGTTTAGAAATT
>DATDSF010000025.1:0-4624 GCA_035291345.1 Candidatus Nanoarchaeia archaeon
TGATAATCTCCTAATTCTGCTGTAACTTCAAAGCTTAGGTCTTCACCCTGAACAACCTCTACTTTGTCTAAGTCAAGTTTTAAGTTAAAAGCATTAGCAGGACCTGCTACTAAAAGCATAGAAATGATAGCTACTGTGAACACAAAAGATGCTATCTTTGCATTGTGTTTGCTTCTTATTAGGGATTTAAACATTAAGAACTTATAAAAACACCATTTATAAGCTTTTTCATACTTTCACTGAGTGTTACTCATAATGTATGCTAAAATACCAATAACCTTAAATACTACTTGGTAGTATTAAGTAGTAATGGAAAATGTAAGTTTAAAATTGGAAAAGAATTTTCTTGGAGCAATAGAAAAAGTAATGAAAAAACATAATTATATGACTAAAACAGAATTCATAAGAGAAGCTATTAGGGATAAGATAAAGAAATTAGAAGAGAAAGAAATTGTTAGTGATAAGGAAGTATTTAATCAAATTATTGAAAGTGAAAAGAACATAAAAAAAGGAAAAATAAAAGAATTTAAGTATTAAAATCAGTATATTTTATGAGTTCCAACAGCTTCTATTATTATAATTTTATCTACATCATTAATAGAATAGATTATTCTGATATTAGAACCTAACCAGCAGGCCCATTTTCCTTTTAATCTTCCATGCAAAGGATGAGCTCCATTAAATTTCTTTGGATCAATCTTAAGCAAATCTAATTTTCTAATTATATCCTTTCTCATAGAAATATGTTCATGCAGTATTTTTTCTGTTTTACTATTAGCAGTAAAAATTTCATACATAAATAGATCATCTATCTATGATATATAAAATATAACTTACTATATACTTTCTCTTCTTGTCACCACTAAGAAATTAACACAATACAAAAAGTTTATAAAGTTGTTAATTTGTCACTACTCCATTACTTAAAAAATCTTATATAGAACAACAAACTAAAATGGAAGTAATGGATAGAATACCAATAAAGTCATTGAAAATGAAACAGCCCGAATTCTCTGTTGTCGTGCCTATTTATAATGAAGAGGGAAACATAGAAAAGTTAGACAAAGAAATAAGAGATGTAATATCTAAGCTTGGAAGCTATGAGATAATTTATGTTAATGACGGTTCAAAGGATAATTCTTTAAATAATCTCAAAAAACTGAAAAATGCAGTAATAATAAACCTTAACAGAAATTATGGGCAGGCTACAGCTCTTGATGCAGGATTTAAAGCAAGCCAGGGAGATATTGTTATTTCTTTAGATGCAGACCTTCAGAATGATCCTAAAGACATACCAGCAATGTTAAAGAAACTAAAAGATGATGATTTGGATGTTGTTTGTGGATGGAGAAAACACAGAAAGGATAAATCTGGAATAAAAATCTTGACAAAAATAGGCAGATTATTAAGAAAAGTCTTGATAAGAGATAATGTTCATGATACAGGATGTACTTTAAGAGTATATAGAAAAGAAGCTGTAAAAAGTCTTGACATTGGCGGAGAAATGCATCGTTATATTATTTCTCTTTTAAGATGGAAAGGTTTCAGAGTTGATGAGCTAGTTGTTAACCATAGACCGAGATTTGCAGGAACAACAAAATACGGATATTCAAAAGCAGTTAGAGGATTCATAGACCTTATTTACATCTGGTTTATACAAAAATACTACCAGAGACCTTTGCACATTTTCGGACAGCTAAGTCTAATCTCCTTATTTTTAGGAGTAATTATGGAGATTATAATGTTCTATCAAAGAATATTCCAAAATGTAGACCTTAGCGATAATGCTTTCTTCTCACTAGGTTTCTTTCTTATACTTATGGGAGTAATCTTCTTCAGCTTTGGAATAACAATTGACTTATTACTAAAGCAACAGTTGAACAACTCACCATATGAGAAAAGGTATTACATCAGAGATGTAATATATAGTTAAACAAGAAAGTTACAACAAAAATATTATTTTTCTATTTCTTTTAAAACAGCATTATAAATAATTTTAAAATTATCTTTTATAAAAGACAAAAAATCTTTAACCTCTTCCACATTTGGACTATAGCCGTAATAGTTAATGTTATGTCTTAATATCCTTAAATTTTCTATTAAATTTAAAGATCTTGTAGTATTAACTTTAAGTTTTAGTAGTTCATTTATTGGCTCAATATGATCTTTTGATTGAATACCTCTTTTTACTAATAAAGCATCTCCTAACATTCTTAAACTCTCGTAGATATTTCTTATAATGGTAGAGCCTGAATTCTCAGATACTTCAAGTGAAAGAGTAAATTCCATTTCCTTTTTTGAACTTTCCATTAAGCTGATTGCATTTTTGCTATCTGGTCTTTTATATCTCATTTTTTTACCTCTAGAAAACCATCTAGAATGACTCCATTTGCAATATTTGAAAACAAATTTATATCAATTTTGTTCCTTGAAAAAAGGTGAAGATTTATTGGCACTTTTTTTCGATACCCAAATTTTTCGATTTCACCGATTTTAATTATTTTCTGTTCTTGATTGCCGGAAACCTCAACTGCTAAGTCTATATCGCTCTTTTCATTATCATCCCCCTTTCTATAACTCCCAAATAATATTATTGCCTTTGAATTTCCAGAGAGACTATGAATTTCATTAATAATCCCCTGCTCATATAATAAGTTATAAATTAGCAATAAATTATATCCTATTTTTCGGGTGAAATTATAAATATGCTTAGGGTTACTTGAGATTCTCCAGCTTTTTCCAATTTCTTCTTTAACTAAAAAACCCTCTTCTATTAATTGGAATACTACAGCACTTGCACTTTTTTTCGATACAGAGACTTCTTTAGCAAGTTCTGTTAGAGTTATTGGTATAGTGGGATATGCAAAAAACCACTGCATAATTTTATTATAAGCATCACCTAATTCTATAGCTTCTACCTTGTTTATTTTTTTCATAACTATGGTAACTTAAAGTACTATATAAATCTTTTGGAAACCATATAGTAACTTAGAAGACCATAAAGTTTCTTTCCAATTCCAAGTTTGTCACCACTAAAATTAAGCAAAAATAACTAAAAACAGCAACCTTTAAAAAAGACATAAAGTAGCTATTCTAAAGTAAAATAGCAATAAGTTAATGCAACTGTCCATAAAACAAGGCAAATAAAATCAATCAAAAATCAATCAATAATAAAATTAAATTAAAACATTGAGTTATATTACCTATAAAGTCAAAATCAATCAAAAATCCAATTAAAAAATCCAATTAAATAAAAAATGAATTTTGATGCTTAATTATCGGAACTAAGTAAAGTTTAAAAAGAAAAGCTCATTATAGGTAATATGAAAGAATACGAATATGAAGAAGATTTAGATATTTTATATATTCATAATAATTTTGAGAAAGAGAAAGTAATTGGGAATTTAGTTTTTGAGAACATTGTTATTGATGTAGGAGAAAGTGGAAAAGTTTTAGGAGTAGAAATAGATTGTGCTTCTAAATTGTTTAATTTTCCATCTGAGCAGCTAAATAATTTAAAGTTAGCTAAAATTCAAGTAATGAGAATAGGAAATATGTTAACTTTGGGAATAGCGTTAGCAACACAACTAAAAGAACATACTTTTCAATTTGTGATTCCACAAGAAACAATTAGAGTTCCTATTGCCCTTTAGATTCTCTTTTCATCCATTTCTCAACTTTCTTTCTCAACTTCTTATCTTGTTTTGTATAATCAAAATAGGCATTGAAAAACTTAGGTGGTGTTTCATCTAAATAAAAGCATAAGACTAAAGACTTAACATCTTCTATCTTATAAATAAAAGAATATTTATATCCCTTATTTGCTGGTCTTTTAAAAACACCAATTATTTTATCAAATTGTGGATAAATATCTTTAATTATATCAAGTTCAACAATATGTTTAATATAACTATCACGATTATAATATGGATGAATCCTAAAATCTGAAAATTTTCTTTTTTTAAGAAAATCTATCTTTTCTTCTTCCTCTTCTTTTGTTAATGGAATATCAATTTCTCCACTTTCCATAGCATTCAAAGGAAAATGTAATTATAAAACTTTGTGAGCTTCCTTCCTGTCACCACTAAAATTAAGCAAAAATAACTAAAAACAGCAACCTTTAAAAAAGACATAAAATAGCTATTCTAAAGTAAAATAGCAATAAGTTAATGCAACTACCTCAAAGGTAATGTAAATACAGGTTAATTAGCAATTAAATAATTCAATTAAATAAAAAATGAAAACAAATGATGCTTCAGATAATTATCAAGAACTCTCAGATGAAATAGATAGGATCTATGAGCATGTAACCAGAGTAATTGAAATAATTGATATAAGCAGTCTGCCGGAAAATCACTATGATGAGGTATTTGCCAAATATGATCACCTGTTAGGATTGAAGAAACTACTTTTGGAACAGGGTGAAAAAGAACCTGACCCCTTAATAAGAAGCAAGACTATAGAAATAGGAAAAAAAACAGAACTTTTATGTGATCAGGCAAGAAGATACCTGAATAAAATTCTCGAATACCAAATAAATGCAGGAATGGAATTGTAAAATGAAAACAAAAAAACGAATTTTGATGCTAAACTACGAGTTTCCCCCTTTAGGAGGCGGAGGAGG
>DATDSF010000026.1:0-27379 GCA_035291345.1 Candidatus Nanoarchaeia archaeon
GTGTTATATAAAATGTCAGAACAATCAACAATTTTATTAGATAAAAGGGTAATTGAATTATTAAAAAAAGCAAAAGAATACCCTAGAGAAACATATAATGAAATAATTGAAAGAATGGCTATTACGTTTATATCTTCAAAGAAAAAAGATCAATATGATAAGTTTCTTCATGAAATCCAAAAAGAGAAAATAAAAGAGATTTGGGATAATAAATATGACGAAATATGGGAAAAAGTATAATTTTGGCGATATCATAATTACAAAAGTCCAATTTTCAGATACTTTTGAAATTAAGAAGAGACCAGCTTTAGTTTTGTTTGAAGAATATGGAAATGTTATATGTGCAGTTATTACAAGTAACCCTTACATGAGAGGAATTAAATTATCAAAAGAAGAAGGGCTTATAGCTGATAGTGTGATAAAAATTAATTATATTTTTACTGTGTCAGAAAGAATGATTGAAAAATTTCTTTTTAAAATCTCTAATATTAAAAAGGAAACTATTAAGAGAGAATTACTTACAAGGCTGAATTAGTTATCTTAATTTATTTCTCCTATTTTAGATTTATACTATTTTTATATTTAATTTTTATATTAACTTTTTAAGTTATATTTAAATATTCTTTTTTACTTTCTTATATATGGAAAAAGAGGTAATTGTTATAAGTCTTGGTGGTAGTCAGATTATAAAAAATAATTCTATAAATAATAAGTTTCTTGAGAGATTTAAAAAAATTATTTTAAAACATTCTAAGACAAAGAAGTTTATTATTGTGTGTGGAGGAGGGAGTGTTTCAAGGATGTATATTGAAGGATTGAAAAAAGCTGGCAAGAGTGATAAATTACAGAGCTATGCAGGGATTTCTATAACAAGACATAATGCAAGATTTATGAGCTATTTTTTTAATGAGGATAGTGAAGATGGAATTCCACATAGCATCAGCCAACTTGGTAAACTGATTGAAAAAAAGAATGTTGTTTTTTGCGGGGCTTTAGAGTATAAGCCTAGACAGACAAGCGATGCAACAGCTGCTCAAATAGCCAGACATTTTAATGGTATGTTTATTAATATAACAAATATAAATGGCTTGTTTAACAAAAATCCTCTTGAACATAAAGATGCTAAGTTTATTGGTGAAATTTCATGGAATGAATTTGACAAAATGGCTAATAGACTTAAATTTAAACCAGGTCAGCATTTTGTTTTAGACCAGACTGCAGCAAAAATAATAAAAGATAGTAAAATTAAGACAGTTATTGTGGGGAACAATTTAAATAATCTTGATAAAGCTATTAGTGGTAAGAAATTTACAGGAACTACAATATATGGAATGTCTGGTAATTGATTCATCCAGTCTTGGAGAAGCAAGAAATAAAATTGAAAAAGCATTTAATAGCAAAAAAACAGTGAAAATAGCTGTTATTGCTAAAAGCGATGACTTTAATAGAAAGATTGTTGAAAATAAAAAAGTTTCTTATTTGTTATTCTCTAGTTTTTCAGAGAGTGGAAGAAATACTAGATTAAAACAGAGGGATTCTGGTTTAAATCAGGTTTTATGCAATCTCACAAATGAGAAAAGCATTATTATTGCTTTTGATTTGGAAAGTATATTAAAATCAGCAGACTTAAAAGATTATTTTTCAAGAGTTATACAAAATATCAAATTGATTAATAAATATAAAGTAAAATTTGTTTTATTTAATGCTTGTAATTATAACAATTCTGATTTAATGGGACTTCTTTTAAGTCTTGGTTTAAATACGAATTCCTGCAAATATGCTATTGAAAACTCTATTAATGTATCAGATTAAATTGTTAAGTAAAATCCCCCAGACCTTTCTGCTTCTTTTTTTCCTTTAATTCAAAATACTTTTTAATCTGGTTGTCTATACGGTCTTCAGAAAATTCTCTGTCTAACAAAATCTCCTTTATCTTTTCAGGATTAAACTTTGGGAATTTTATTTCATTTATTTTATTTACTTCTGGTTTTTTAAACATTTCAAATATTTTCTTCCAATCAAAGTTTATTTCAGGGAATTGCTTGAATATAATTGCAGGTTGCTTGAATTTTTGAACTGCCTGAAGAGCTTTTTTCTGGCCCATTTTAAATATTCCTCCTGGATTGTAATCTGTTCCTGTAATTATTCCAAGACATATCATTTGATCATGGTCTATTTGAAGGTGATTTAGTACACGATCGAGTTCTATCATTTCAGGTTTTATTTCAATATATCCTGAAACTGTTTTTCTTTTTTTAGCAAGAGTTAAATTTTGAATTATTCTTGGAGAACCAAAAAGCAAACAGTCATAATCCTGAGAAGCAACTGCATAAACTTGATTGTTTCTGGCCATATATGAGGCCTGAGCTTCTCCTTCACTTGGAGCCTGGATGACTGATATCCCCATAGCTTCCAAAAGCTCTTTACTTTCTTGTATTATTTCTGGACTTAGCTTGATTGTCTGCTGACTGTATTTTCTCATAGCTCCTATATCTGATTTTTCTTTTGCCTCCTTGTATAATTCAGCTGCCTTTGTTTTTACTTCAGTCCTTTTATTATTTGTCTCATACTTTAGTTCAGGGGAAATTCCATCAAAGACATAAACTAGTTTTATCCCTTCATTTAACAGGGAAAAATTCCTATAAAAAATACCTGACAAATGGCTTGTTACCCTGCCTTTAGAATCCTGCAGAGGAGTGCCATCATATTGCCTAATAGAGCTTAAAAACTGATAAAGAGCATTAAATGCATCAACTGCAATTATTTTTCCTTTTAGTTCCTCTGGTTCTATTTCTCTTCTAGGAATTATATCTCTTATATTAAGACCCATAAAGAATAGAGTAATTTTATATTAATAAATTATTGCCCAATCAATAATCCAGAATCTAAGTCTAATCTTAGTTTTCCAGAATGTGAGAGTGTTTGATTCCATATTCTTAATTTCCTTGATTCTACCTGCATTGGTCCAAATCTTTTATTTGAAGGTATATGTGAATAATCAAAAGTTACAGGGACGAATTTGTAAGTGACAACACTCTCTTTTAACCTTTCTGATTCTAACTGATAGTATTGTAACCTGCTTTCTCTGTTTTGAGATCTTGCAAATTCCTCTTCTGGTCTAAATGTAATTATTCTGTTTATCTCTTCATCCGAATAATCTTTAAGACTCATATACATTTGACTTTTCCATCTATTATTTTGTGCAGCACTTCTAAAAAATGTTTTACCATCTTTTAAAAATACTAAACTTACAGTCTGAGGGTGTTTAGCTTTTTGTGTTTGTCTGACAGCTTTTTCATACAAAATCTCCAAAGTATTATTTTCATATTTATCATCAACAATGATTACTATACCATTGTCTAATTTAATGTAAGAAGTTTGTATTCCTTGTATTTCTGTATTTTGATTTGGTTCGATTAAATTACTAGATCCATCTAGATTAGCAACTAAATAATCCAGCATTTCTCTTTTTTGTTTTTGATTTACCATAGATTTATCAAAAACCTCTACTTTTAAAGCTTTCTATTTATAACTACTAAATGGTAATTAACTTTACTATTTAATTTGGGTAACTTTTTAAAACAACATTGGTTTTAATTAAACATGGAATCAGAAGTTATATTTTTTCCTATAGATTATGACTATTTAGAGATTAATAATAAGAGCTATGCAAGAGTTATAGGCAGAAGCAAAGATGGAAAGAGAGTTTGTTTGATAGATGAGTTTAATCCTTATTTCTGGGTTATCTTAAATAAAAAAGCAAATGATAAAAAATCAAAAGAGCTTTCTGATGAAATACTTAAGATTAAGATAAAAGATGAGAATGCATTTGTTCTAAAGACAGAAATACATAGCAAAAAATATCTTGGTGAAGATGTTAAAGCAATTAAGATTTTTGTTAATTCTCATAAGTCTATTTCTAAAATTTCAGAAAAACTTGATAGTAAAGATATAGAGGTTATTAGGGAAATTGATTTAAATTTCATTACAAAATATATAATTGAGAATAAATTAGTGCCTGGAAGCTGGTATAAGATTAACGGGGAGGTTATTATTGGAGATGAATTTGGAGGTATTTCAGAGCTTGATGTAGATTTATGCTTAAATGTATCTAAAATAAGTTTAGTGGAGAAAAATAAAGGATATTTTGAGGAATTTACACCCAAGGTTCTTGCATTTGATATAGAAACAGATCAGTTTGAAATAGGCAAAGGACAGATATTAATGATTTCAATAGTTTCTGAAAATTTTAAGAAAGTTCTGACATGGAAAAAAACACAAAAAAATGTAGATCATACAGAGTATTTTCAAGATGAAGCTTCAATGATAGATGCTTTTGTTGATTATTTTAATAAAATAAGACCTGATATTCTTGCAGGATATTTTTCAGATGGTTTTGATCTCCCTTATTTAAAGGCGAGAGCTGAAAAAAACAAGATAAAATTGAAAATTGGTTTAGATGGTAGTGGGATTAAATTTAGTGGAGGAATGAGTCCTCGAGGAAAAATTTATGGCATACCTCATATAGATGTTTTTAACTTTATAGAAACAGCATACTCTCAATACTTACAGAGTGAAACTTTGGGATTGGGAGATGTTGCTTTTGAGCTATTAGGAGAGAAGAAAAAAGAGTATGAGTTTAAACCTGATCATAAAATGTCTAATGAAGACTGGGTAAAGTTTCTAGAGTATAATTTGCAGGATTCTATACTGACTTATAATCTTTTTATCAAAATATGGCCTGATTTAAGAGAGTTTAGCAGTGTTATGCAGGAACCTCTTTTTAATATTTCAAGAGATGGAATGTCAAGCAATGTAGAGAATTATATTATACATAATATTTCCAGCTATAATGAAATAATTGAACGAAAGCCAGGGCATGAGGAAATTGCTAAAAGAAGATCTAGGGATAAATATGAGGGAGCATTTGTTTTGCAACCAATTCCAAAGTTATATAATAATATTGTAATGTTTGATTTTACTTCTTACTGGCCAAGTATTATTTCTACTTTTAATCTTTCTAGATCTACTTTTCTTGGAGATAAAAAACCTAAAATAAAAAATGCTTTAGAAGTAGATAGTGGTAAGGAAAAGTATTATTTTTCAAAGGAAAAAGGTTTTTTCCCTCTTATGCTTGAAGATATTATTAAGAGAAGAAAAAAGTATAAAGAAGAATATCAAAAAAATCCTTCACCAATATTAAAGGCTAGAAGTAATGCTTTTAAATTATTAGCAAATGCATCTTATGGATATCAGGGTTTTTTTGGTGCAAGGTATTATTGCCCGCAGGCAAGTGCAAGTGCAACAGCTATTTCAAGGGAATTTATTAAAGAAGTAATCAAAAAATCTAAGAAAGAAGGAATGAATGCAATTTATAGCGATACTGATTCTGTTTGTTTAGAACTTTTTAAAAAAGGTAAGAAAGAAGCACTAGAATTTCTTGAAAAAATTAATAAATCTCTTCCAGGTATTATGGAACTGGAACTTGAAGATTTTTATAAGAGAGGTATTTGGGTAACAACTAGAAAGGGAGAATTTGGAGCTAAGAAAAAATATGCTTTGATAAATAATCAGGGAAAACTTAAGATAAGAGGATTTGAAACTGTAAGGAGAGATTGGTGTACTCTTGCCAGAAAATTACAGAATAAAGTTTTATACTCTATTCTAAATGATGGTGATGAGAAAGAAGCTGTTAAACTTACAAAAGAACTTATAAAAAAATTAAAATTAAGAAATATTGATAGGAAAGATCTTATAATTAAGACTCAGCTAAAAAAAGCTCTTTCGGAATATAAAGCAGTAACTCCTCATGTGACTATTGCCAAGAAAATGCTTGAACTTGGACTTCCTGTTAATCAGGGAATGGTAATACAGTATTTTATTGCAGAAAGTGATAACAAAAAAGCACTAACAAGAGATAGAGCTGTTTTTCCAGATGATAAAAAAGAATATGACATAGAATACTATTTGAATAAACAGATACTACCTGCTGTTGAAAATATTTTTCAAGTATTTGGAATAAACACGGAAGATTTAATAGAAAGTAAGGGTCAGAAAAAACTATTTTAGAGAGCTGACTTAACTTTGTAATTGCGTATATTTGATAATAACTCTTGTACCATTAGAGGTGATGATTTATTTCCTAGTGGTATATAGAACTCTTCTATAGCTTTGATTTTATCTTTTATTCCATTTTCTGAGTATACTGAAAGAGTTCTTGTGTTATGGATTATGTCTGCTATTTTTATTCGATGGACTCTTCTAGGAGAGTATAGTATTCTTTGTTTATATTGCTCTTCGTTTAATTCAGTTCCGTCTAAATTTTTTCCTTTATTTCTTGAAAGGACATATATTCCATTATAAATTTCAAAACCAAAAACTCTTTTTAATTCATCAGCTTCAATATCTGTGTCTTCAATAACATCATGAAGATATGCTATACTTTGAGTAATTGGATCAGAATAACCATATCTGCTTAAAATTTCTGCAACTTCAAAAGGATGCGTCCAAAATGGCTCATTACTTCCTTTTCTGAATTGGCCTTGATGGTAAAATTTACAATATTCTTTTGCTAATTCTACTCTATTTTGCTCCATAGTTATAATATTCTTGATGTGTTTTAAATTTTTCTATAATATTTTTTAATACGATAGTCTTAAAAATCAATGAATACTTTTTAGTTTGGTGGGAAAACTAAGGTAAAATGAATAAAAGTAAAGAATATCTTAAGAAAAAGCTTTCTAAAGAAGAGTACAATGTTTTGATAGAAAAAGGCACAGAAGTGCCTTTTAGCGGAGAGTATCTAGATAATAAAGAAAAAGGAATGTATACTTGTAAGATTTGTGGAAATGAACTTTTTTCATCTGATACTAAATTTGATTCTGGAACAGGATGGCCAAGCTTTTCAGACTTTACAAAAAGCAGTAGTGTTAAATTAAAAGATGATTCTGCCCATGGGATGAACAGAGTCGAGGTTATATGTGGAAAATGTGGAAGTCATCTTGGACATGTTTTTGATGATAATTCCACTCACGGAGATAGTGGAAAGAGATACTGTATTAACTCTGTTTGTTTAAACTTCAGGAGGAAGAATGGTAAATTTAAGAACTAAAGAATTTTCGGAACTTGCCAAGCCGATATTTATAGAAAGAATGAATGAATTACTAACTGATAAAAATGATTTAAAGGAATTTGAGAAAATTGCTTTAGAACATCCTGTTAATTCTATAAGATGCAATACACTTAAGATTTCCCCTGATGAATTAAAGAAGAGACTTGAACTTAGATGGAAAATAAAACAGCCATTTAAGGAATATCCGGAGATAATGATTATTGAAAATAATTTAGAACCTGGAGAAATAGGGAGAGCATTAGAGCACTCATTGGGATATTATTATGTTCAGGAGATTTCAAGTATGCTACCTTTACTTACTTTAAAACCTAGTAAAGATGATATTTTTCTTGATGTTTGTGCTTCTCCTGGATCTAAAACAACTCAAGCAGCTGCAATGATGGAAAATAAAGGAGTTCTCATTGCTAATGATGTTAGTATCCCTAGGATTATGATTCTTTCAGCAAATACTCAACGCTGTGGTCTGACAAATAGTCTAATTACAAGGGAAGATGGAGTAAACTTATGCAGGAAATTTGAGAAAATGAATTTTAAATTTGATAAAATACTTTTAGATGCACCATGCTCTTGTGAGGGAACAACAAGAAGTTCACCTAAAGTGTTAAGTATGATTAGCGAGAATCTTATAAAAACTCTCTGTGGAAATCAAAAAAGGCTTTTTGAAGCTTCTATTAGTGTATTAAAAACTGGGGGAGAAATTGTTTATTCTACCTGCACTTATGCTCCTGAAGAAAATGAGGAAGTTGTAAGTTATATACTTGAAAAATATAACTTCAAATTAGAGGAGATAAAACTACCCTTGAAAACAAGGCCTGGAATTACTAAATGGAGAGACAAAGAATTTAATTCAGAAGTTAAGAAGTGTGTAAGAGTTTATCCTCAAGACAACAATACAGAAGGATTTTTTATAGCTAAATTAAAGAAACTATCTTAACTATTTTATTATTCCTTTTAAGTTGGGAAGATTTATTTCAATAAATTCTATTATTTCTTTTTTATATTCTGTATTTAATGAAATTCCAGTGTAATTTGGTTTATTATAAATTATAACCCATTTATTTTTAGAAAGCTCTTTTAATATTTCATTTAAATTTTGAAATCTTTTGAAATGTTCTGTTCTATCATATCTGTTATTCCAATTATCTTTTCTAGCAAGTTTAAACATCACCTGGGCTTTTTCAATATTACTTGCCATAATAATATAAAAGCCATAATTATTTAAATGTTGCTATTATTGCAATATTAGTTACTTCTATAGAAACATTTAAAAATAGGATAGGTGTATATAATTTATAGTAAAAAATAAAATAGTAAATTAAAATTATATTATTAAAATGAAACAAAAAGAAAATAAGAGTTTTTTTCTTATGCAATTTGGAGATACTCCTCAATTAAGAGTAATTGATTTTCTTATTGAGAATCACTTTTTTGATTATCCTATAACTGAGATAGCAAAGGGAAGCAATGTTAGTTATAATTCGATAACTTTATTTTTTAGTGATTTTATTAAGTCTGGATTTGTGGTAATAACTAGAAAAGTAGGTAAATCAGATTATTATAAATTAAATATGGATAATGAATTTGTCAAGAATCTTATTAAATTAGATTGGATGCTTGTAAAGAGAAATGTTTTATCCGAGACTAATGAAGTTATAGTTTAAGATAGTTATTATTAAATTTTCCAAACCAAATCTTTATTAATATAAACCTTTTGGAAAGGTTTCCAAACCAAATCTTTATTAATAGAAATCTTCTTTATACATAATGAAAGATAAAGATGATAAAAATCCTAAAGAAACTAATAATTTAGACCAATTAGTTCATTCTTTATCTCCTCTTGAAAGAAAAATCCTTCCCTTTTTGAAAGGAAATGAAGATAATTTTGAGAAAATTATTGATAAGAGTGGTATGGAGAGAGTAAGTGCTTTAAGAGCTTTAGAATTTTTGAATATTAAGAAAATAATAATTCTTAATGTAATTAAAAAAAAGGTTATTTCTCTTGGAAAAAATGGGAAAATATATTTTGACAAAGGGCTTCCTGAGAAGAGATTATTGAAAGCTTTGGAAAAACAGAATATCCAGTTAATTGAAGGATCTAAGAAATCTGGCTTGGATGAATTGGAGTTTAAGGCAGCTCTTGGAGCTTTAAAAAAAAGAGCTTTAATTGATATAAAAAACGGAAGCATTATTTTAACAGCCAGTAAAAAAGAAATTGAAGCTAAAAGTTTAGAAGAAACTTTTTTAGATAAACTGCCTATAGCATTTGATGAATTAAAAGCAGAGGACAAATTTGCACTTAATACCTTAAAAGAAAGAAAAGAAATTATTGAGGTAAATGACAAACAAATTGTTACATTTGAAATTTCAGATCTTGGGGAAAAAATTCTTAAGTATGGTATAAAAGAAGATTCTAATCTGATTGAACAGCTTACTAATGAAATGTTAAAAACAGGGACATGGGAAGGGAAGAAATTTAGAAGATATGATGTTGAGTCTGGTGTTCCTAAAATTTATGGTGGCAAGGAACATTTTGTAAATCAGTCCATTGATTATGGCAGAAGAGTCTGGAGTGAGATGGGATTTAAAGAAATGAAAGGTACATTGTTACAGGAAAGTTTTTGGAATTTTGATGCTTTGTTTACAGCTCAAGATCATCCTGTTAGAGATTTACATGATACTTTTTTTATTAATAAAAAAGGAGATTTGGCTAAGTATAAACAAGCTGTAATGGCTATTAAAAAAACACATGAATCAGGAGTTTTAGGAAGTAAAGGATGGGGTGGAAAGTGGAATGAAGAAGAGGCTATGAAATTAGTATTGAGAACACATACTACTTGTTTGTCTGCAAGAACACTTTCTGAACTGAGTAAATTGCCTAAAGAACAGAGAAGAGGAAAGTTTTTCTCAATAGGAAAATGTTTTAGAAATGAAACAGTTGACTGGAAGCATGGATTTGAATTTAATCAGACTGATTGTATTGTTATAGATAAGGACGCTAATTTTCAGCAGTTACTTGGATATTTGAAGGAATTTTTTGCTAAAATGGGATTTCCAAAAGTAAGATTTAGACCTCATTATTTTCCATATACAGAACCTAGTGTTGAAATTGATGCATGGCATTCTGAAAGAAAGGAATGGATAGAACTTGGCGGTGCTGGTATATTTAGACCAGAGGTAACAATTCCACTGCTTGGTGAGTGGATACCTGTTTTAGCATGGGGTCCTGGTTTTGACAGAATACTAATGGATTATTATGAAATTAAGGATCTTAGGTTATTGTATGGCAATGACATTAAGATTTCAAGGGAGATGAAATTATGGAAAAAATAAACACAAAAGAAGTAACAAATTACAAAGCATTGTCTTTGAAACAGCCGTATGCAGAACTAATAATTCAAGGCAGAAAGAAAATTGAATTAAGGAATTGGAATACTCATTTTAGGGGAGAATTTTTAATTCATGCTTCTAAAAATCCGGACTTTAATGCTATGAAAAAGTTTAATTTAACTGATCTTCCGTTAGGTGGAATTGTTGGTAAAGCTAATTTAATAGATGTTAAGTTATACAAAAATGATTTAGAACATGATAAAGATAGAAATCTTCATTTAGCAGATTCATCATGGGGTAATTACGGGTTTGTTTTAAATAATCCTGTTAGGTTAACTTTTCAGCCATTAAAAGGGCAGTTAAATTTTTTTGATGTTGGCTTAAATTTAGAGGTATTAAAATAAAATGACTGTTGTGAGTATCAGGAAAAGTGAAATAAAGAAAATAATTGGAAATAAATCTGATAGTGAGATTGACCATATTCTTAGTATGATGAGCACTGCTGTTGAAAGGTTTGACAAGGAGAAAGAGGTAATTGAAGTAGAGGTTGCTCCAAACAGACCTGATATGCTTTCAGAACACGGTATTTTAAGAGCTTTAAGGAGTTTTTCTGGAAAGAGTAAAGGGTTATTAAAAATAAATTCTTTTAAATCAGGATATAAACTTGTTATTGATAAATCTTTACCAAAAGAGTATCCTTATGGTATCTCTTGTATTGTTAAAGGACTTAAATTTGATGATGAAAAAATAAAAGAAATTATTGATATACAGGAAAAATTAGGAGCAAGTTTGCTGAGAAAGAGAAAAAAAGGAGGAATTGGTCTTTATCCTTTGGAGAAAATTAGTTTTCCTGTTACATTAAAAGGAATGAAGCCAGAAGATATTAAGTTCAGACCACTGGAATTTCCAAGAGAGCTTAATGGCAGACAGATTTTATCACAACATTCTACTGGCAAGGAGTACGGTTATTTAACTGAAAAATGGGAAAGATTTCCTGTTTTTATTGATTCTAAGAAAGTAATAATGAGTATGCCTCCTATAATTAATTCACATGAAGTTGGTAAAATAGACAGTAATACTAGAGATGTATTTATCGAAGCAACCGGAGTTGATTATGACTTGTTAAAGAAGGTGGTGAATATTATTGTTTATGCTTTAGCTGATATTGGTGGAAAAGTATATAGTATGGAGTGTGTTCAGAGCAATGGAAAGAAAGAAAATATTCCTGATTTAAGTTTAGAAAAAATTAAACTTAATTTTGAAAATGCAAACAAGCTTCTTGGATTAAAATTAAACAGCAAGGAAATTGGAAATCTTCTTGGTAAGATGGGACTTGAGTTTAATGGAAAAGAGGTTTTAATTCCCCCATATAGAATAGATATTATGCATGAAGTTGACTTAATAGAAGATATTGCTATTGCATATGGATATGATAATTTAATTCCTACAATACCTGAAATATCAACTATTGGAGAAATTTCACAGGAAGAAATAATTAAAAGTAAAATAAGAAATATACTTATTGGGCTTGGTTTACTTGAAACTTCAAGCTTTCATATTACAACAAAGGAATTTCAGATAAATAAAGTTTATTCTAATAAAAATAATGAAAAATATGTTGAAGTTGAAAATTCTAAGACTGAATATTCACTATTAAGAAAAGATCTTAGCCATTATATTCTAAGAATTTTAAGCGAAAATGTTGATGTTGAATATCCACAGGAAATTTTTCAAATAGGCACTATTTTTTCCGGCAATTCTGGTGTTGAAGAAAAAACTAATTTATCAATTGCTTTAATACCAGGTAATTTTACAAAATTAAAACAAATTCTAGATTATATTGGAAGAATGTTAAATGTTAAAACTGAAGTTCTTAAAACTAGCAATTATGAGCCTTATTTTATTGATGGCAGAACTGCAGAAATAAAAATTAACAACAAGACTGTCGGATATTTTGGTGAAGTACATCCTCAAATATTAAAAAATTTTAAAATTAAAATGCCTGTTTCTTTGTTAGAGATGAATATAGAAGAGCTGTTTAAGGATTAATTACCCGAAGTAGCTTTTTTCTTTTTTAATGGATATTTTTTTCCAGTTAATGCTTAATCTATCCACAATATTTAGTAAAATTGGTTTAATTTCTTTATCCCATTCTGCTGTTTTTGCTTTTATGAATTTAGCCTCTTCAGCTTCTGAGTATTTTACATCTAACTTGAAAGAATCTATTTCTATACTTCCTAACTTATCAAATAATTCTTTTAGTTTTTCTTTATCTGCAGCATCTAAACCTCTAACAAGATACATATAAAACATTGATCCACTTGTAGGATTTATTAAAAGTTCTATAAAGCTTAGTATTGAAAAACATTTAGCTATTATTCCTTTTCTTACATCTCTTAAAACTGTGTCATGGTTGAAATCTATCTTTCCTATGTCAAATTCTTCATTCAACACTTTGAATTCTGGAAGAGAATATTTTTTTTTAAGTTTATTGTAGTTATCTTTTAAATTTTCCTCTGATTCTAATTTAATTATATTACTTTCACTTTTTTTAACCATAACTTAAATTACCTTAGATAGTTTATAAAGATAAGCCTCTGCCGAGAGTTGAACTCGGGACCTCCACATTACCAATGTGGCGCTCTAACCAAAACTGAGCTACAGAGACATATAAATTAATTTAAGAAATTATATTTAAAACATTGTATTGCTTAAAACTATAGATTAGGAAGAATTGATATTTGTCTGAGGAACCCATTCTAATTTTATAACATTTCCTGTAACTTCAACTATGCTTTTCCCAATTTCCTGCAACCAGTTTATGTAGATTGAAAAAATTTGAGATATATTTTCCATGCTTGTTAAATGTATATTGTTATTTGAGATAATAAAAAAGAAATTCATTAACAAAAATACAGCTATTATAAGGATTGTTTTCATTTTCAGCTTTCGGAGTTTATTTATGGAACTTTTTCTGAATTGCTTCTTGGGTTTTATTTACTCCATTGGGTGTTTGATCTGAAATGTTACCATTCCAGTCCTGATTAACTGCCTGTCCTGTAAGAGATTTTGCATTCTGAAATGCATTTACAAACCAGGAAAGATATAGCTTAACTGCTGTTTCAACTCCCTGAGGAGAGTTCCAGTCAATATCTGCTTTGGATATGCTAAACATATACCCTGCATATAACAGCCCTGCGACTACTATTATAATAACCCATATCATCTTATGTTTTACATAACGTGCCTTTATAAGTAAAAATATTAATATCACTAAAATTGCTATTACTAACCAGCTTATCATTTTAACCTCTTTACTAGTATTTTAAATGGAAATTATCTTTAAAAATCTTTATATATAGTTCTTTTTTATAGCTTATATTATAGCCCTGTAGTCTAGTGGTCAAGGATCCGGCCCTCTGGAGGCTGGGACCCAGGTTCGAATCCTGGCGGGGCTATATCTTTTTTAGGATTCGAAGTGCTAAAAAATTAGGGATTTTTGACAACCATTTGCAGACAATATTAATCAGGTAATTCTGGCGGGGCTATAGTTATTTAAATTATGTTTTTGTTTAAGTATTATGTTAAGAAAAGAGTGTTTATTCCAATTAAAAGTAATTCTAAAAAGAACAAGGAGAAATAATGTTATCTGAAATATTTAATTCAGTTGTTGGTTTTTTAGTTAGTTCTATTGGTAGCTTAGGATATTTAGGTATATTTCTCTTAATGACAATTGAAAGTAGTTTTATTCCCTTTCCTTCAGAAGTTGTTTTAATTCCTGCAGGAGTTTTAGTTTCTCAGGGTGAAATGTCATTTTGGTTAGTTCTCATTGCTTCTTTGTCAGGCAGTTTATTAGGAGCTTTTATTAATTATTTTTTAGCTTTGTATTTAGGCAGAAGATTAATTGAGCATTTAGTTGTAAAATACGGAAGAGTTGTTCTCATTAATAAAGATAAATTAGACAAAGCAGACAAGTATTTTGAGAAACATGGAGACATTACTACATTTGTTGGAAGGCTTATACCTGTAATAAGACAGCTTATTAGTTTACCTGCTGGATTTGCAAAGATGAATATAGCTAAATTTGCATTTTATACAGCTATTGGTGCAGGAATATGGTCTGTAATTTTAATTTTAATGGGTTATTTGTTTGGAAATAATATAGATATTATTAATAAAAATTTACATATAATTAGTATAGTTGTTTTAGTTATATGTATTTTTATAGTAATATTTTATCTTTTAATTAAAAGAAAGAAGACTAAGAAAGTTTAATTATTTTATTAACTTCTCTTAGTCTTACCAATCTTTGCTTTTCATCTTTTATATTTTGAGCATCTATAATTAATTCTTCTGGTGTTAACTTCCAGGGATCTAAAATGCAAATAAGTAAGATTTTTATAGTATTCTTTTAATTGTTTATAATAGAAAGCTCCTGTAGTCTAGTGGTCAAGGATTGGGCCCTCTCGAGCAGTGTCTGTTATCTTGTTGAAAGTATACAGCACGATTCTCTAATCGAACTGCAACTCTGATTCGATGCAAAAAACTTTGGTTTTTTGCCTAGAGAATTCGGAGAACGGCTCAGACCCGGGTTCAAATCCCGGCGGGAGCATCTAACCTTTTTGACTAATTTTGGGGATTTGAAAATTATTTATTATTAATCTTTTTTGAAAGATTGGGAGATGCCCAAGCAATTACAGCACCAAATTGTTTTCTTGAAGTGAAATAATTTTTATATGCCTCCCAAATTTCTTCTTTTGGTATTCCTTGTAAAATCAATTCTCTTACTTCTAATTTTATATTATCTGAAACAACTTTTATTTCCCTCTCCTTTACATCAGATTTATATGATATAGGTGTAGTTTTCACTAAATCTTCTCGAATGACAGCTCTATATGCTTCATTTAACTGATCTGATGTTATCTTTTTATTCTTAGCTATTTCTAGAGAAATATCATCAAAGAAGGCATAAAATCTTATAGGTTCAACTGATGGTTCTATTAGTCTTCTAAGGTCGCTTTCGTAAAACGCTTTTCTAATACTGATATTTTTTCTTGGACTTAACTGATCTAATATTTCCCTGATAAAATAACCTATTCTAATCTGACATTCATCCGGTAAATTCCTATACAAGTTACGCGGAATAAGATTTCTTGGTAAGTTATTCTCTTCTTTTTTTTCTTCTACTATATTTTCTAATGGCTTATTTTCTTTTTCCACACTATTATTCCTATTAATTCTCCCTCTTGTTAAATTAGCTCTTAAAGCAGCAATTCTTCTCCAATTTCTAATTTGATATCTTTGTGATATTTCTTCATCTGTCAGACCTTCTAAAATACATTTTCTAGCTATGTTTAAAGTTATCGGCTGAAGAAATCCACTTCCAAGCCAAATTCTTTGATGGTGAATATTTGCTTGAATTGTTTCATCTAAATTTGCTAAAAACCCAACTTCTTTTCTTATAGATTCTACATAATCTCTAGATTCTTTAGATAATCTTTTTACAATATAATCTAAACTTGAGGATTCTAATCCTTGCCATGGTTTTCCTAAATATGCTTTTTTTTCAGTATAAAAAACAAATAAATCTTCATTTAACATATCTTCTAATACTAGCTTTAGTCGTGGATTTATTCTTCTTACATTCATTACATCAAGCATCATTTGAGTGTTTCTTGAGCTTGTATAAGAAAATGATTTTCTATCTGTTATTACATACCCTTCAGTTTCTAATTCTCTAATTATATAAGGGAAAAAACCCATGCCGCTTTTTCTGAAATATTTTATCGCATGTTTCTCTATTTGTAATCCTTCTTTTCTAATGGTCTTACCATTTAAATTCCTATCATCCTCTATTAATTCTAATAGTGTTGAAACTTTTTGTCCAGTAATTGGAGCTAGAATACCATACCTACTTACATATTCTTCTAAATCATTTATTTTTAGTTCATTAACTCTTTTTTCATTATTCATTAAAATTCTTCTTATAACCTTATCTGCTCCGGGAACGACTATATTATTAAAAATATAAGGCGGATCAGGTTCTTGTATTAGGTGATGTTGGACAGCTTGAATTATTGCATAGCTTCTTAATAATTGCAATTTATCCTCTGGTAAAAACTTAATTAACTTTTGTTCCATTAAACATAAAAATTTATCTAAATCTGCTGCGTCAAAAACATAGTTTTTTGGGATTTCCCCTACAAGATTATCAAGACTCTCTCTTGCAAAACTTTCAATTTCTTTTCCAACATCCAGTTTTGATCCAAAAACTTCAGTCACTCTTTTTGTGCTTGGAACCCATTTGAAAAAATATTCGGCGTATTTAGATTTTTTATTTAGTTGCTCATGTGTACCAACAATATTAGTATAAATTACACCTCCATCAATAATATTTCCATTTTTTGCAATATTTTTGATGTCGGATAGAACGTTTTCATTTAGTGTACATTCATAGTCTAATCCACAATACCAAAAAGGTGGGTAATTTTGAGCTTCTCTTGAAAAAAATTCTTCAGTAGATATAGGTAAGACTCCTATTTCTGGATTTTTAGATCTTACTTTTGCAACTTTATTTTTGTCTGATTCTAAGATTATTCTATGGCTTCTAGGAATGCCTAATCTGTCTAGAATTAAAGATTCTTTGTTATTATCTGACGATAGATAAACCGCACTAGAATTTTCTCTGTTTTTTGGAAGATGTTGGTCAGCATATTTATATATAGCTTCTCTCGCTCTATCTTTTATTGGATCATCTTCATATGATTTTGACATACCTTTAACATCCCTAAACGATTTATAAAGGTTTTTAGAAAATTTATGGTTTTATTTCTAGTTAATTTGAATGTCTATATTAAACAAGGGAGATCTTTATAAGTCCAAAGCTTCTAAGATAATAAGATATTAAACAATTAGTCCACTAATCTGTCATGATTGGGGATTTCGGGAGCATTTTCTATAAAGAATCAACACTTGTTTCTAATTTAGAAGGTATCCATTCTCCGTGTTCATTTTGTTTACATGGCAGTATTTTTATCTCTGCTGGAAGAGTGTATCTTGAATGAGCTTCATCAGAGAGTTTCCTAATATCTACATGGCTATTTCCACATAGGTCAGTTTTGAAACCTTGAAGCTGATCATAAAAACTCATATTATACATATATTAAGATATTTTTATGAGTATAAATATATTTTGAAAATAGAAAAGTTTAAATATGTGTATGTGTACACATATGTGTATGACAACAAAAACAATAAGTATAATGGAAGATGCATATAAAATTTTACTAGCTAGGAAAAGAAAAAATGAAAGTTTTTCACAGCTTATTAGAAGGGAACTAATAAATAAAGGAGATATCATGGAATTTGCAGGATCTTTAAAGAAATTGTCAGATAAAGATATTTCTGAAATTAAAAACAATATAGAAAATTTAAGAAAAAGATCAACTAAAGAGCTATTAAGGAGTAACTAATGATATGCCTTGATTCAGATATAATAATAGACTTTTTAAAGGGAAAAGAGAAAGCTGTACAATTGCTGAAAAGATATAATAATGAAATAATCACAACTGAAATTAACGCATTTGAAGTTATATTTGGTGTTTTTATTCAAGGAAAATTAAATGAAGAAGAGAGAACAAATGTGAGTAACTTTTTTAATTCATTGCATGTACTTGCTTTTGATCAAGGATGTGGTAAAATTTCTGCTCAGTTAATGACTTCGCTTATTAAAAAAGGTTTAATGGTAGATCAGAATGATTGTTTAATTGCTTCTATTATGATTAAGAATAACTGCAGTAAAATATTAACTAATAATAAAAAACACTTTTCAAGAATAAAAAACATTGAAGTTGTTAGTGATTAGTTTTGAGTATAATAATTCCTTTTTGATAACATTTAAAACATTAATTCTCTTTTGTATTTTGATTATTAAGAGAGGTAAAATGAAATTTGATTTTATTGTATTTGGAGGAACTGGAAAAGAGGGAAGAATATGCTCACGAGACTTATTAGAATCAGGATATAGTGTTTTAATATGTGGAAGAGATAAACCAAGAGTCTCTGAGATTTTAAATAACAAAAGATTTAAGAAAAAAGTTGATTTTTACAAAGTTGACTTGCAGGAGTTTAATGAAATTGTAAAAGCAATTAACTTTTCTCATTGTGATGTTGTTGTAAACTGTGCAGAGCTGAGTTTTAATCTAGATATTATGAAAGCATGTCTTAAAACCAAGAAAAGCTACACTGATCTTGGAGGATTGCAGTATATGACAATTAAACAGTTTGCTCTGGATAAAAGTTTTAAAAAAGCAAGTATAACTGCTATATCTGGTTGTGGGGCTACTCCTGGAATTGCTAATGTTTTAGTAGGGCATGGTATTAAATATTTTGACAAAATAGAAACTATAAATTTGGGATTTGCTTGGGATTCTAATTTCAAAAAGTTTGTTGTTCCTTATTCTATACAGAGTATATTTCAGGAATTTACAGAGTCACCAGTAATACTCAGTAATGGGAAATTTAAAAAGTCTGACAGATTTAGGTGCATGGGAACTTTTACATTTCCTGAAATTGGCAAACAGACTGTTTATTGCATTGTTCATTCAGAGGTTTATAGTTTTGCCAAATACTATAAATCTAAAGGTCTGAAAAATGTAGATTATATGGCTGGTTTTCCACCACATTCTTATAATGTAATAAAAACTTTCCTTGATCTTGGTTTTGATTCACAGGAGAAAACACTTGATTTTAATAATGTGAAAGTATCTCCATTGGAGGCAACACATAAAATTCTTAGATTGGTAAAACCTGTTAAAGGCTATGAGGAAATTGAAGATATATGGGTTAGAATGGAAGGGGTGAAAAATGGCAAAAAGGTTAAACATAACTTTGACTGTTTGATACACTCTTTAAAAGACTGGCCAGGAGTTGGCAGTGATGTCGGAACTGGAATGCCTATATCTATTATTTCTCAAATGCTGAAGAATAAAAATATAACTGAGAAGGGAGTTTATGCTCCTGAAGTCATTGTTCCATCTGAGCTATTTTTTGATGAGTTAAAAAAAAGGAAGATTTATATTTATCATAATAATAAGAAGGTGAATTAAAATGATGGAAGAAATGTTTAGGAGGACAAAAGCTAAGGATGTTGTATTAATTTTAATAGCTTCAATTGCTATTGTAGGATTTTGGAGAGGAGTATGGAATTTAATGGATAAATTTCTGTTTCCTGAAAATTTTATTATAAGTCAAGTTATTTCAATAGTAATAGGAACATTACTACTTTTATTACTCTCAAGAATAAAGTAATTTATAAAATGGCAGAAGAAAAACAGATTGAAAAGAAAGATAAGCAGATTTTAGAACTTTCAAAAGAGAAAGCAAGACTTTCAGCCCAGCTTGCAGCTCAGAAGGCAAGATCTTCTATAAGTGAGTTTAGAATTGAGATTAGAAAATCAGTAAGTACTGCTATTGTTGCTGCATTCTCATTTTTGATTGCTTTGGTATGGAAGGATCTTATTACTCTATATGTCGGTAAAATTACAGGGTCAAGTCCAATTCAGGGACAACTTGTCAGTACAATTTTAATAACTTTAATCTGTGTTTTGGGAATTTACATTACAACTAAGATATTAAGTGATAAAGAAATTAAATCTTAAATTTATTTTGCTTTAAAACTTACCAAGAAGAAAACAAGCATTGCTATTCCAAAAATTAAAAATACTGAGTTAAAAGGAAGAATTAAAATTAATAAAGAAGGTATAAATTTTCCTAACAATCCCCCTATTTCTATTCTTGTATTGAATGGTCCGTAAAATCTTTCCTCAGTTTTTTTATTAGTTGCTTTAAAGAAGTATGTTTCTGTTGTTGGTTCTAACATTGCAAGACCAATACTTGCAAGAACCAATATACTTAGAACTATGTAAGGGCTTGAAATAAAGAAACATATAAGTGAAGCAACTGCTGCCAATAAGAAACCTAATTTAAAAAATAATTTAAAACCTTTTTTTTCTGCCAATCTTGAAAATTTATATTCCAGAGTCATTAGGGGAAGAGGTATTGCAAATAAAAAATACCCTATCCATAATTCTGGTAGGTTGTTATTTATTATATACAAAGGAATAAATAGGTAAATTAAAGACCACCAGAAACTTGGCCCTGAACCAATTATATATGCAATTACTCTATGTTTATCTTTAAAGAATTCTTTTACATTAATAAAAATATTCGAATCTGCTTTCTTTAATTTTTCATCATCCTTTGTTTTAGTGAGTATTACTATTCCAAGAGCTAAAAATACAAATATGGAAGATATTATGAATAGAGTGCTAGTTCCTGAACTAGAAACAATATAACCTGCGATTAATGGGCCTATGACCCATGCAAGATTTCCAAATGTGTACATTAATCCTTCGTTTCTTGAAAGAATATTTTTTGGAGATTTATCTTTTACCATTAAACCAAAGCTAGTTATTCTTACAGCATAAACGATGTTTGTTATTATAGCTATTAAAAGAAATAAATAGAAATTTTTTGTTATTGAAAATAAAATATATGAGATACCAAAAATAGCCAGAGAAGAAATATATAATTTGGATTTACTTGACTTTTCAATTATTGGTATGAATATAAAATATGAAGCTACTGCAATAAGTGATAAAAATGTGGAAATTAAACCAACATAAGCACTATTGCCTAAAAATCCATTAAGATAAACTGCCCAGATAGTTGTTACAAGGGCACTTGCCATTGCACTTACAAAACCAATTATTCCAAGTTTTCCAATTCCACTTAAGCCTGTTTCTCCATGATGTTTTCTAATTAAGATGCTCATTTAACCTCTTATTTTTATTTAATATACAATATCTTTCCCTAATTTACAATTGTTCAATTTAATGTTTTATTTATTTTATATTATCTTTTTTCAATTTACTTATATAATTACACACTAACTTTATACACAAAAACTTTATCATAAGGAATTGTTAATTTTTCTGTTTCATTAATATTCAGATTTTCCATGATTTTCATAAATAATCTTATAGAATTTCCGTGAGCTGATATAGCTACATTAACGCGATTTTTTTTAATGAAACTTTTCAAATATTTAATGAAACTTTTCACTCTTTTTTCCACCATTGAAAATGATTCTCCTCCGGGAGGTGGAATATTATAACCTCTGTGGATTATCTGATATTCTTTTTCTCCTAAAAATCTTTCAACTTGCTTCCTTAATTTAGGATCTAAGTTATCAATAGCATCTCCTTCTATTCTCAAATCTAAAGCTCTTTTTCCTATATTTTTTATAAATACTTCATGTGAAGTTCCATTTAATTTACCATAATTTCTTTCAATCATTCTATTATCTACAAGGATTTTTTTACACTCTGGATGGAATTTTAAGACTATTTTTAGAGTATCTTGGCTTCTTCCTAAACGGGTTTGAAAAGCAACATCTACCTTTTTATTTTTTAGTTTACCTGATATTTTCTTTGCCTGTCTTATTCCTAATGGTGTTAAATTTGAATCTTTCCATCCGGTGAAAATACCCCTTTTATTATAATACGTCTGTCCATGACGAAATAAGTATATGTAAAATTCTTCTTTCCTCTTTTTCATGGTAATTATAATTCAGTAAAGTTTTTAAACGTATTTTCTTAGTCTTTTTTATGAATACCTGCAGATTAACAAAACTCATGGAAGCATTAGCTATTCCTATTTGTTAATCTATTTTATTTACTATTCTATTAATTTTAATATGGAAAACATTGATAATAACTCTATTGCTCGTGAAAATATTCTTAAAAAAGGGATTGAGATAGCAGGAGTTTCAATTAAAGGTTATGATTTTAATAAAGGTGTAAATTATAATGAAATTGTCAAAAGTTTTTCAACTACTGGTTTTCAGGCAACTCAGCTTTCTAAAGCTATAGAGATTGTTAACAAAATGAGGGCTGAAAATGCTACTATATTTTTAGGATATACATCAAATATGGTCAGTTCTGGATTAAGAGAGGTGTTTAGATTTTTGGTTGAAAAAAAACAGGTGAATGTTGTTGTAACAACTGCAGGTGGGATTGAAGAGGATTTTATCAAATGCCTTGGAGATTTTGTTCTTGGAGATTTTAAGGCTAGTGGAAAAGAGCTTAGGGATAAAGCAGTTAATAGAATTGGAAATATTTTTGTTCCTAATTCCAGATATTTAGCATTTGAAGAATGGGTAATGCCAATTCTTGAAGAAGTTTATCAGGAACAGAAGAAAACAGGTAAGATTACAACTCCAAGCGAATTGATCTGGAAACTTGGAGAAAAAATAGATAATAATGGGAGTATTTATTACTGGGCCTGGAAAAATAAAATTCCAGTCTATTGCCCTGCTATAACAGATGGAAGTTTGGGAGATATGATTTATTTTTTTAAATATAAAACTGGAAGAGAGGATTTTATGCTTGATAGTGTTGAAGATTGTAAAAGGCTGAATGATTCAACTGCTGGTTTGGAAAAAAGTGGAGTTATAATTCTTGGAAGTGGAGTTGTTAAACATTCCATATTAAATGCTCACCTTTATAGAAATGGGGCTGATTACGCTGTTTATATTAACACAGCTCAGGAATTTGACGGTAGTGATGCAGGAGCAACACCAGATGAGGCTGTTTCATGGGGTAAATTGCGTGGGAATGTGGAAAGTATTAAAGTTTATGGAGATGCTACAATTTTATTTCCTATTTTAGTTGCAGAGAGTTTTGCTAGAAAGTAGAAGAGAAGGTTTATAATTATCTTTTTTCTGATTTAATTATGTCTGGAGGGGTGTTAAAAGTTTTAGGAATTATATTTATTGTAATAATTGCAATAATTCTCATAGGGGGATTTTTGTTTTATAATTTTTTTAGTGTTCATGTTGCTAGTGTTTGTGTTTACTCTGAAGAGCAAGGAATGCAGACTATGTTTAGCTGTACTTCAAACACTGATTGTAAAGCAAGCTTTTATCAAAATGCAGGAAATGCTTCAAGTCTTCCAGATCCTTTAAAAAATAAAATTGATATTATTTTAGATGATGTGGCTTTGTGCACTGATAGTTTATGTGAATTCAAAAACTTTTCAATTATTAAAAATAAAGGACTTATTAAAGACAATTTTGGGGGAGAAATAAGTTTAGTAGAGAATTGCGATAGGGAAGGTAAAGAGCATAATATAAAACTTAAAATAAAAGAGATAATAACTTTTTTAAAGCAAACTAATACTAACTAAACAAAAGAAATTTCTTTCATTAAGTTTATAAACATTAATTGTTTTTCAAAATTATGACAGGAAAACACGAAATTGATGTGAATGATTCTGATTTTCATAAGCAGGTTATAGAAGCTTCTAAAAAAACACCTGTTGTTGTTGATTTTTGGGCTGTATGGTGTGGACCATGCAGACTTTTAGGACCTATCTTAGAGAATCTTTCTGAAGAGTATAATGGCAAATTTATTTTAGCTAAGTTAAATGTTGACGAAAATCCTAAAAATTCTCAAAAATATGAAATTTCAAGTATTCCAAGTGTTAAAATGTTTAAGGATGGAGAAGTAGTTGCAGAATTCTTAGGAGCTCAGCCTGAATCTCAAGTAAGAAAATGGATTGGAAGTAATTTATAAATAAGGACTTTAAAGTGAAGACCTTATTAAAATGGCTATTTAGAACACAAATCTTTATTAGCCAAATCAAATTATCTCAAATATGGGATTAAAAGAAATATTACAAGAAAGTCCGCATCTTACAGTAGAAGAGTTTCAAAGACTTCAATCCACTTATGATGATAGATTTGTTGCAGGTGACTTCTCTGGATTTAGGAAGATAGAACATACTTATGCTCACATGGGTAAGTTAATGGGAAGGTTAGCGGATTATATTCACGACGTCCAAGAAGGAAAAGATGTTTCTGCAGAAGAACTAAAGACAAAGGTTATACCTGATTTACTTGTTTATTCTGCTTGGCTTGCAAAAGAGCTTGGAGTGAATATAGAACAAGCATATCTACAAAGATTTGTAGGAAATCTAAGAAGATTACATGCAGATAAGGTTGCTCCACAAGAACTTGAAGAATTAGAGTCTCATGTTAGTGAGAGATTCAAGAATTCTAGTTAGATTTTTTTAGTCATTATTAAGGTCTTCAAAAAGAATACATTATTATAAACATACTGGAATTTTATTTTATATAAATATTTATAATTAGTTTAAGACTTAATTTTTAATGAGACTTAGTGATGGAAGAGCTGTTATTAAAGTTCATAACGGCAGATCTGATAAACTTATAGAGGTTAATAGTGTTTATGAGCATTTAATGAATTTTGTTGCAAGAAATAACGGATTTTTTAATGAAACAGGGCTTATTAGAGAGGCATGGAACTTGTATAATGTGGGCATAAAGGATGCTAGTGAAATAATAGATTCTTTAGTTAAAAATAGAGTAATTGAAACCAGGCCATCGAAAGTATATCCGTTTAATCCTTTTTACTTGTTAAATTACTCTTCTGTTTCTAGAGAAATACGATAAGTATAAAAATCCAAAACCAAATCTTTATAAAGCAATTTTTTCTCATCTTTCTATCGAATTTATAATTTTATTAACATGAAACGATCAAGCAGAAGATGGAAAAAGAAACGCCAGATGAGGTGGAAATGGCAGAGAAAGAAGATAAGAAAATCTAAGAGAGTTAGGAAAATGAGAAGGGCTAGATCTAAGTAACTTTCTTTAGATATATTTATTAGTATATTCTATTATTTCATCACAGCAATCTTTTTATACGCACTAAAACATTTTGAAATATGGAGAGTGATATTTGGACTGAAAAGTATAGGCCAAGTAAATTTGAAGAGGTTGTTGGGCAGGAAGATATTGTAAAAAGAGTGAAATCTCTGACAAATGCCATGAATATACCACATCTTTTATTTGCAGGACCTGCGGGAGTAGGCAAATCGACATTAGCACTGATAGTTGTCAAGGACTTATTTGGGGAAAGATGGAAGGATAATTATCTTGAATTGAATGCATCAGATGAAAGAGGTATAGATGTTGTAAGGCAGAAAGTAAAGGATTTCGCCAGAACAAAAGCTCTTTCTAATATTCCGTTTAAGGTTATTTTTCTTGATGAGGCTGATGCCTTAACAAATGAAGCCCAGAATGCTTTAAGAAGAACTATGGAAAATTATACAAGCAATTGTAGATTTATATTATCTTGTAATTATTCTTCTAAAATAATAGATCCTATTCAGAGTAGATGTGCTGTCTTTAGATTTAGGCTTTTAGAGAAAAAAGATATAGAAAAAGTAATGAAAAAGATTTCTGAAAAAGAGAATTTAATAATAGATGAGAAAGCTACTGAAATACTTTTTGAAAGCTGTGAAGGAGATTGCAGAAGGGCAATTAATTTATTACAATCTACTGCTGCTATAAGCAATAGAATAACTCATGATTTAATAGATATAATGGTTCCTAGCGCTAAACCTAGTGATATAAGGGTTGTTTTAGAGTATGCTTTAGCAGGAGATTTTATTAATTCTAAGGAAAAATTATTAGATGTTATGCTTAAGGAAAGTATATCTGGAACTGATGTGATTAAAGCAATTCAGAAAGAGGTTTGGAATTTATCCATAGATCCTGAATTAAAGGTTAAGTTAACTGAGAGAACAGGTGAAATAGAGTTTAGACTTGTTGAGGGAAGCGATGAATTTATCCAGTTAGAGGCTTTGCTGGCAAGTTTTATTTTAGCTGGAAGAGGAAAGTAAAACTTTTATACTAATTAAAATGATTGATGGTTTGAATTGGGCTGAGAAGTATAGGGTAAAAAGTTTTGAAGATTTTAAAGGTCAGGAAAGTTCATTAAATGAAATAAATAAATTTCTACAAAATTTTCCCAAGGAAAAGAAAGCTATTTTAATTCATGGAAGTGCAGGGGTTGGCAAGACAAGCATTGCTCATGTGATAAAGAATGAACTTGATGTAGAGATTTTTGAGCTAAATGCGTCTGATTTTAGGAATAAGGAGCAGTTAGAAGTAAAACTAAAACCAGCTTCTGAACAAAAAAGTCTGTTTAAGAAAAATAAAATTCTTCTTGTTGATGAAGTAGATGGTTTATCTACAAGTGATCGTGGAGGTTTACCAGAGCTAATAAATCTCATTAAAGAATCACAATTCCCTATTTTTATAACTGCAAATAATATATGGGATGCTAAGTTTGGAGATTTAAGAAAGGTATGTAAACTTGTCGGATTTAACGAACTTGATTATAAAACAATATCTTTGATATTACAAGACATTGCGAGGAAAGAGCATCTTAGTATTGATAATCAGCTTATTATTTCAATATCTGTTAGATGTAAGGGTGATGTAAGAGCTGCAATTAATGACTTACAAACCTTGGCTTTTAGCCATGATCCTGTTGGAGATTATATTTTATTAGATGAAAGGGATAAAGAAAATGATATCTTTAATGCTCTTAAATTTATTTTTAAAAATATGCCTACAAATTCTTCTTTGGGAGTTTATAATAGCGTTAACATGCCATTAGATAAGATTTTTCTCTGGGTTGAACATAATATTCCTTATGAATATAGTGGGGAAGAATTGTACAAGGCATATGAATCTTTGAGTATTGCAGATGTTTTTAGAGGAAGAGTTATGAGGATGAGACATTATAGGTTTCTTGTTTATCAGAATGCCTTTTTAAGTTATGGAATTTCAAACTCAAAAAAATCAGCTAAGATGGGTTTTACAAAATATCAAAAACCAACAAGAGTATTAAAAATATGGATGAACAATGAGCAAAATAAACATAAGAAATCTATTATATCAAAATATGCATCTGCAACACATTGCTCTGTTTACAAGGCAGCTAAAGAGTTCAATTTTATAAAAAATATTCTTAAGAATCAAAAAAT
>DATDSF010000027.1:0-6181 GCA_035291345.1 Candidatus Nanoarchaeia archaeon
TATTGACGGCGCGGTTTGGTACATCGCTGTCGGCTCTTCCTAACCTGGTGGTGCATAAGCCACCAAGGGTGTCGGAGTTCACGCATTAAAAGGGATCGTTAGCTGGGTTAAGAACGTCGTGAGACAGTTTGTATGATATCTACTAGGTGTGTAATTGTCTGAGTGGAACGAGTCAGTAGTACGAGAGGAACCTGACTTGGATGCCTCTGGTCTAGCAGTTGTTAAGAGCAAGCTGCGCAGCTACGCATTGTATGGATAAGTGATGAAAGCATCTAATCACGAAGCCATCCGCAAAACGAGACAATATAGGCCGCAGAAGAAGACTGCGTTGATAGAACTGTGGTGTAAGCACGAAGCTTCGGCGACGTGTTCAGCCAGCAGTTACTAAAAGCTACATTTGTTATCTACAAATAAAAATAAACTAAAACAAGTTACACCTTATCTCGTCTTATTTTTTAAGAAAAATAAAATAATTCTAAAAATTTATTTATAAATTATAATTGTTAATTCAGTATAATTAATAAATTTTATCAATAAAATTTTGTTTTGTTTTACTAACAATATTCTTCTTAATTGTTACAGAAATATTAACCCATACCTTTTTAATTTTAAAAATCAGTATATATTAATGAAAAAGAGAAGTGCATTGCAAAAATTCTTTATTTTTTTATTTATATTACTAATAATTTTGGTTATTTTCTTTTTCGGAGCTAAAATTTTAGTCTATGCAAGATTTTTTTTAGGCAATGATATTTTAGTCAAATTAAATGCAGATAAACAAAATCTTTATCTTAAAAATGGAGATCAGGAAACAATAACATTTTCATCATCTGTTACAACAAATCCTTTTTGTAAAAATACATGTGACTCAAAATTAGTTTCAATAAGTGATGGGACTATTTTATATTCTGAAAATTTCTCACTAGGTTTAAGTATTCCAATAAAAAAAGAATACACTTTTATTGCAGATGGTAATGGAAAAGGTTTAGACTTATACAGATTTGACCTTAACTGCAGAAATATTTATTCAGATTTCTGCCATACAGAAGAGGAACCTGTTTTAAGAAGTATTTTGATTACAGTTAGCAGGGATTTAAATAATAATGAAAATGAGGAAAAGGTGAATGCCAAACTTGAAATTTCAAATAGAATAAAATATATTAATAAAATAAGTAATGAAATTAATTATTTAAAATTAAATTTAAATGATATGAGCAGGTTTGCAAACTTAGATAGCTTAAAAAAATCTTTAAGTTATTCAGAAAAAGAACTCTCTATTAATTTAAATATAATTAACAATTCAAAAACATTCTGGGAAAATCAGAGTTTTGCAGACTTAAATAATGTATTAAAAGATTCAAAAGTAAACTTCTCAAATTTAGAACAGAATTTCAACCAAACTAAGCTAAATTTAGAATCTAATATTACAATTTATAACGAATTAGCACAAAATTTAACAGAATTATCGTTAATTCTACATAACTTGGAAAATCAATCCCAGTATATATTTAATGAATCACTGACTTCAGATATTGATAGTTTAGTTGACGAATTTAATACACTTGTTGCGAATAATACAAATACTTCATTAGATAAAAAATACTCAGAAATATTAATTATAAACAATAAATTAGCAGTTATTTTACCAAATGCAGTTGAAGAAATAAATGCAAAAATACCTTCCAATAAATCATGGGACATAAGTAAAGTTTACATAGTAAATATGAGTACAATTAATAATTCTCTTTCCAATATAACAATAATTAATGATTTTGATGAACCTTACGGAATTTGTTGTATTTCTGGAAACTGTACAGCTTGTTGTGACTCAAAAGAATGTTCTGAAAACAAAGATAATTACCCAATTATATTTATACATGGTCATGATTTTAGTAAAGCAGCATCAGCAGATTATAGTTTTGAAAGTTTTAGATCCATCCAACAGGAATTAGAAAATAACAATTATATAAATGCAGGGACAATTTCTCTTTATTCAGATCCAAATGAACCTATAGGAGTATTAAGCCAGATACCAAGACCGCTATCATTTAGAGTCAGTTATTATTTTGACTATTTTAAAGATCCTCTAAATCCAATAATTATTCAGACAAAAACAGAGAACATAGACACATATGCAATCAGGTTAAAAGATATTATAGAAGAAGTAAAAATAAAAACAAACAGACCTAAAGTGAATATAATATCACATAGCATGGGAGGACTTGCAGTAAGAAGATATATTCAGTTATTTGGATCAGAAAATGTAGATAAAGTTATTTTAATAACATCACCAAACAAGGGCATTGAGGGCGATGTTTCTAGATATTGTGCTATTTTTGGAGAAAAACTTGAGTGTGAAGATATGAATTCAAATAGTTTATTTATGAATAAATTAAGTAGAGAAGGATTTCCAGCTATAAAAATTTATAATATAGTTGGAGTAGGGTGTAACATTAAAGGTGAAGACAGTGATGGTATTGTATTAAAAAGAAATGCTGTTCTTGAAGGAGAAAACATTGTTAATATCTACATAAATGGAACTTGCACTGGAATTGATTTATTACATACGGAAATTTTAAAAACCAAAAAGTACAGGGAAACTTACAAAAAAATTATAGAGATATTAGAAGATGAAGAATAAAAACAAAATATCCTTAACTAAAATTATAACAACCTCTGCTCTAATTGGAGCTTCATTAGTTTTAGCAGCAGCATCTTATAGAGATTATATTCAACCAATAAATGAAGTTAACTATCAAGATGCAGATGGAAGTTTAGACTATCAAAATTACTATAATGATTTAAATTCAAATCACAACAAGGTTTTGACAGAAGCCTGCATCTCAGGGTTATTTTTTTCATTAGGAGCATTGTACATCCAGTATCATAGGGAAATGAGAGTTGCAGAAGAAAAAAATTAAATTTGTTAACATACCATAATCTTCCAAGTTTTAAGTTATCTAATTGCAAAAATTATACAGAAATTATATGATTTAGACTAAAATCTTCACTAAAAATTTATTAAACCATGCAAAGAATTGACATATTAGCAATTTATTCTAATTTACATTAAGTATCTTTATCTTAAAATTTAAAGCCTTTCCAGCTAAAGGATGATTTAAATCAAGTGTGACTTCACTATCTGTTATCTTAACAATTAATGCAGGAACTTGCTGTTCTTGTGAAGGACCAACACCAATTAACATGCCTTCTTTAGCTTCAGAGGGAAAACCTTCTGGTTTTGGAAGTGTTCTAACTAATTTTTCATCTCTTTCACCATAAGCTTCATTTGCAGGAACTCTAAATGTTTTTTCTTCATTTTTTTTCATTCCAGTAACTGCTTTGTCAAATCCTGGAATTACTTGCCCGCTTCCAACAACAAATTCTAGTGGATGTGAGTGATCTCCATGAACATTTGAATCAAATACTTCACCATTATCAAATGTTCCAGTATATTCAATAGACACCTTATCTCCAGCATTTATCTCGTCATTTACATCATCACTTGTATTATTTATTTTTTCAGTTTTCGCTTTTTGTTCTTTCTTTTCAGCCATATAATCCGAAAAGAAAAAGGGTTTTTAAATCTTTAGAAATCACACATCTAAACTGCCAAGCAAAGCAAGATGCTCTTCAATTAACTTAACTTTTTCATCCATACCAATCATTTTATAGAATCTTTTTGCCTGTTCAAAAGGAAGTATTGGAATATTCATTTCTTCCAAATTAATATGTCTGCTCTGATTAATCATAGCTAACTCAGGATTATCATGTGCTAAAATTTCAATTTGAATACCTGAAATATCAAAAATAAGGGAGTGTGCTTCAATATCGGATCTATACTTATCTTCAAGCAAAAACTCCTTTAGTTTTTCCCTAAAAATCTGCAATCCTGCCTCATCTGTCTCAATATCTAAGTCTTTAACCTGTAAATCAATTCCCTGAACAAGTAAATTAAAACTTCCATTTAAGTGCCAATTTAATTTGTTTCTTTCATGTTCAACTGAATCATATATAATTCCAAGAGCTTCATAAAGATCTTCATGCCTTACAGTCATATAATCCAAAAGAAAAACTCGTATAAATAGTTTATTATCCAAACTATTTCTTTCCAGACTTGGCTTTTATTTCTTTAAACTTATCCCAGTCTTCTTGTGCTACTATATATCCTACACAATTTGCACTCCCGCATCTGCATGGATGGTCTTCCCAGTTTTCAAGATCATACGCATAATCATATGTTATTTCCTCTCCAGGGTTTATATCTCTAGAAGCTATAATCCATATTTTATCATCAATTATATCAATTTCTGCATTGGGATCGCAGGAGTGGTTGATATACTTTGCAGGATTCCAGTCAACATTTCCATCAATATCCCATTCATCATTAAGCTCAAAAATATACACAGCTCCTTTAGAGTTATCATTTAAATGAGACTCCATTTCTTTATCAGCAATATCCTCACTCTCTTGTTTAGTTATTTTTCTTCCAACATATTCAATTATTTTTGTACCACTAGGAATAAATTTTGAGGCAAAAGCTCCATTAGAATGTATTCCAGAACTTCTAATTTCTATATATTCTAAAATTTGTTGTTGCATGGAGTATTAAGAATTATTTTTTGTTTTTAAATATAACTAATTAAAAATTCCTACTATTTTCTCTTTAGCCTCACTTATCTGAGAGTCACTAAGTTTAATTCCATTTAAAGTTCTATCAGGTTCACTTTCAATAGAGTATACTCTTTCAACAGCATTTGCCTGCTTTTGCATCCCACGAGGAAGCGGAGGAATTATTCCAACTGCCTTTTTAACATCTTCAGGAAATTTACCAGGGTCAGCTGTTTCATAAACAATTGCTGGATGATTAGTATGTCCTTTAGAGTAATCTTCTAAAATTTTCCATCCAACAGCTCCATGAGGATCTAAAATAATACCAAATTCTTTATGTACTTTTTCCATTGTCTTATAATGTTCAGAATCACTAATACTTTCTGAGAATATTTCTTTCTTCATACTTTCCAAATCAGGCATTTTGTCTATTATTCCTTCTTTAACAACCTTTTTAGTTTTAAAATCTCTTTCGTCATACATATGCCCTCCATAAAAATCAATTAATCTTGCTAAATTGCTTGGATGTGAAACATTCATTGCAGAAGAGGGGGATTTTTTTGTTGCAGATACTTTATACTCTCCTGTTGTTAAAAAATCCGGAAATTCTGTATTTTCATTAACACCACAAAGTATTTTCACAATTGGTAAACCCATTTCTTTTGCTAATACTGTTCCCATCATGTCTCCAAAATTCCCAGAAGGAATGCTCATAATTACTCCTTCTCCATTTTCAGCAACTCTTGAATATGCAAAGAAAGGATAAACAGCTTGAGGTAAAAGTCTCCCAATACTAATTGAATTAGCAGAAGTAAAATGATCTTTATCTCCGAAAATATCTTCTGCAAGTTTTTTATCACCTAAAAGATTTTTCGCAAGTGCTTGACATACATCAAAATCTCCATTAACTTCAAATGCATAAATATTTCCTCCTAATGTAGTCATTTGTCTTCTTTGACCTTCACTAACTTCTCCTTTTGGAAAGAAAACAATATTGTTAACATTATTTAACCCGTAAAGTGCATCTGCAACAGCCCCACCTGTATCTCCACTTGTAGCAACTAAAACACTTCTTTTCAATTCTTTTTTCCCTAGGAAGTAATTCAAACTTCTTCCAAAAAATCTTGCAGCATAATCTTTAAATGACGCAGTAGGCCCATGAGTTAACCACATAATGTTTGTTTTTCCCACAACATGCTGTACTTTAGTTGGAATAATATTAGTATTATAAGCATCATCAAGTAATTGTTTTAGTATTGATTGAGGAATTTCTGAACCCAAAAAAGGACTTAAAACTCTGAAAGCAATCTGAGAATAGGTCATATCTTTCATTTCAGCTATTTCTTCCTTTGAGAGTTTTGGAATATCTTTTCTAGACATCATATATAATCCATAATTAGAAGCCATACCATTTAGTAAAGCTGTTTCAAAATTAACTTTTTCAGACTTATTATTTGTACTATAATAACTAACTTCCTTCATTAAATTTCAATAAGAATCCTATTTTTAAATATTATTATTAATTTTCAACAACATCAATTATTCCCATAGGGCAGTTATCCTCTGCAAG
>DATDSF010000028.1:0-5396 GCA_035291345.1 Candidatus Nanoarchaeia archaeon
TCTAAAAAATTTCTTGAGATGGCTAATGGAGCTTATGCTTTTCTCCACTCAAAAGAAAATGGACTTTATATGTCCACCGGACCCTTGCCTCATTCTATTGCTCAAGAATATTTTAAAAAACTTTTTCCACAAGGCGATGATGAAATAGACGCTTTTTATAAAACAGAAGTTTTGCCTCGTTTGAGTGGTCATGGAGATATTGAGAAAAATGAAGAAGATAGTCTATGGGAATTGGCAGTTTGTAGTGGTGAATGTTCTATAGCTTCTAATCATAATTGGGTTTTTACAACTCATGTAGAAATTCCGGGTTCAGAAGGAAGTAAAGAGAGAAATCTAAAATCATATCGGCATGGAACTTATCAAGTATTAATGGCCTCTATTTTTGGGTTTGAGTACTGGCCTGATGAAGAGAAATGGGTCTATAATCATTCAGAGTCTGAAAGGAGTGATGCTCAAATAGGTGTAGGATATATTCATGGATTAAAGAAAAAGGGTATACAGGAATTATTTTTACAGGAAGCTGGTAGACGAATGCTTTTTAAACTTTGGAGCGAACAGCCTCTCTTATTTAGAAATGAAAATTATTCTCCAGTTATCAAACCAAAATTTTTAGAACAATTATTACAGGATAACTCTGAATCTGAACAGCAGCAAGCCACCCAATAAAAATGTAAACATACTCTCTGAACACTTGGCGAGAGTATAAATATAACCTAATTATTTTAATAGTATAATTAAGATATTTTTTTATGACAGTAACATTAGGAATGGCCTTAAGATTATGAGGAACTTTTCCATTCTAGAGGGGAAAATCCCTATTTTACAAGATATTTCCCTGAAGAATAATAAATCAATTTAACTTAGCTTCTAAGATATTTATTTTTTATGTATATATCCATATAATATATCTTCAAACTGACTTATTTGCCTTCTAAAACCATCTGCTCTTCTATTTCCTTGTGCAACTGCATCTTCATATAGTCTAATTGCAGAAAAAAATTCTTCAAAAATATTTCCAACCCTCATTGTTGCATCATCTTGTGTTATTTTTTCAGAATACATGCTTGTTGAAAATTCATAAGCTCTTTCTCCATTTCTTGTTACAACTCTTCCTTTTTCATCAAGGCTATATAAAATATTAATACCTCTACATTTATTTATTGCAATGTGTCCTGTTTCTCTTGCTTTTGTTTCTACTAATGTAACTTCGAGAACTCCCTGTTCCCTCTTTATCCTAACTCTTAACGTTGTCATATTACAAGTTTATATCAGTTATTTTTAAAAATTTAGATAGTTAAGTATTAACACTTCTTTTTTACCTTCTAATTAAATTTATAACCTTAAGTTAATTCTAATTATAATGCCTAAAGATAAAACTAAACTTTCAGTTAAACCTTTCAAACCAGCTAAAACCTATAAATCAGGATATTTAGATGTTGGAGAAGGTCACCAAATCTATTATGAGTTAAGTGGAAATCCAAAAGGAAAACCAGTGCTATATATTCATGGAGGCCCTGGAGGCGGATTCTCAGAAAATGCTAAAAAATTCTTTAATCCTAAAGTGTACAATATGATTCACTTTGATCAGAGAGGTTCTGGTAAAAGCAAACCCTTTGCTTCTATAAAACATAATACAACAGCCTTTTTAGTTAGGGATATGAAAAATATTTTAGACTTTTTAGGAATTAAAAAAGTAATTTTATTTGGAGGTAGTTGGGGTTCAACACTATCTCTGGTTTTTGCAATTACATATCCTCACATGGTTAAAGCAATGGTTTTAAGAGGAATATTTCTCGCCTCAAAAAAGGAAAATGATTATTTTACATATGAATCTAAAGCAATGTATCCTGAAGTTTGGAATAAGTTTGCTAGTTTAGTTCCTGAAAAAGTTATAAGGCAAAGAAAAATAGAGGAGTATTATTATAGCATGATTACACATAGTGATAAAAAAATAAGAGATAAGTTTACTTTAGCATGGGCAGAATTTGAATTTTCCCTTTCAAAATTAAGATATTCAAAAGAATATGTTGAAGAATCTATAAAAGAAGTTAAACCCGATGCATTTTCAACAATTGAACTTCACTACCTAGTTCATAAGTGTTTTCTTCCAGAAGATTTTATTTTAAAAAATGCAGCTAAAATATCCCACATTCCCACAGCCTTAGTTCAGGGGAGATATGACTGTGTTTGTAGTCCATCAGCAGCTTACGCTCTTCATAAAAAAATGAAAAACTCAAAAATATATTTCACAATTTCAGGACACTCATCTGGAGATCTTGAGAATGAAACTCAGTTAATAGCTGAAATGAAGAAGCTTGAAAAGATGAAATTTTAAAGTTTAATTAAATTTATAAACTTTCTATTTATTGTTTTATTAAGGACTCGTAGCTCAGCCTGGTTAGAGCACTGGAGTTGAAAATAGCCAATGGAAATAATTGAATTAAGCAATTATGACCTTAAACGGGAATTAAAAATCCCAGCAGTTATAACTGAAGAACTAGCAGAAGAAACAGGCATCCATATTGGAGATGGATCAATGAATCGATATGGAAGAGGAAGCTATATGTATTCTTTAGAAGGAGATCCCTTGGAAAAAGAATATTACGAAAAACATATAGGTCCATTATACAAGAAATTGTATAACCTCAATGTTCGGTTAAGAGAAAGAAAAAATGCTGGAGTATTTGGTTTTCAAATTGGGTCAAAAGGTTTAATCAATTTCAAACATACAAAGTTAGGGTTGCCATTAGGTCCTAAAGTGGAAATAAGGATTCCTGAATTAATTAGGAAATCTTCCATTAAGATAAAAGCTTCTTTCATTAGGGGCTTTTTTGATACAGATGGGGGAATTTACTTAGAGAAGAAGAATGGCAAACTTTATCCTAGAATACAATTAACTAATAACTCAAAAAAGTTAATGGAAGAAATGAAAGAAATCTTAGAAAAAGATTTTAATTTCAATTTATCAATGAGAAAAGACAACAACTCTTATAGAACAGTTATAAGAGGAAATGAAAATTTCATCAAATGGATGAAAACAATTGGAACAAACAATCCAAAAAATTCACATAAATATTCACGTTGGCTATTTTCAATCGGTGAAACTCTTAACTAGTCCAAGTTAGACAAGGAGAAATCCAGGTGTCGGGGGTTCAAATCCCCTCGGGTCCATATAAAACCACCAGCGAGGTTTTATGAATCCTGCACCCACATATAAATAGAGATTTGAACAGGTTCAAATCTAAAACACATTGATTATAAGTATTAAAAATAATATTATCATAACTATTAAAGTTATTATAGAAGCAATAAAAACCCAAGCATTTATTTTCTCAGATTTGGACATTCGTTTATTAGCTGTATACTTTGATTTTGGAAGAACAGGTTCATAGCCCATAATGCCTGCATTAAACTTCATCTTAGGTTTAAGAAACTTAAGCTTAGATTTTTTTGAATGTTTCTCAGATTTGGTTTTCATATTAATTATAAATATTTCACAATTATATATCTTTCTAAATTAACAAAAAAGAAAAAAGAAAAAGTAAAAATTTAACTGACTAATTGCTTTATGTTAGAAATGTTATCTGCAACATCTACACCTTTTTTTGTAAGCTTTATAAGCTTTATTCGCCCCTTTTTCTCAAAAGTCACAAGTCCAAGTTCTTCAAGTGTCTGAAGAATTTTTACTGCATGACTATATGTGCAGTCAACTTCCTTAGCAAGCACAGACCCGTACCTGACTCTAGCTAACTTTCTAAGCGCTATCATCATAAGCGCAGGCTTTCTCCTGAAAAAGATGTCAAAGTTGTCTTTCATTTTATTTATTTTTTAAACCTCCTATTTTAAAGGAGAGTTCATAAAGAGAACCATTGGTTCTTTTTATTATTCATTCTATAGGAATGATAACTTCTATCATATATTATCTAACCTATATATCCGATTATAATTGTAGTGCTTTTAAATGTTTCGTGATTTATAAACTAGTTTTTTTAATAAAATTCACTACTCTGAGAAAGTTTAAATTTAGATATATTTTTAAATGCCTAATTTTTATTCAATTATGGCAAAAGAAAAGAAGCTAAGAATACTCGCAGCAGGAGACATACACGGAGATTCGAGGCTGACAAAAAGACTTGCAGAAAAAGCAGAAAAGGAAGAAGTAGACCTTGTTATTTTAACAGGGGATATAACTGGCTGGACAGAATCAAAAGATCTAATAAAACCATTTAAAGATAAAAATAAAAAAGTTCTTTTAATACCTGGAAATTGGGATTCATTTGCAACAACTGATTTTTTAGCTAATATTTATGGAGTAAAAAATATTCATGGTTATTCTGTAACTTATGGGGATGTAGGAATTTTTGGTGCCGGAGGAGCAAGAGGTCCTGGTCCTGGAGACACATCAGATGCTGAAATTCTAAAAACTTTGGAAAAAGCTCATTCAAGTCTTAAAGGCATAGAAAAGAAAATAATGATTACACATATGCATCCTTCAGGTTCAAAATCAGAATTTTCAGGAATACCTGGAAGTCAGTCTATAACCAAAGCAATAAGGAAGTTCAAGCCAAATATTTTACTCCATGGACACATACATGAAGCATCAGGCTTTGAAGAAATAATAGATAAAACAAGAGTAATTAATGTAGGCCGTGAAGGTAAAATCATCGAGATCTAAAGATTTATGTTTTTAATTTTATTGCATAAAAAGCCATACAAAACATCTATCACTTCACTCTCTTTAAGCATCCATCAAATATCTTTTCACATGCAGCCAGATCAAATATTTTTGCCTGGTCGTTTGTTAGATAAACTTCAAGTTGGCCACTTCTTATATCAACCTCTCTTCTAAATTTTAAAAGTACTGAAAGTACAGAAGTATCCAAACTTTTATGCTTAGTATTATCACTAGGAACAACTCTACTTAAGTCAATAACTATCTTTTTTCTTCCATTATTAGCATACTTGGTAAATATCCTCTCAAGATACTCTATATTTTCAAGTATACTTAGTCTACCTCTTAACTGAACATATTCCAAGCTTTCTAAGTAATACACTCTTGCACAGAATCCTTTACCTACATATTCATCCATTATTTGCTTTATACTTTGTTACTTATAAATTCCATCATAATTATTAACAACATATTTATAAGTAGATACTTTCAATTCTAGATATAAAACTCGTAAAAATGCAAGATGTCAGGGAAAAAGAAAAATGTTGAAGATCCTGTAAAACACTATGGTGAGCAGGCCATTAAACAGGATTTTGTTCCTGTAAGTGAATCAGATTTAGCAGGTGCAGTAGACATACCAATAATTGAAAAACGTGTAGAAAGCATAGAAAAGGCAGGAAATATATTGCCTGCTAAAAAGTCAGCTAAATCAAAAAAAGCAAAA
>DATDSF010000029.1:0-3992 GCA_035291345.1 Candidatus Nanoarchaeia archaeon
AGGTCTGAGAAGAATAGAGCTAACCAAAAAATGCTTAGACAGCTTGTTAGAACTTCTTTAAAATCAGAATGTGAAGTTTTAGCTCATAGTGTTTATTCTGGAGAAGTTGATAAAATTTTTGGAGATGTAGTGTTTGGCAAAACACCTATATATAATATGCTCACCCAATATAATGTAAATTGGATATCTACGACTGATTATGGGCTTCCACTTCCTGATGATAGACCTGATGGGCTTTCTAAAAAATTATGGAGAGAAACTGGATTTGTTATTTCACATTCAGAAATGAAGAAAAAAGTAGAAGGTCATAAAACTTATTTTTTCACAGGAGGTTTACTTGAACTTTGTTTAGCTAACTGCATGAATTATTTCCATAAATATGTGGGGAATGGAGAAAGTGAAATATTTTACATACCTGAACTAAGTGTTGTAAGAAATCAAGATGAGCTTGTTCAAGTATTACCTAAATTTCGGAAAAGAGGCATTTTACCCATTAAATATGAAGAAGCTTTAGAAAGAATTAGACAAAATAAGTAATTATTCTAAGAAAACTAAAAGAAACATTACTGAGATTCCTAGTATAAATAATATTAATTGAGCTAAAGAAACTTTTAGCTTTGTTTCTTTATGTAATTCAGGTATTAGATCACTTCCAGCTATGTATATAAAATTCCCTGCTGCAAAAGGTATTAGGAAAATTAAAATATTTTCTGTTCTTGTTCCTATTAATATTGTTATAACTGCTCCAAGCAATGCTGTTAGAGATATTAAGAAATTAGCTAACAGTGCTTTAGTTCTTGTATAACCTCCATAAACCAAAACACCAAAATCCGATATTTCTTGAGGTATTTCATGAAGGATTACTGCTATTGTTGTTGCAATTCCAACTGGAATTGAAATTAAATAAGAAGTGGCTATTATTATTCCATCTATAAAATTATGAACTCCTTCTCCAACAAGATTCATTTTTGTCAGATGGTGTGGATGAGAAGATGTTGTAGGATGGTGACAATGTCTCCAATGAATTATTTTTTCAGCAACAAAAGAAAATGCAATTCCTGATAGAATTGATATAGAAACAAATATGCTAAAACCATTTTCCTCAACAGCTTCTGGAATTAAATGTATAAATGCATCTCCAAGCAATGCTCCTGCAGAAAAAGATATCATATAAACAATAATTTTTTCTAATTTAGCTGCCTTTAATGAAAGTAAGCTTATTCCTACTAATGATATTAGACTAACAACTAAAATACTTATTATTGTGTAAAGTAAAACATCCAACATTAGATGAATAATTGAAGTTGGTTTTTAAATGTGATTGTTAAATTAAACAAAATTCTAGATTATTAAGATGTCCTTGTATACAAGCTATTGCTCTTACTGATTCAACATAATTAGGTCTTTCACCCTGTTTTTGTTTTGCAGCATTTTCTTCCAATATTTTTAATTTAGGTAATAAGTATATAGTAATAATTGCATACTGGCCGAATGGAATAGTTCTTTTTTGTGTTGCTTCAGAATTGTGATATTCCATTTTGCTCCTTAACCTTGAAGCATAAAAACCTAAATCAATTTTACCATCTTCCTTCAACTTTTCAGTTAATAGAGCAGTCATTGAATTAGATATTGCTAATGCAACTTCTTGCCTTTGAATTGCTAATGGTTCCATATAAAGAAAGAAATAGGTCTATTTATAAATATTTATCTTCTTTTCTTTTTAAAAAGATTTTTTAAAAAACCTTTTTTCTGTTTTTCCTGAACTTTTTTGTTTATCCAATAAGCTAGGATTATTACTAAAACTAAACCAGCCAGAGAAATTAAAAATCTAAACATGTTATTTGCATTAGGCCAGTAACTTCCTGCTCCATAAACTAAAGTAACTATTCCTGCTAACATTATTCCTGCCCCCACAGCTTCTAAACCGAAAAGAGCTGCTCCGACAATAATAAGTATTACTCCGACTGGAACTGTGATTAGAAATAATGTTTTAGAATATGATTTTTGAGCTTCTTCTAAATTCATGTTGCACTGATAGTATAAATCACAGTAACCATTTGGAATTGTTTTAGGAACTGGTGATCTTCCATCATTATATGTTGGGTTCCATTTTCCTCCAGCAGCATCACATTCTTGAGAAGTGTTTATTTCATAAACTTGAGTTATGTTTCCACAGTAATCGTCCCATTGAGGTGCTTCACCATAGAAAGCAAGTATTCCATAAATAGCTACAAAACTTGCTAATATTGTTATTGCTAATCCGATTAAGATATTTTTAATGAGCATTTTTCCTTTTAATTAACAATCTTTTTCTTTTTATAAATGTTTCTTGAATAATCAACTTCTTTATTGCTTAAAATATCTTAACCATACTTTTTTAAACTGATATCTGATTGATAATTTATGGAAGAATATGAAAAACTTTTAGATGAGGCTTATGTTAAGGTAAAACCGATTATATCTAGCAAAGGCTTTGAAAGATTTGAAGTTCCAAAAGTAAACATTCAAGTTATAGGAAACAAAACTTACATTGAAAATTTCTTACAGATATGTAATTATATTAGAAGGCAACCAGAACATGTTATGAAATTTTTATCTAAAGAATTAGCAGCTTTTTCTAAAATTGAAAATGAAAGACTGATTTTGAACAGGAAACTACAAATATTTCAGGTTAGTGAGAAAATTAATCTTTACATAAGAGAATATGTTACATGTAGAGAGTGTAAGAAACCAGATACAACATTGGTTAAACAGGATGGTCTTATTTTTATAAATTGCCTTGCTTGCGGAGCAAAACATTCTTTGGGAAGAAACTAATACTATATGCAAGAATTTAAAAACACTGCAAACTAAAAAATTATATCTCAATTTTACTTTATTTGTTTTTGAGTAAAAATTGTAAGGAGGTTTATTATGGTTGAAGGATATTGTGTTAAATGCAAAGCAAAATCTAAGATGAAAGACCCAGTAGTATTAAAAACTGCAAGGGGTGGATTTATGGCACAAGGGCTGTGTGTTTCATGCGGAACTAAAATGAGTGCTATGATGTCTGAAGAGAAAGCTATGGATGCTATAAAACAAGGCGCTAAAAAATCTTTTTAGTTTTGCTTTTTAATTGAAGATTTTTTTAGTATTTTTATTAATTTTTTTACATGGAAAAGAAAGGAAATTTTAACAAAGGTAATGAAGAGAATAAAGTATTTAGATTAAGAATACCTAAACCTGGTGAGGTAGTTGGACTAATAGATCAGAGAGTTGGCGGAAGCAGGATGCTTGTGAAATGTTCTGATGGAAAGACAAGAAACTGCAAGGTTCCTGGAAGATTGAGGAGGGCTTTGTGGATTAGAGAAGGGGATTATGTTATAGTTCACCCTTGGGAATTTGATGACACAAAGGGAGATATAATGTATAAGTATCATCAGAATGATTTTTCTTCTTTAAGAGAAAAAGGTTATGTTAAGGAAATTGAGAGTAGCTTATAGTTAAAATAAATATAAATAAAATGAAAGAAATTTACCTTAAGTCTATAAGAAAAATAATGGGTAATTCTAAAGAGTTGGAGAGTAAGCTTAAAGTAAAAATTTCTGTTAAAGGAGATAAAACCCTTATTTCTGGAAAAGAAGTTGATGAATATTTTGCTGAGAGAGTTTTAATTGCTTTAGATTTTCCATTTACAATTGATGAAGCTTTGCTTTTGTTAAGTGAAACTTATATGTTTAGTATTGTTAATATAAAAGACCACACTAGAAGGCATGATTTTAATGTTATAAAAGGAAGGATAATAGGAACTAAGGGAAAGACATTAAAAGTTCTAAAAGAACTTTCAAATTCTGTTATTGTTGTTAAGGATAATGATATAGCAATAATTTCTCCTGTTGAAGAGATGGAAAATGCAACCCAAGCTGTTGTCTCTTTGATTAGAGGAAGCAAGCAAGGGAATGTTTATACTTATTTAGAAAGAGGGCATAAAAGCAAGAAAAAAGAGAGGTAGT
>DATDSF010000030.1:0-6310 GCA_035291345.1 Candidatus Nanoarchaeia archaeon
TTTATAATTAACCTTTTAAAATACAAAATTATGATTTTTTAATGCAATCTGATGTTGAGTTATTTGAATATAGATCTGGAATTTATTCTATCTCACAAATTAATAGAAATTTGAGAAAGAGTCAAGAAGTAGTATTGGGAGTACATATTTATTTCCCAAGGGCTTTAGCAAGATATGACAATTACTATACAATGATGGAAGATTTTGTTTCAGAATATAATGGTCCTCTTGTTATTTTAGAAGGATTAGACAGTTTTAATGGGACTGTTGAAGCAGTTAGTAATTTGGGAAGATTAGATCAGACATTTTTTGTTAAAACTTTTGAGGCTAATGATGAAATGGATCCTAAACCAATAGAAATTGGATGGAGGGGATTGGTTAGTTTTTTAAGAGAATTTGATCCTAAAATTATAAATTTGATTGGTGGCCAATATAAAAATCAATCTATACATCCAAGGGAAAGAGGTTGTTTGGGATTAACAGAACATGAGCTTAAAAAAAGGAGTTTTAGTGTTAATGTATTAAATAATAAAGGATTAACTTACAATTAATTCTAAAATCAAACAGCTAGTTCTTTAGGAGATTCTTGAATATATTGTATATCTGCTTCTTCTTCATCAACAAATAATGCCATTGAAGGCATTTTTACTTTTATCTTCTTTTTTTCAATATACCCTCTAGCTAACAGATAAAAAATTAATCCTAAAGATTTTGATCCTTTATTATTACAGGGAATGACTAAATCTGCACGAGCTGTGAAATTATTTGTATCACAAAGTATTATTTTTTTCTTATTTGTAAGTGTTGCATCATTTAATGCATTTTTGTCAATCCAAGGATCACATACAATAACTAATTCAGGCTCATAAAAGTTTTCAAGAGCAGTATTTGTCATCATACCTGCAGGGTATTTCTTTGTGAAAACCCTTATTCCAGTTATTTCTGAAAACAAAATTGCAGGTTTCCATCCAGCTTCTCTTTTACAAGCCAAAACTATTTCTGCTGGTTCATATTTAGACACGAAATCAATTGCTTTTTTTATCTGCTCATCAATTAAGCTTGTATTTAAAACACCAATACTATCTGCTCTTCTTCTGTAAACAAATGGCTTCATATCAGGAGTTATAACTCTAGTTCCTAAATGGATACCTGTTTTAACATAATCTTCCAATGGGATTAATAACTCTCTTTTTTTCTCAAGTTCTTCTTTAATATCTTCTGTACCAACTCCTTCAATCCCAGCCTGTAATTTTTTTGCTTTCTCTTTAAGTTCTTTAAGAAGAACGCTTCTATCTGAAGTTCTTTTTTTAGTTTCTTTTTCATTAACAGGCTCTAACATTTTAGAAGCTTCTTTTTCAGCTGATTTCTTAGAAGACTTTTTTGCTTTCTTTTCAGTTACTATACTTTCGCTAGCTACTTCTTTTTCAGATTCTGATTTTTTATTCTTTGGCATTTTAAAAACATTAATAATTTAATGTAAAGACTTTGAGATCTTTAAGCAATTACTTTGCAATAAAGTTTATCAGAAAAGTATATTTTTAAATCTATCTCTATAAAGATTTTGGAAATCTTTAAGCAAACCAGTACCTTGCAATAATAAACTGTAAAGATTTTGGAACCTAAAGAATCAGAGATTCTTGGGTCCAGAAATTCAAGGAATTTCTTGGAATCTTTAAGCAAACCAGAACTTTAAAAGTAAAAGGGTAAAGATTTTGGAACCTAAAGAATCAGAGATTCTTGGGTCCAGAAATTCAAGGAATTTCTTGGAATCTTTAAGCAAACCAGTACTTTCCATATAAGATTTTGGAATCTTATTTTTAAGCAATTACTTTGCAATCAACTTTGTCCCAAGCATATATTTCCTGATTTCTTACAATTCCAGGACCTAGTCCTACAGGAGCTTTGTATACAGGACAGAAATTAAATTCAACACACTTAACTCCGAAAGTCATTCTTAGAGCATCTGAACAGTCAAGAGAAAACAGTCTTTCATTGTTAGCATTACTTGAAGAAGTACATGAAGATGCTCCACAGTCATTTATACAATTGCCTAATGCCCATTCAGAACCAGAGCATTGTCCGTTCCCACAGTTATTGTATGATTGTGTATTTGCATTTCCAATATTGTTAGCTTGATAAGGAATTTGACATTCTCCAGAACTTCCAGGAGTCAAAGAGTTTTGTCTTAGATTATTTAATGTTCTAATTAACTGAATTACATCACCTGTAGAAGCCTCACTATCAACTTCATTTTGGCCAAAAAGAAGATTACACTGACTAATATCTATTTGAGGGCTTAACCTTCTTTGACAGAGCTGAGCTAATTTAACATTAATATTAAGCTCTTTATTCTCATCTAATTTTAATTCCCAGATAAATGTATCTTTCCCACGGGAAATTTCATTACCTAAAACAATTCTTGAAATGTGTTTTTCGTCAGAATTAAAAAATTCTGAATAAGTAGAATTAAATTTGACACTATAAGCCTCTTGATAATCTCCTCCACCATACGAACATGAAACTTTGTATATTGTTTCCTGATCTAAAACAGAAGCATTAATTTTATCATTAAGTGAAGCAAAGTTTTCTGTTCTTACTCTTCTACAAAAAGTATCATATTCATCTTTTGATCCTGCTGGAACAGAAAATGTAAGAACAACTGTTTCTCTTGTTCTATTTATTCTGTTTGGAAATCTAATAAGTCCATTATCAATTGCATATTGGAGAGAGTAATAAATTGTTCTTATTCTGACTCTTATTTCACTTGCAGAATGCCAAGCTAAATGTTCTGAATCATCCCATGGAGAAATATCACCAAATGAAACTGGTGGAAAATTTTCTCCACCATCTACTCTAATCCCCCTAAAATCTATCAAATCTTGAAGAGAGTAATTATCATCGTTGTAAAATACATTTATATCTGATGCGTAATGGAAAATTGACTGCTGTCTATTATCCCATGTTTTATTTTTATCCCCTTTATCTGCTTTTCCAACCATCAAAACTTGTAATGGGTAGAAAGTCCCATTCAGTCTAGTCTTTATCTGTGGACTGTAATGAAATTCCAATAATTTTGTTTCATTCCAATCACTTAAAGGAAGTAATTTATTATTATTTTCAGTTGTATTATTTGATGTTTGTGCATAAACGCTAAAAGATAATAGTATCAAAAGAATTGTAAATGTTAAAAATACTAACACAAAAATTTTTTTATTAACCATACATCCTCTTTAATTAATGCTAATAAAGCGAGAAAGAAGTTTATAAAGTTTTTTATAATTATTTTAGAGGGATTGTTAGTTATTAGTACTGAAAAACTGAAAAGGTTTATAAATCATTATATTCTTTCTATATTTAATGGTAAAGAAGAGGATAAATAGGAAAAATATTTCTGAAAACAAATCTGAAGATATTAAGAATACTGGAAAAAAGAAAAGCAGTTATCTATTTAATATAAAGGAACTATTATTAAAGCCAGATAAATTTCTCCAGATAATTTACTCTGAAAACAGATATCAGGTTTTAATCAAGGATTTTATGTTGATTTATATATTATATTTTATAATTTCTTTTTTAGCAGGACTGGTATTTGCAAGACCAGCTATTACTGATATTTTACTAGGATTTATTTCAACAGTTATTGCAGCTTTGATTTTTCCTTTTGTACTTGCAGGTATTGTTCACCTCGGAGTATTAGCCTTTAAAGGTAAGAAAAGATTTTTTGAAACTTATAAAACTGCAGTCTATACCTTAGTAATAATGAGTGTTTATTCAATTATCATGGTTATCCTTCAGCTAATTTCGTGGCTTATCTGGCCTTATGATACTAGTATACTTCAACAAATTCAAACAACTCAGGATCCTGACTTAATAGCTTCTTTAGCTTTAGCATTTTTATCACAGCCTGGGGCTAAAATAACAATTGTTATATATGCTGTAATGAGTGTAATTTCAATTATTCATGGATTTATATTCTATATAAAAGGAATAAAGAAATTCCAAGAGATTAGCCATGGAAAGGCTGCTCTTGCAATAATCCTACCAATTGTAATATTATTAGTCTTAGTTGTTCTAGTTGCATTATTAGTGTCATATCTTGGTGGCTAAAAATCATAGAAAACTTAAAAAAACAAGTTTTTCTTAGATAGGTAATAGTATTAATAAGATTGTAAATATTAATTAAAATGAAAAAAGCTGCTAAAATTATCCTTAAGGGAAGTGTGAAAAATATTTTCTTTAGAAATTTCATTAAAGATCATGCTGACAGTCTTGGTCTTAAAGGATTTGTAAGAAATCTCGAGGATGCAAGTGTAGAGATATTTGTTGAAGGAGATATAGAGAGTGTAGATGAAATGTTTGAACGTTGTAGAGCTGGTAATAAACATACTCAGATAAGGAATGCTGTAATGAATGAAACAAGTTTTCAGGATTTTAAAGAGTTTAAAATACTTAACATATAGTAAAGGTTGCAATATCTCTTCAAAATTTAATAAATATAATTTCTATTTATTTTAATGTTATTATTATAATCTAATAAGATATATAAATTCACTTTTTCTTAATAGGATATGGGAAGAGAAGATCAAATAATCCAAGCAAGAATAAAAAAAGTAGATGAGCTTAGAAAAATGGGAATTGACCCTTATCCAAATAAATATGAAGTAAATAATTATTCAAATGACTTGCAGGAAAAGTATAAGAAACTGAAAAAAGAAGGTAAAACAAAAGATAAAGTATCTGTTGCAGGAAGAATAATGATCAAAAGAGATCTTGGAAAAATATCCTTTGCAACTCTTCAAGATTCTTCAGGAAAAATTCAGTTAGTTTCACAGGAAGGAGAAACCCCTAATAAGCATTTTGAATTCTTTAAGAAGTATATTGATGCTGGAGACTTTGCTGGTGTGGAAGGAGTTATATTAAGAACAAAAACAGGAGAGTTATCTATTTTAATCAAAAAAATTGAATTACTTACAAAGTCCATTCTTCCACTACCTGAAAAGTATCATGGTTTAGTTGATGAGGAAGAAAAGTTTAGAAAAAGATACCTAGACATTTTAATGAATCCTGAAATTAATGGGCTTTTCATTAAGAGGCAAAAATTTTGGAGTACAATAAGAAATTTTTTGAATGATAAGGGATTTTTAGAAGTTGAGACTCCTGTTCTTGAAACTTCAGCCGGAGGAGCTGCTGCTACACCTTTTAAAACCCATCACAATGCCCTTGATATTGATGTTTATCTAAGAATTTCAATGGGAGAATTATGGCAGAAAAAATTAATGGTGGCTGGATATGGAAAAACTTTTGAGATTGGAAGGCAATTTAGAAATGAAGGGATGGATATGGAACATTTACAAGACTATACTCAAATGGAATTTTACTGGGGTTATGCTAACTACAAAGACGGAATGAAATTAGTTGAAGAAATGTATAAAAAAGCTGCTAAAGAAACAATTGGAAAATTAAAATTTGAAACTCATGGGTATAAAGTTGATCTTGGAAAGAAATGGGAAATTTATGAATATGATTCTTTAATTAAAAAACATACAGGAATTGATATATGGAAAGCTGATGAAAAGGATATTAAAATAAAACTGGATGAATTAAAAATTGAGTATGATAATGTCGGTAAGTGGAGATTAGTTGATAATTTATGGAAATACTGCAGAAAAAAACTTTCAGGACCTGGATTTTTAATCGGACAGCCTGCTGAAATTACTCCATTAGCTAAGAGAAATTCTAAAGATCCTAGAAAGGTTGAACAATTTCAAGTTATAATTGCTGGAACAGAGTTAGGGAATGGTTATTCTGAATTAAATGATCCTATAGATCAGGATGAAAGGCTGAAAAAGCAAATGGAAATGAAATCTGCTGGAGATAGTGAAAGTATGGATCACGATAAGGGTTTTATTGAGGCTCTGAAATATGGAATGCCTCCAACTTGCGGGTTTGGAGTTAGTGAAAGACTATTTTCTTATTTAGTTGACAGACCTATAAGAGAGTGTGTTATATTTCCATTGTTAAAACCTGGGTGGGTTGAAGAGAGTAAAGAAAAAGAGGAAAAAAATAATAAAAATGGGGCGATTAATAAAAGAAAATAATATTAAAAAAGTTATTGAAGACATTGATAAGGAAAAATCAATATCAAGTGTTTCCGGAGATGTTTCAAAAGAACTTGAAAGAGTTGCTGAAGACGCTTTAAGAGATGCTATAAAGAGAGCTAAGGCAAATAATAGAAGAACATTACTTGGAAGAGACTTATAGAAAATTAAAATGAAAATCTTAAAATCACAAATAGGTTGGAGTTTGGTTG
>DATDSF010000031.1:0-26220 GCA_035291345.1 Candidatus Nanoarchaeia archaeon
AGGAAAAGGCACTGATTATTTATGTATAGCTAAAGAGAAAAAAGCTGTAAGTGATAAAGATTTAATGAAATATCTTCAAATCGGGCAGAAGGAAAGGCTACCTGTTCTGTTTCTTTCTAATGGAGATGCTTCAAAGAAGGCAGTTGAGTGGTTAGATTATTTGGGGAATGTTATTGTTTATAAGAAACTTGAATAATAAAAAATCTTCTTTTAGTATTATATTACAATTTTGAATTAAATGATTATTTGGATGTTAACTAAATATTTATTTTGTTACTACTTGCTAATTATAAGTAATAGAAAAGTTTTTAAATAGTTGTTTTATAGGTAAATTATGGAAAATGGATATATTCAATTAATTCCCCGGGAAATCAGGGAAGCTAACTGGCCTAGAGCTAGATTTCTTAATGAAGCAGAACAAGCACAATATGGTGAAGCTGTTAAAGGATTTAATTTAGAAAGAGCTAGGCAAAGTTTAAATGTTTCTCAAAATGGATCTAATTTATTTAAAGTTATTTTATTAAATCAAATAGGTATAAGAACAGCAAATATTCCTCAATTATATGATATTTGGGAACAAGATGGAGATTTTTTAAGCGGACATTATGAAGATGTTGCCAGTGTTGCTTTAAGAAGTTCAGGAGACTCTCAATCACAAAATGATTTACCGGCAAAAAAACTTGCAAAGTCTATAAAAAAAAGAAATATAAAACACACTTATGTTTTAAACGGACTAGAATTAAAAGAAGATAAAGATTCTGATTATGGATTAGTTTTAGTTCCAGGAGATAATTTTGAATATTTTGAAGCTCCTGAATTAGACCATACAAATAATCAAAGAAAATTTTCTAAAGTAGATGAAAGAGGAATACCTATTTTTGATGATAATGGAGATAAAACTCTTTATACAAGAGAAGGTGGCCTTTCGAGGCTTTATGTCGACGCTGACTCTGACTTGTACTCTGACAACAGGGATTTGTCTAATTCCGACTCGGGTGGCAGGGTGGTCGTCGTTGACGCCGAAGGCGTCGTGCCGAAAAATTTAGAATCATATATTGCAAATCTTGAAACAGAAAGAGTAAAGCAGGAAGCTGAACTTAAAAATAGATATGCAACTGCAATGAATTTGTTAAAAGGTAATAAAAGATAAGTATCATTAATTTTTTCTAACATTCCTAGCCATTTTAATTGGCTGGGCCACACGCCAGTTCCCTAAAAATCTCTATTGAGATTTTGGGGCACAAAAATATGTAAATATTTTTGTTGTATTAGCACATCATTTAGATTTATTTTAAGTCATAAAATACAGATGTTTCTTGCGAGAAACTTCGGTGAAGAAATTTTTAGGAATTTCCCAATTGATAAACTGGCTACATCCTTTCGAGGCTTTATGTCAACACTAACTCTGACTTGAACTCTAACAACAGGAATTTGTCTAATTCCAACTCGAATGGCAGAATGGCTCAAATGGCTAGGTTTTATTTAATATGGAAACTAACAAAAACCTTTATCCTAAAATATATAATTTAAGCAATCTGATTCTTGCATGGAGAAAAGCAAGGAAAGGAAAAACTAAAAAACCTTATGTAAAGGAGTTTGAAAAAGATACTATTAGAAATTTGCTTCAATTACAAGAAGAGTTAAAAAATGAAACTTATTATCCTCAACCATTAAAAACTTTTATCTTAAGAGATCCAAAAACTAGGATAATTTCAAAATCTACATTTAGAGACAGAATTGTACATCATGCCATTGCAAATAGTTTAGAACCTATTTTTGATAAAAAGTTTATTTATGATTCTTGTGCAAACAGAAAAGGCAAGGGAAATTTATTTGCAATAAAAAGATTTGACAAATTTGCAAGAAAAGTAACTAATAATCTTAAATCAGAAGCTTTTTGTTTGAAAGCAGATATAAAACATTATTTTGAAGAAATAAATCATCAGATTTTGATAGAAATACTCCGAAGAACAATTGAAGATGAGAAAATAATAGATTTAATAGAAAAAATAATCAGTAATAACATGGTTCGAGAGAGATGCAATGAATCATTTACAAATAAAGGGATGCCTTTGGGCAATCTCACTTCCCAATTTTTTGCTAATGTTTACCTTAATGAGCTAGACTATTTTGTGAAACATAAATTAAAGGCACAATATTATATAAGATATGTAGATGACTTTATTATTTTAAATAGTTCTCAAATACAACTTGAATTTTATAAAAATGAAATCGACGAATTTTTAAGGAAAGAATTAAAATTAGAGTTGCATCCAGACAAATCAAAAATTATTTCTCTCTCAAAAGAAGTTGACTTTGTTGGATTTAGAAACTTTTATTATTTTAAGTTATTAAGAAAAAGAAATATAAGAAATATGCAAAGAAAAATTGAAATTTTAAATCAAGGATTAATTAGCAAAGAAATATTAATTATGAGTTTTCAGGGCTGGCTAGCTTATGCAAAATGGGCAAATAGTTATAATTTAACTAATAGAATTAAAGAGAAGTTTAAATAGACAAAATATTAAAAAAATAATCAAAGATTTTAGGTCTGAAAGAATCAAAGATTCTTTGGAGTCACTAAACCAGTATGTTTTCTTAGTTTATAATCTCAAGCGGAAATTTTAAATATCTAATTATATGAATTTAATTATGACAACAATGGTTAACTATGATTTTAACAAGATTGAACAAAAATGGCAGAAGGCTTGGGAAAGCAAAAAAATATTCGAAGTGAAAGAAGATTCTAAGAAAAAAAAGTTTTATGTTTTAGATATGTTTCCCTACCCTTCTGGGACAGGATTGCATATGGGTCATGCATTTGTTTTTTCATTAGGAGATATTTTGGCAAGACTTAAGAGATTACAAGGGTATAATGTTCTTTACCCTATTGGGTATGACTCTTTGGGATTGCCTGCAGAAAATGCTGCCATAAAGGCAGGAACTCATCCTAAAATTTACACTGAAAAATCAATTACTAATTTTATGAAGCAACAGAAAGCAATGGGGTGGAGTTATGACTGGAGTAGGATGGTAAGAACAAGTGACCCTGATTTTTACAAATGGGACCAGTGGATTTTTCTTAAAATGCTTGAAAAAGAAATTGCTTATAGAAAAAAAGCTTCGGTGAATTGGTGTCCAAAGTGTGAAACTGTTTTAGCAAATGAACAGGTCACAAATGGAAAATGCTGGAGACATGAAGATACTAGTGTTGAAATTAAACATTTAGAGCAATGGTTTTTTAGAATTAGTGATTATGCTGATGAACTTTTAGAAGGTTTAGACAAAGTTAACTGGCCTGAAAATGCAAAAAAACTACAAAAAAATTGGATTGGGAAAAGTTATGGAGCTGAAATAAAATTTGAAATAAATGGAGAGAAATGGCCAATATTTACAACAAGACCTGATACTATTTTTGGAGTTACTTTTATGGTTGTAAGTGCGCAGCATCCAAGACTTTTTGAATTAGTGACTAAAGATTATAAAAAGGATGTTGAGAAATTCTTAGGGAAAATTAAAAGTGTTTCTATGAAATCTATGAAAGAAGTTGAGGATTTAGATAAAGAAGGAGTTTTTACTGGAAGTTATGCTATTAATCCGTTAACAAATGAGAAAATTCCTGTTTATGCAGGAAACTTTGTTTTGGCAGATTATGGAAGTGGGATGGTGATGGCTGTTCCTGCACACGATTCCCGTGATTTTGAGTTTGCTAAAAAGTATGGTATTCCAATAAGGCAAGTTATTTCTAAGCAAAATACTTCTGTTAAAAGTATATTATGGCTAAAAAATGTTAGTGATGATGAATTAAAAAAATTGGGCTTAAAAATTATTGAAAATGTTAGAACAAAAAATAAACAATATGATCAGATTATACGGAAAGTAGAATTTGATAAAAAATTAATATCTCAATTTGAAAAATTTATTTCTCAAAAATTGGAGCCTTTATATTGGAATGAATATGTTGGGCCAACCGGGATTGTTTACATTTTTAAACATAAAGATGGAAAAATTGAAAGAATAGAATTAAATCCTCAAACAGAAGAGAAAATTAGTAAATTAACTACAGAATTTTTTTATAGAAAGCCCGTAGATAAATACTTGAAAAAACATTCTATGTGGAAAGATCTTGTTGAAGGAGAGGATGGATTTTATCAAGATTTAATAATTCATACTGAAAAGGGTATTTTAATCAACTCTCAGAAATTTAATGGTTTGGAAAGTGATGATGCTAAAGAAAAAATAGTAAAAGAGCTTGAATTGAGAAAATTAGGAAAGAAAACTGTGCAGTATAAACTGCGTGATTGGCTTATTTCAAGGCAGAGATACTGGGGAACTCCAATTCCAGTTATATATTGTGATAAATGTGGAATTGTTCCTGTCCCTGAAAAAGATCTTCCTGTTAAACTTCCTGATAAAGTAAAGTTTGGTGAAGGAAACCCATTAGCAACAAATAAAGATTTTGTAAATGTTAAATGCCCTAAGTGTAATGGGAAAGCCAGAAGAGAAACAGATACAATGGATACATTTGTTAATTCTTCATGGTACTATCTTAGGTATACTGACTCTAAAAATAGTAAAAAACTTTTTGATGAAAAAAAGGTTTCTTATTGGTGTCCAATAGATCAGTACATTGGCGGGCCTGAACATATAACGATGCATTTAATTTATGTTAGATTTTATGCTAAGTTTTTAAGAGATTTGGGTTTAATTAAGTTTAATGAGCCTGCTTTGAAATATTTTACCCAAGGAATTGTACATGGGAGTGATGGTGAAAAAATGTCTAAGTCAAGAGGAAATGTTGTTGAGCCACTTGAAATGATTGAAAAATATGGGGCAGATACTTTAAGATTGGCTTTAGTCTCATTTGCCTCTCCAGATAGTGATACTAATTGGGATGAGAAAATAGTTCATAGCGGGCATAAATTTTTGATCAGAGTTTTTGAATATTTTTCAAATGTTAAGTTTGCAAAGAACGACATTAGAGTTGAGAGTAAGATTAACAAGGCTATTAGGGAAATAACTATTGATATTGAAAATTTTAAGCATAATCTTGCTGTAATTAAACTTAAGATGTTATTTGATTATTTCCAGGATAAACAGATAGATAAGAAAACTGCTGAAAGATTTTTAATTTTATTAAGTGTTTATTGCCCTTTTATCTGTGAAGAATTATGGATGAAGATAGGTGGGAAGGGATTTGTTTCTTTAGCTTCATGGCCTGAATTTGATGATAAGAAAATTGATGAAAATCTAGAAAAGCAAGAACAAGTTTTTGAAAAAACTGTTTCAGATGTGCTAAATATTTTAAAAATTATTAAAGAGAAAAACGATAATGAAGCAAAGAAAGTTTATTTATATGTAATTCCGAATGAATTAAATAATTATAACAGCGAAATTTTAACTAAAAGAATTGGAAAAGAGGTTAGGGTTTTTCCAGTAAATGACAAAGGCAAATATGACCCAGATAATAAATCTGGAAAAGCTAAACCTGGAAGACCAAGTATTTATGTAGAATGAAAATGGTGGACAAAGAAAAAACTTTGAAAGAATTGAATGAAGAATTTCACAAACTGAAGTCTAAAATTGGATTTAAGGCTGAATTTGAAGATTTGGATAAGGCATTTTCAATAAAAAATCATGTATTAAAGGAAGGATATGTGTCAGACAATTTTTCTGCACAATTAAGAGGAAGAATTATTGAGTATTTTAATTCAGGGGCAAGCTACTTACATGGGCTTTTATTACCTAACACACAAAATATTGTTAATATGAATGAAAGTAAATTATTTGATCAAGAGAATAAAAAAATAATTGGTCAGGTAGTTGGAAAGTGTATGTATCTTAGTTCGAAAAATACTCTTATTAATATTGAAGGCAAGAAAGACGAAGAAGGCAAGTTTATTGATGAAGCATTTAGTTTCTATAAAAAAGAATTTAATCCAGAAATGGTAAAAGTTATGTTAAAAGTTAAAGATTATTGGAGTAAATAAAATATAATTATTTTATAATTTATTTTTCCCAAACAAGGCTTTCAGATTTAACATTTAACTCTTCCAAATAACCTTTTATATCTTTTACCATTTGTTTAGGACCGCAAATATAAAACTTTTGATTAAAATCCTTAATTGTTTTTTTTAGATACTCTTTATTTATTCTTGTATTTTCATAAATTTTATTTTTCTCTCTTGTTAAAACAAATATACAGCTATTTTTCAGCATTTTTTCAAGTTCTTCTTTGAGAATTATATCTTTTTCAGTTTTATTTGAAAAGATTAATGTATTTCCTTTAGTTTTACCTTCTTTTCTTAACTGTCTAAATATAGCTAAGAATGGAGTAATTCCAGCTCCCCCTGCAATAAAAACGCCAGGACCTGTATAATTTATAGCTCCCCATACATCTCTTATTATTAAAGAGTCCCCAACCTTTAATTTTCCTATTTGATTTGTTACACCATTTCTTTCTTTATAACTTTTAATTGTAAATTCTAAAAAAGGAGATTCATTTAAACAGGTGAATGTAAACGGCCTTTTTTTATTTTCCCAACCAGACTTATTTACAGATACTTCAGTTGCCTGGCCTGGAACGAACTTGTAATCTTTCGGTTTTTGAACAGTAATCCTTCTAACGTCGTGTGTTATCTGCTCTATTTTTAATATTTTAACTATGTGCTTTTTATAAGACATTAATTTAGAAGGTATACTAAGTATAAAAATTTTGCTTGAAAAAATATAACTTTATTTGTGTATAATTTAGTAAATAGAAAGTAATTTATACTATTATTTTCTTAATTTATGGTGGATAATTCAATTATTATCAATTATATAAAGGAAGATCATAAAAAGATAAGATATTTTCTTTATACAATAAATTCTCTTATAGAAAATAATGATAAAATTATGTTTGGTAAAATAGTAATTCTTTTTAATAATCTTGATAAATTCTGGACAGAACATGAAAAAAGAGAGGAGAAGCTATTTGATTTGTTTAGAAAAAATGGAACTCCTTTTCCTACTGAAACAATGCTTTTAGATCAGCATAGGGAGATAAGAGGACATTGGAAAGTTTTGCAATTGTCTCTAAAAACAAAAGATAGTGAAAAACTACGAGTTGCCTTTGATACTGATGGAAAAATGCTGATAGGCAAGCTTTTAAGACACTTAGATATTGAAGATGGATTTTTTAATAAAGTTAGTTAAATACCTAAAGAGTTAAATATTTGATATTTATATTATTTTATTATGAGACTTCAAAGATTAACTCCTGAAGAAATTAATATATTAGATGATTTATCTGATGTTCCTATTCTTGAAACTATTAAAGGTATGAATGAAGAGGAGTTAAAAGAGTATGATGTTTATCGCCCTATTGATATGGCATTTTACACTTCTGAACAGAATAAATGGATAGCAAAAGAAAAATGGCTTGTTGGGACAAGAATAGGCATTGATCCACAGGCAACTCCAGAAGAGCTTATTGAAGATTTTTTAAGCAACCATATTCCTCAAAAATATAAAGCATATTTTGTATTAAAATATCCAGACATGGTAATAAGAAGAGATAGTGTTTTAGAAACTGTAGCTTAATTATTAAACTATAGCCTTAATTCTTCGGATTCCTGCTGCACTTGATTCTTCCTTTAAGATTTTGAAATGTCCTATTTCTTTAGTGTTTTTTACATGAGGACCTGTGCAGATCTCTTTTGAAAACCAGCCTTTTCTGTCTTTTTTATCAATAATTGTATAAACAGAAACTACTTCTGGATATTTCATACCGAATTCTGATTGAGCTCCTGATTTAATTGCTTTGTCTAACGGCATTTCTTCCCTAATAACATTTAGAGATTCTTTTATTTTTTTATTCACTAAATTTTCTATTTTTTCAATTTCCTGCTCTGTTAATTTTCTTGGAAAATTAAAATCAAATCTTAGCCTTTCTGGATTTATATTAGATCCTTTTTGTTTAACTTCATTTCCTAGGACAATTCTTAGTGATTCATTTAATAAGTGTGTTGCAGTATGGAGTTTTTTTGTTTGTTCGCTATGGTCTGCTAGACCTGATTTGAACATTCCACTACTAGCTGTTCTTGAAAGTTCTTGGTGTTTTTCATACTCTTTTTCATACTCTTTTAAGTTAACTTTTAAATTATTTTCATTAGCAAGTTCTTGTGTCATTTCTATAGGGAATCCATAGCTTTGAAATAGTAAGAACGCATCTTTTCCAGTTATTTCTTTTTTTCCTTTAGATATTCCTTTAAATTTTTTTAAGCCTTCATTTAGAGTTTTATTAAATTTATTTTCTTCTTCATTTAACTGTTCTATTATAAATGATTTATTTTCAATTAATTCATGATAGTCATTATAAACTGTGATAACGCTAAGAGCTATTTTTCCTGTGAAATTATCATTAATTCCCAAAAGCTTCCCATATCTTACAGCTCTTCTTATTAACCTTCTAAGAACATAACCCTGTCCTGCGTTAGTTGGCTTTATTGATCTTGGATCTCCTAAGATAAAAGTTGCAGCTCTTATATGATCTGCAATAATTCTCATAGCTTTTTTATTTTCTTCATTTGAATATTTTTTATTTGCTAGTTTTTCAATTTCTTTTATTATTGGCTGAAAAATAGTTGTTAGATATACATCGTCTAATCCATTTAAAACAGCTAGAGTTCTTTCAACTCCTCCTCCGAAATCAACATTTTTCTGAGAGGCTTTTTCATAACCTTTTTTTGTTTTATTATATTCCATTAAAACATCATTTCCAATTTCAACCCAGTTTTTGTTTTTAGGATCAAATGTTTTTGGGGAAGGTTCTTTTCCTGTGTAGAAAAATTGTTCTGTATCTGGTCCACATGGGCCAAATTCACCTGCAGGACCCCACCAGTTATCATTTTTTTCCAAGTAAGCAATGCGTTCTTTTGGAATTCCCAATTTCAACCAAATTTTAACAGATTCTTCATCTATAGGGACTTCCTTAAGTTGTTTATCGCCCTTGAAAACAGAGACAGCATATTTTTCCAATGGAATTCCTAAAACTTTGGTATGGAATTCAAAAGTGAATTTAATAGCATCTTCCTTCCAGTAATCTCCCATAGACCAATTACCCATCATTTCAAAGAAAGTATTATGAGTTGGATCTCCAACATCATCTATGTCTTGAGTTCTGATACATTTTTGCACATTTGCTATTCTTTTACCCAAGGGGTGTTTTTGACCTAAGAGAAAAGGTACAAGTGGATGCATTCCTGCTGTTGTAAATAAGACAGTAGGATCATTTTCAGGAATCAGAGAAGCACTTGGAATTATTTTATGATTTTTAGACTTGTAAAAATCCAAATATAATTTTATTAGCTCCTGGCGGGTTTTGATTTGTTTCACTAAATTCTTAGGGTGAGTGTGTTTAAAAATTTGTTTGTAGAAGTATATATTATTTGAATTAGTATATTAACTTAGATGAGCAAGTTTTCTTTGAATCTCAAGGAGTTCTTGTTCAATTGAGAACTCCTTTGAAGATTCTTTCAATAAACTCTCTTTTTCCCCAAATTTTTTTAGAGTTAGTATAGAATTTTTGGCTTTGTTTATCTTTCTTTCATTTTCTTCTACTTCTTCATAAGCTTTTTTTGGTATATTTTCAGAAATCTTTGAAAGCTGGTTTTTTATATCTTTAATATTATTTTTTACTTTAAGTTTTAACATTGTCTCTTTTTTTCTTAGTACTTTGTAGTTCTCTATTGTTTTAAGAATATTAAGACAATTTATTTGAGCTGCTAAGACATGTTTTTTACCAGATAATAATACCTCATAATCCATTTTTGTGTATACTGAATTGTCCATTATAAAAACCTCCAGCGGGTTTTTATGAATCCAGCAACCAACTTATCAGAGTCTATGTTGTCAGAAAAACCTTCTATGCATCCAGCAACCAACTTATCAGAGTCCATTATAAAAAGCACCTACGGTTCTCTTTATGAACTCTCCCTTTTAATTTTATGAATCTAGAAACTACATTTTTCATTTTATTTAATTTATGTCTTTAAATAAATCTTTATCAATCTGATCTAAACGAGTTTTAACTGTTTCTAATTCTCTTTCCCATTCTCTTAACTCTTGGTCTTCTTTCATTTTTATTTCTTTTAGATTTCTTAGAAGAGAATCTATTTCAGACATTCTAAGTTTAATTTCGTTCAGAGCAGATATTGTATTTTCTACTTTGTCTAATTTTACAAATAAAGGTTCTTTTTGTTTAATTTGCCTCTGCTGTACATTCATTTGAGTGTCCTGATAATATACTTCTTTTTGTTTACCTAATTTTTTGAGTTTTGGATTTTCAGACATTTCGAATGTTGAAGGTCTTTTTTGCTGAGAAAAATTATCGTATTCCATTGCTCTTGGTTTCTGCATAATTGGAGGGTATTTATTTGCTTCAGGAATATCATATTCATTGTAAGCTTGGGAATCTTGATTATAATCTGATTCAGAAACTGTTTCTTTTACTATATTTTGGCTAAAATTATCTCCTGACTTTGAAGCTGGGAAAGATGGAAGCATAGACGGTTTTTGAGGTATCTGGCTTTCATTTTCTGTTTCATTATATCTGAAATTTTGTTGTAAGGGTGGAAGAGCTGGAAGATTAGGAAGTTCTATACTCTCTGGCAGTTCTTCATTATATCCTTGAGATTTTTTATTTTTATTTTTATTGAAAAAACCCATATACATAGTTTTAAAAAATTCTATTTATATGTTTAGTTAAACTTTTAAATAGTAACATATCATTTAATTTTGGATAATAAACAATTTTTTTGTCAAACGAACTTTTTAAAAAGCCTTTAGACTATAATATAAAATGAAAATCGAGCTTCTAAAAGATATATCTCAACTTGTTGCAGGGAAGAACACTTCTCCAATTGTAGATTTGCTTTTTGATAAAAAAAATGTAAATGAGTTTCTTATCGCTAAAAAACTTGGTTTAACTATTAATCAAACTAGAAATATGCTATATAAATTAAGTGATGAAGGTTTGGTGTCTTTTGTCAGAAAGAAAGATAAGAAAAAAGGATGGTATACTTATTTTTGGACATTTAATCCAGATAAAGCATTGGAGTTATTGCAGAAAAATGTTATTAAGGAAATAGAACAGGTTGAACATCAGCTTAAGAGTCGTGAGGTAAAAAGATTTTACATATGTCCTTCTTGTAATATAGAAGTCAGTGAAGAAACTGCGTTGGTAAATAATTTCACCTGCTCTGAATGTGGAGAGGTTTATGAATTAAATGATAATAAAAAATCTATTGGAGATCTTAATAGCAACATAAATAAATTAAAAAAGAAACTTGAGGAAATTAAAAGTGAATTAGCTATAATTGGCAGTAATAAAACTAAAAAAATGGTAAAAGACATGAAGAAAGAAGCTAAGGAGAAAGCTGAAAAGAGAAGAAAAGCTGTAGAGGAACGTAGGAAAACAAGGGCTAAAAAAATGTTAAAAGAAAAACCTGTTAAAGTTGTTAAAACTGCTAAAAAGCCTAAAAACAAAAAGCCTAAAACTAATCGGAAAAATAAAAAAGCAAAAAAGAGGTAGAGAGATGAATTCTAACTTAAGAAAATACACTATGAGCAGATTAGGAACTAATATTGTTAAATACTTTCTTGGTAAAATTCCAATCACTTTTTACCTGATTGCATTAAATATTCTTATCTTTCTTGCATTTTTTATAATTGAGTTGTACCAGCCGGATTTTGTATTTAAATATGTAGCATTAACTCCTGGAGAATTTATCCAGGGAAATTCTTTATGGACCATTGTTACAAGTATGTTTATGCATGCAAATCTTGCACACTTATTTTTTAATATGTTTTCTTTATTTTTTATAGGATCTTTTGTAGAAAAAATAATTGGAAAAAAGAGATTTTTATGGTTTTATATATTCGCAGGATTATTCGCAGGATTATTCTTTGCATTGCTCTCTGGTTTTTTTGGCAGTACATTTATTGGAGAAAGAATTTTTGGGAATCCGAGCATTCCAGGAGTAGGAGCTAGTGGAGCTATATTTGGTTTACTAGGAATACTCGCAATAATAACCCCTCTTGCCAGAGTTTCTCTTATTTTAGGACCTTTGTTAGCTATTGTTGCAGAAGCTGTTTTAAGCGCATTGTTTCCAGGACTGCCTATACTTCCTGTACTTGTAATACTTACTAATTTTTATTTTATACTTAGTATTTTTGCAATTCTTTCTTTTAACTCAAGATTTTATAAATTAGCTTTACCAGTTGAAATTCCATTCTGGTTATTACCAATTATTGCTATTGTTCCTTTGGTGATAATTGGATTTTTTATAGCTCTCCCTATTGGAAATATGGCTCATTTAGGAGGGTTAATAATAGGGTTAGTTTATGGTATTTATTTAAGAAAAAAATATTCTAAGAAAATTAAAATTTTAAATAGATATTTTAAATAAGATTTTTGAAAATGGTGAAAAGAAAAACAAACAAGAAAAGAAATAAACAAGAAAAGAGCAAATTTAGTTTATATAATCTTTATAAGGCAAATTTAAGTTTTTTATGGGATTCTAGGAATTATATTTTATTTACTTGTATTATATTTCTAATTTCTCTTTTGGTTGGATTTATTTTTCCTTCTTTTGGACAGGAGTACATAGCAAAATGGATAGAAGGTTTATTAAAGGAAACAGAAGGATTTGGATTCATTGACTTTTTTTTGTTTATCCTTCAGAATAATACTTTAGTTTCTTTAGCATCTATTGTTCTTGGTTTCTTTTTTAGTATTTTTCCTTTTTTTACTTTAGTATTTAATGGTTATGTGATTGGTCTTGTTATGAGGATTTCTCTTGAGTCTTCTGCATTTGGCTTATTTGAATTGTGGAGACTTTTCCCCCATGGGGTATTTGAGATTCCTGCTGTTTTAATCTCAATAGCTTTAGGAATCAGATTGGGGAGTTTTATTTTAAATGAGAAACCATTTGAGAGATTTAAGTTCCTTTTTATTAATTCACTTAAGATTTTTATTTTTATAATTTTGCCATTGCTTATTATTGCTGCTTTAATTGAGGCTGGTTTGATCGTTTTATTAAAATAACTTTTCAGAAACTAAAACCATTGACTTAAACGCTTTTGCTTCCCGTAATTCTTTAAAAGAACAGATGAATTTGTGTAATTTTCTAGAGGGATTGTAATTCTAGTTTGAATTGAATTTATGGCTTCATTGATAGTATTAAATTTTTCAGGTGTTTTTTGAAAGCACGCTCTTGACAGCTCTCTTAGTATACCTACCCCTAATGGAGCATTATATTCTGGTTTAACTTCGCGGAAGAAAATACATGAACACTGGCTTTTTATTTTTAACAAATACTCTGAAAGAGCTAATCTATTTGCATAATAAGCGCCTGTAACATCATCTGCATAAGTTTTCCTGCCAAAAAATGATTCGTAATCTTTCCAGATGCCCATTGTTGAAGAAGATATTTCTATTACTTCAAATTCAAATTTATCAGGTAAGAGCAAAATTTCGTAATGATTTCCGACATACTCTCCATGGAAAACTAAAAATTCATTTATTTCACTAAATGTTTTAACTGATTTTAAAATTTCTTTAGATAAAGTATCGTCTGTTGCAGTTATACTCCATCTTGTTGGAACTAATCTACGGTTATTTTTTAACCCTAATAGTCCTGCAGAGAGTATTTTTGTTATGTTGCTAATTTCTAGACTGTTTTTATAGAGAATTTTTATTGCTTCAGAAGCTTTTAATTTATTATCATTTACAACATAATCTACTTTTGGATGTATTTTTGGGTTTTCCTGTATTTTTATATCTTTTAATGGAGCAGGATTTCCTATTATTGGAACTGAAGGTTCTTTTATTTCTTTCATTATTGGTAATTTTTTAAGCTTAAAGTCTATATCAAGCGATTTTGAAGTCATAGAAACTAATGCCATACTTTTTAAGAATTTTTTAGTTTCAGAGTTAGAAGAGTTAGAGCTGATTATATTATAATCTAAATCTGGCGCTTGTTTAACATTTGCCTTAAATTTAGAGTAAATTAACTGATTTCTAAAATCAATTATTTCTTTTATAGATGCTTGTTTTGAAAACCAGTATTCTGGAGAACTAAAATTATTCGTTTCTCCTGTTTTAACAGGGGCTAAAATTCCAGCCTGAATATTGGGGTAGTTATTTCTACCTATGAAAATTTCAGGAGGGGAACTACCTGAGAATTCTTTTTTTTCAATTAACTTTCTAATATACTCTTTTTCCATGGTTATATTTTTTTATAGGAATTTATATAAATTTATGTTATCTCTTACTTGGATGTCACTTATTACCTTAAACAATGCTTACTATCTATCAAGAGTTTTTGAAGATATTGGGAAGGCTGCAAGCAGTCGACTTGAGAGGATGATTAAAGAGTCTAAAGAAGACAGAATTAAAAAATTTAGAGAGAAACCTTGGATCTACGGTTCTGGAAGATTTTATTCTAAGTAAATGTAATTGAATTATTTATTTTAAGGAATATTAATAATAAAGATTAATTACTTTTATAACTAATTTTTTAAGTCACTAATTCCTAGAAGCAAGAATAAAAGTCCTAGGAAGAATAGTCCCCATGTAATTCCACCCTTTATTGTTATCCATGTGGCTTCTGTCCAGCTTGGAGTATAACCTCCAAAAACTAACAAAATTGGAATTATTATTAGGATCAATCCGATTATTATTTCAACCCATTTGTTCATTGTAAAATCTTTAGTATTTTAGTATTTAAAAAGATGATTGTTCTAGTTATATATATTTTATTTTATTTGTTTATAGTAGTGTTTTTTCAAAAATTAAGATATGTTCGATTCTATTTGAAGGCTTCAAACTGTTTAAATATGTGTTTTTTCTTTATTATTTAACAAAAATGGCAAGCAAAAAACATATTATGTTTGATTTGGATGATGAAAAACTAAGTGTTTTAGCAGAGGTGCTAAGTAACAAGACCTCTAAAAAAATTATAGAACATTTAGTTGATAGTGAAGCAAGTGAAGCTGAAATAGGCAGAGATTTAAAATTACCTGCAAATACTGTAAATTATAATATTAAAAAATTAGCTGAAGCAGGACTTATTGAGCCAAGCAAGAACTGGTTTTGGAGTGTTAAGGGAAAGAAAGTTTTAAGATACAGAGTTGCTAACAAAAACATAATTATTTCTCCAAAAAGAAAGTCAAGTAACACAAGTAAAAATTTATTATCTGCTTTGTTAATCACTGGTATTGGAGCACTAGTTATTAAGTTTTTTACTTCTTCTGGAAGTTTAAGAGAGATTAATAATTATGGCAACGAAGTTTTGAAAGCTACAAGGGAGAGTGTGGATTCTTCTGCAAGTGTAGGATCAATTGCACCAAATGTAGATTATGGCTCTGGAGTTTCTCAAGCTATCCAGGTTTCAGGTTTTTCTCAAATTCCTGAAGTATGGGTATGGTTTTTATTTGGAGGAATTGCAGCTTTAGTTATATTTATGATATTAAATTGGAGGAATTTTAGAGATGAATAGGTTTTCAAATAATCATCTTAAAATAAAAAATGAAAGGAGGTAAAATGGGACTGGAACTTGGTAAAAATACAACACTTGTAATTTTAGTTGTTGCACTTTTAGCTGTTGGAGCATATGTATTTGTTAATACTAGTTTTGATAAGCAAGTAATAAGTGTTACAGGAAACGCTGAAATATCTGCTAAACCAGAATTAGTTTCAGTATATATTTCTGTAGAAACAACAAATTCGAGTGCTGAGGATTCGAAGAATGAAAATTCAAGAATATCCGAAGATGTAATTCGTGAATTAAGGTTTTTAGGCTTTAAGGATAGCGATATAGAAACTGTTTCGTATAATATATATCAAGATTATTCTTGGGAAAATAACAGACAGGAATTAAAAGGCTATAAAACTGTAAATCAATTAAAAGTTAAAACTGATAATTTTGATTTAACTGGTAAGATAGTTGATGCTGCAGTTGATTCTGGGGCTTTGATTCAATACATTAACTTTGAGTTAAATCCTGAGAATGAGAGTAAATTAAAAGCAGAAGCTATTGAAAAGGCAACTATGGATGCTAAATCAAAGGCAGAAGCTGTTGCTAAAGGTGCTGATAAAAAATTGGGTAGTCTTATAAGTGTAAATACAAATGACTATTATTATCAACCTTATGGATTATATGCCAAAGGAGAAGATGTATCAGCAAGTGTAAATGCTGCTGAAGCAAGAAGTGCTACAGTTAAAATCAATCCTCAGGAGCTTACAGTTAGTGCAAATGTACAAGCTGTTTACGGGATAAGGTAAATACTTTTTATTTTTATTTTTTAAATTTTATATAATTACCTATATTGTGTTATGGGTGTTGAGAAAAGTGCTTAATACATGGGTTCTGAAAGAGAATAGTTACATTTATTAACATTCTCTTTTCTCTTTATTTATGCTAACTAAAGAACAAGTCCTTGAAATACGAGAGTATTTGGAAAAAGCCCAAAACCCTATTTTTTTCTTTGATAATGATTGTGATGGATTAATGAGCTTCTTACTTTTAAGAAGATACATTGGTCGTGGAAAAGGAGTTGCTATAAAAAGTTTCCCTGAATTAGACGAAAGTTATGTAAGAAAGATAGATGAATTAAATGGTGATTCTATTTTTATTTTAGATAAGCCAAAAGTATCAAAAGAATTTATAGAATCTGCTAAAAAAAGAAATATCCCTTTGATTTGGATTGACCATCATGATGTTGAAGTTTTCTTTGAAAATGATGGATATGTTAAATATTATAATCCTGTTTTGGTAAATAAAACAAATGAACCTACAAGTTTTATTGCATACAAAATTACAGGGAATAAAGAAGACTCTTGGTTAGCTTTGGTTGGATGTGTTGCAGACAATTATCTGCCTGATTTCTATAAAGACTTTGAAAAAAAATATCCCGAACTTGTGAAAAGAGATGTTAGTTCTGCCTTTGATTTATTGTATGGAAGTGAGATAGGAAAAATTGTTATGACTTTTAGTTTTGCTTTAAAAGATAGGACAAGCAATGTTGTTAGTATGATTAATTTTCTGTTTAAGGCAGCTTCTCCTTATGATATATTAAAAGAAGATGATAGGAATTTTAAGATACTTAAAAGATATCAACAGGTAAATATTGTATATCAGAAACTTTTAGATAAAGCAAGAAGGATATCGAGAATTTCCAGAAAAGTTGTATTCTTTCAGTATGGCGGTGAGTTGAGTTTAAGTGCTGATTTATCTAATGAATTAAGCTATAGGTTTCCTGGGAAAGTAATAATTGTTGCTTATATTAAAGGAAATATAGCAAATGTTTCTATAAGAGGAAATATGGATGTTAGAAAAATAACACTTGAAGCTATATCCCAGATACCAGGAGCTACTGGTGGGGGGCATAAATATGCAACAGGAGCTAAATTTTCTGTCAGTGATTTACAAAAATTAAAAGAGATATTTGAAAAGAGTGTTTAATTAATAACTCCTTCCGAAAAGAACTTCGTAAGCTGCTTTTTTGTTGCAGAATATACAATTTCCTTTAGCTGTTTTGTTTATAGAATCTAATGGTATACAACGTGTTGTAATTCCCTGTGTTTTTTCCTTCAAACTATCTTCACAATCAATGTCTCCACAGAAATTTGCTAAAACTATTTTTTTATCTTTTACATGCTTTATCAAATCTGAAAGTTTATCAGCCTTTACTATAGAATGTTTCAAGAAATTTTCTGCCTTATTATATAAATTTGAATGCATTTCTTCTAATTCTTTTTCAATTGTTTTTTTAAGGATTGAAAGTTTTATTTCTTTTTTTTCTTTTAAATCTCTTCTTGCTAATACTACTTGGCTTTTTTCAAGATCTTTTGGACCTATTTCAATTCTTATTGGAATCCCTTTTAATTCCCATTCATTATATTTGAAACCAGGACTGTAATCCAGCCTGTCATCTAATACAGGGTTAAATGATTTTAATTCATTGGCTATTTCTTTGGCTTTTTTCATTACTTTTTCTTTAGAATCTTCTTTTATTATCGGTATTATAACTATTTTATTTTCAGATATTTGTGGTGGGAGAATAAGTCCTTTATCATCACTATGTGTTAAAACTAATGCTCCTATTAATCTTGTTGATAAGCCCCATGAATTCTGCCATGGCACTTGGCTTTTTTCATTTTCATCTATAAATCTTATGTTAAATGATTTTGCAAATCCCTGTCCCAATTCATGACTTGTTCCGCACTGAAGAGCTTTTCCATCTGGCATAAATGCTTCTATAGTATAGGAAGTTTCAGCTCCTGCGAACTTTTCTTTTTCTGTTTTTTTACCAACAATAACTGGAAGAGCTAAAAGATCCTTACAGAGTTTTTGGTATGATTTTATGTAATTTATTGTTTCTTTTTTACATTCTGTTTTTGTTGAATAGACGCAATGACCTTCTTGCCATAGAAATTCCCTTGAACGTAGGAATAATTTCGTAGCTTGAGTCTCCCAACGAACAATATTGCACCACTGATTTATTTTAAGTGGAAGATCTTTGTAAGAACGAATCCACTTGCTATATGAATCATACATTATTGTTTCAGAAGTTGGTCTTATTGCTAATCTTTCTCCATCTTTTGTTAAACTTTTATCTATCCATGCAACTTCCGGACTGAAACCTTTAGCATGCTGGGCTTCTTTTTTGAAAAATGATTCTGGTATAAATAATGGAAAGTAAGCATTTTTTGCATTAGTTTTTTCTACTATCTTTTTATTAAAATAATCCTGTATAGTCTGCCAGATAAAGTAACCTCTTGGTCTTATAATCATTGTTCCTTTTACAGTTCCGTAATCTGCCAATTCTCCTTTTAGACATACCTGAGAATACCATTCAGAAATATCATTTTCTTTTTTTTCTGTAATTCCAATATCTTTATTTTGTTTTTCTTTATCCATTTTATTAAACTTCTAGTGAGATAGATTGTTGAGAGAAAATAGCATTTATAGTTTTTACTGCTTCATCTGATTCTAATGCAAAACCTAAGTTTTCAGATCCCTGGAGTTTGAAATTGTTTATTCCAATAACTTTACCCTCTTTACTTACAAGAGGACCACCAGAGTTTCCCCTGTTTAATGGAGTATCTATCTGAATGTATATTGGTAGATTATTAGGACCAATTCTATCTAATCCACTAATAATCCCTTCTGAGACTGAAAATGATAAACCTAATGGATTTCCTAGAGCAATTGCCTTTTCACCGACTTTGAGATTGGAAGAGTCTCCAAAACTTAAATAATCATAATTATTATCTGGTATTTTTAGTATAGCTACATCCATTTCAGTATTGTATCCAACAAGTTCTGCATTTATCCATTGTAAATCATCATAAGTTAAAACCCTTGCATATCTTCCGCCTGAAAGTACATGGGCATTTGTTATTACATATCCATCTTCACTAATTATAAATCCAGATCCTTGTGAAATATCAGTTGCTACAGATACAACTCCTGGAATTACATTTTGTATTATACCTGAAAAATCAGCACTTGTTTCTGCTTTTAACTGACTGATTTGAAGTTCAAGGTCTGATTGTGTTAAAAGAATGTTTTCTGTTAGCTGGGATATTTGGTCTTGTGTTTGTCTTTGATTTTCTATTATCCCCTCTTCAAAGTAAACTTTTGTATCTTTAAGGTCTGACTTAATTAGTGAAACATTTTGCAACATAAGTATAAGAGAAATAATTATAATTACATTTAAAATTAGGTTTATTGTGGTTAGTGTGTAATGAAGCTTACTCATATTTTATAGAAGAAAAGTTATTTATTAAATGTTTTGAAATAAACTTCTTAAGAGTTTAATTAAACACTAACACTTCTGTAATATTTTATTTAGTTCTTATTTAAATTAATTTATATTTTAAAGAAAATAGGCCTGGGAGGAATCGAACCCCCATTTTCCGGGCCGAAACCGAATGGTCTATCCATTAACCTACAGGCCTATAGTATTTTAGAATGCTAGAACATATTTAAAAACTTGTTTTTGTTATTTTAATTATGGATGGGGTGACTAAGAAATTCTGGGCTGCAGCTTTTACTTTAACTGGAACTGTTATTGGCGCTGGTATTTTAGGACTGCCTTATGTTTTTTCAAAATCTGGTTTTTATGTAGGGTTATTTTGGCTTTTATTTTTAGGATCTATTATTATTTTATGTAAATTATATCTTGGAGAGGTTATACTTAGAACCAAAGGAATTCATCAGCTTCCAGGTTATGCTGAAAAATATCTTGGCAAATGGGGAAGGAGAGTGATGATTTTTGAAATGGTTTTTGGAATTTATTCTGCTTTACTGGCTTATTTGTTTGGTACAGGCCAGAGTCTTTCACAATTATTTCTTAATGTCGGAGATTATGCTGTTTATTTTGCAATTGTTGCTTGGATTGCAGTTACAATATTATTAAGGGAGGGGCTTAGAGGATTAAAAAGTATTATGTCATGGGGAAGCATAGCAATTTTAATTGTAATATCTGTAATTTTTATATGGTATTCTCCTAGTATAAACATTGAAAATGTTAGTTATGTTAATTTTGATTATCTTTTTTTGCCAATGGGTGTTGTTTTATTTGCCTTACTTGGTTTTTCAGCAATTCCGGAAATAAAAATGGAATTGATTGGAAATGAAAGATTAATGAAAAAAGCTATTTTTGTGGGAGCTTTAATACCTGTAATAGCTTATATCCTTTTCAGTTTTATTTTTGTGGCAGTTCTTGGAGCTAATGTTCCACAGGTTGCTACTCTTGCTTTTGGTAAGATGGTTATTATTTTAGGTATATTAACTATGGTTACAAGTTATTTTGTCTTGAGTTTTGTTTTAAAAGATATGTTTAGGTATGACTTTATGTACAGCAGAAAAAGAACATTTATCTTAGTTTCTGTTATTCCTTTATTAATATATTTTATTGTTTATTTCTTTAATTTGCTGAGCTTTACTTCTATATTAGGAATAGCAGGTGTTATTTCAGCAGGAGTTACTGGAATTTTAATAGTATTCATGAATTATAGAGCTAAGAAATTAGGAAAAAGAAAACCAGAGTATTCAATTCCTATAAACTGGCTTATAATTGCTATAGTGGCTATAGTATTTATTTTTGGAGTTTTATTTGAGTTAGGAGTTATAAATTTTGTATATAGTTTATTTCAATAACTTTAAAAGTTCATCTCTGGCTGATTTGTAATCAGCTCTTTTATTGCTTAACTTCATTACCTCTCCCATTAAGAAATTAAAAGATTCCTGTTTTCCTGACTGATAATCTTCAACAGCTCTTTTATTTTGCTTAATTACTGTTTCACATAACTTTTTCAGTTCATCTTTATCTGTAATTCTTTCATGTCCTTTAAGTTCTGATTTTATTGAATAGGATTTTGGAATGAATTTATTTAAAATTTGTTTTGCTTTTAACTCAGTAATTGTCTTTTTTTCAACAGCTTGTAATAACTCTATAAAATGCTCTACTTCTATTTCAACCTCATCCAGAGTTTTTTTACTGTAATTTAAGATTCTTAATAGTTCTATTGTTACCCATGTAAGTGCAAATTCTGCACGGATTTTCTCAGCTACTTTCTCAAAAAATTCCACTAATTCAAAATTATTTGATAGTGTCTCTGCATCTTTTTTTGAAATTTTGTATTTTTTTATCAATTTTGAGAGTTTTTCCTGAGGAGTTTCAGGAAGTTTTTTTTCTATACTTTCCACTAATTTTTTTGAGATTTTTATAGCTGGGAGATCTGGATCAGTTATAAAACGGTAATCTGCCTGAGATTCTTTTTCACGCATAGGCTCTGTTTTACCTGTCTGAGAATTCCACCTTCTAGTTTCCATGCTTTTTGGACGCTCTTTTTCATGACGCTTAAATTCATAGTCAATTGCTTTTACTATATCTGAAATTGAGTGAAGATTTTTTATTTCTGTTCTTTCTGAGATGTTTGGTATATTGATATTAACATCTGCTTTAATACCTGCAAATTTATTTATTGATTTAATATACGACAAGGTTAATATTAATTGTTTTAACCAGTTAGAAACTTCTTCACTTGATGTAAAATCCGGCTCTGTTACTATTTCTATTAGTGGGGCTCCACTTCTGTTATAATCTATCTGACCTGTTTCAGGATCCCATGCAGCAGGGTCTTCTTCTAAATGCATTTCTCTGATTCTTATTCCTAAAAACTTCCCTTTTTCAGCTACTGGAATTGCGTAAGTTCCTGATAAGGTATTTTGATATCCTTTTGGAAGATCAGGCCAGTTATAATGTTTTCTTTGCCAGATCAGAACTTTTTTGTTTTCAACAGTGTTTACTTTAGAATTTAACATTAATGCTATTTCTACAGTTTTATTTATAGCTTCCTTGTTTGGCAACATTGGTTTACTTCCTGGCTGGCTAGTGCATATTGGGCAAATATTTGTATTTGGGCTAGCATTTTTTTCAAGATTTTTGCAATTACAAAAGAGTTTTTCCACACTATTAAGATAGCCATGTATTTCAAGACCAATTATCATCTATATAGTTTAACAGATAGTTTTTTAAATTCTTTTGCATTTATTTCCAAGTGACTTTTACTATTACATAAATGTAAAAACTTCTAGAAAATAGTAAAATATATAAAGAAGTTCGTATTAGCAATTGTGCTCAATTTGATAAATTTTTAGCTAAAGGGTACTACTTTTATATGGATAGAATTATTAAGGAAAAAATCAGCGCAGACCATCTGCTTTACGTAAGCCTCAAGTATACAAAAACTTCTGAAGTAATTGTGAATTTAATTCTAAGGTGGACAATTATGATAGGATATTCATTTGATAATATGCTTGATCATATGAAGAAGAAGAAACTCATAAAAAGCATACCAATCTCTCCAAAACAGAGGCTTGATCTTTTAAGGGATTATTTTAAAAAAGAGCCAATAGTTATTAAAACTCTTGATTTATATGATATGTTCAGAAGAATTGAGGAACTGACTAAAGAGAGCGAGGGAGAATTTAGAAAAAATGTTGCTTTAAAGGTTAGTTACAGGGGAGAGGTAGTTAGAATTAATCTTGATAAATTAAAAGAATATTCGATAACCTTAGAAAGGTTTATAAATTATCTTAAACAATTTCTTTCGTCTTAATCTTTTAGATTAAACTCTTATTTAGAGTAAAATGTCAAAATTTATTGTAATAACATCTGGGAAAGGGGGTGTTGGCAAAACAACCACTGCAGTTAATCTAGCATCAGCAATGACTTCTCTTGATGAAGATGTTACTCTTGTCGATGCAAATCTTTCTACACCAAATGTCGGACTTCATTTAGGAGCTCCTGTTGTACCTATTTCTTTGAATCATGTTCTTAATAATAAGGCTGATTTAGTTGATGCTATATATGAACATGAGTCTGGGGCTAAAATTATTCCTGCTTCTCTTTCTATTAAAGATTTGAAAGATGTTAATGAGAAGTCTCTATTGAAGATAGTTAAGGATCTGAAGAAGGTTTCTGATATTGTTTTATTTGACAGTGCTGCAGGGCTTGGGGATGAGGCTAAGGTTGCTATTGCAATAGCTGACCATGTTATTATAGTAACAAATCCTGAAATGCCAGCTGTAACAGATGCTTTGAAAACTGCTAAAGTTGCAGAACAAATGGGAAAGAATGTTTTAGGTGTTATAATTACAAGAGTTAAAGGAAACAAAACAGAAATGTCTTTAGAAAATGTAAAAGAAATGCTTGAATTGCCTATACTTGGAGTTGTTCCTGAGGATTCTAAAATTCAGGAAGCTTTAGCTATGAGAAATGCTGTTTTTAATACACATCCTAATTCAAAATCTGCTAAAAGTTATAGAAGAATTGCTGCCAAAATTCTTGGAAAAGAGATTTTAGTGGAAAAGAGTTTTTGGGCTAGAGTTTTTGGGCTTTAGTTAATTACAGTAATTCTTTTAAACTAAATTATTAATTTATTTTTATGAAAAATCAAAAGTACTATAGTTTGGATGTTAATGATCAGGATATTTCTAGTTATGTTTTAATTGTTGATATTAACAGTTCACCTAGAGAAATAGTTAGGAATTTTCTTAGAGAAGATGCTAATAATAGATGTAGTGTAGAACTTTATGGTACTTTAGAAAAAGGATTTGTTTATGAAGTTAAAATCCATGGTATAGCACATACTGCTTTACAATTACATGTTTCTAATGATGGTTTTTTAAAAATAATTAAATCATATGGTAAAGATGCTAGTATTAGGGAAATCTCTGAACAAGATGCAGTTAGTTAATCCTAAGGATTAACTCCCAACTTTTCCCTCTGCGATAGATATTTAAATGAGAATTTTATCATTTTCATGAGGCGATGGTGTCTCAGAAATTTAATTCTGAAAATGTTAAAATGGAATTTCAAGAATTTTTAAGAAAACAAGAAGAAGTTTATAATAGATTTAGAGATGCTTCTAACTTACAAACTGAAGGAACAAAACCAAATATTCCTAAATCCCAAGGAGGATACTTAATAGTTTTAAGGCACCCTCTAGAAATAGCTCAAAAAGTAGAAGAGTTTTCAAGAAGAATCTCTCAAGCTGTTCCAGCAATTGTTTATGATTCGGCTGCTCTCCACACTACAATTTCAGATTTTGGCATAAAAGAAAATTTTACTCCTGAAAAAGATACTTTGGAAAGATTATGCAATTCAGTTAGAGGGGTTCAGATTATAAACAAACCTATAATTTCTTATTCAGAATGGTTATGCAACCAAAATACTACTATTATTGCTGGAATACCTAATCTGGCATTTCTTGAAGTTGCTCAAAATTTTTATTCTTCAGCAGAAAGAAATGGTGTTCAATTAAGATTGCCTTGGGGTGCTCATATTACTGCAAATCGATTTGCTGAACAAAAAAGTCCTGAAGAACTAAAAGATTTCTTTAAATTAATGAGAGAAGCTCCAGTATTGGGAGATAGCGTTCCTGAAAATATAGATGTTGCTTACTTTGATTTTAGTCCAAAGGGATTTAAGACAACTACTTATGAAAGATTTAGTTTAAAATAAAAAAGAGATATAGTTTAACTCTCCTTTACGACATTAAACTTTTTAGTAATATTTCCCTCCACAGCGTTGGACCAAAATGCTCGTTAGTCATTCGGTTTATGTAGATAATTTAATCCTAAGGATAAACTCTCTGACGTTTTCGTCTCCAATAATCTTGTTGATTAATAAAATTATGAATATGTATTAATCATAAAGTAACAACATTTAGAAAGATTTAAATAGGGATCGCTCAATATATTTTTATGACTAACACACAAAATTCTTCACGTGAAACTGAGAGAAATGATTGTTATAAAATTAGAAGTATTTTGTGGAGTTTAGCTGCAGATATTGCTCCAAAAAGGTGTGGTGCAGAATTTATAATATTAGACAGGAATGGTTGGGGTGACGATCCTGCTAAATATATTCAACTTGTTCAAATTAATCCAGAGAGAGGTCTTTTATTTAGGAAAAGAAAACCATTACTTGCTGTAAGAAGTTCTAATTATTCGGATTTTAAAACAGATCAATATGCAAGAAGTCATGATTACCCTATCCATAATTACCCTATTCAAATAACTTGTTTTGATGCTGACATTGAAGAAATAGCTACAAAAGCCTTTAATCAATTAGCTCAACAATTAGAAGTCCCTGGTGGAGTTAATGTTAATAGATTTTGTTATTCTAAATAATTCATTTATATAGGTTTGATTTTCTTCCAGAGCATCTAACTATTTAGTCATACGCTCCACTCGGAGCAACGAACTATAAACCTCGCTAATTATTCGGTTTATGTAGGAGATTTAGTCCCATGATGAATTGAATTTTGCTTTAAACCTATTTGCTAAACAAAAACCATAAGATTTATAAATATGTTTATACATGTATAAACATGAAAAATGAAGTAATTAAGCAGGCTTTTAAGTTGGGGAACTCGGCAGGAGTTCTTCTTCCAATTGAATGGAAAGGCAGAAAAGTAGCGGTTAAACTTATTGATAGATCAATTTCTCAAGAAATGTTTGAGATATTAGAAGAACAGGGTTTGTTAAAAAATGTAGTTGGAATATTTTTGGCTGGAAGCTACGCTCGAGGTGAGGAAAAAGAAGGTAGTGATATAGATATTATTGTAATTACAGATATTATTAATAAACAAAT
>DATDSF010000032.1:0-5046 GCA_035291345.1 Candidatus Nanoarchaeia archaeon
GCATTTGTTATATGTATTTCAGACTGGTTTTAAATCTTATTGTTTACGCGCCTGAAAGGATTCGAACCTTTGACCTTTGGGTTAGGACCCCACTGCTCTATCCAAGCTGAGCTACAGGCGCATAATAAAATCAAGTGAATAGTGTTTTAAAAATTATGTAATAGGAAAGAAAAAAACAAAAGTTACGATTAAGATTTAATTTAATGATGAATTTTAATTAATATAAATGCGGAAGACAGGATTCGAACCTGTGTAAGCACTAAGCTAATAGGTCCTAAACCTATCCCGTTTGACCACTCCGGCACTCCCGCATAAGAACACTAATGATTTTCTTATTAGTTTTCCTTTTAAATGAAATATCAAAAGGTTTAAAAATACTAGCATATAGATAATTTTAGACAGCCATAGTAACTAGGCCACACCTGTTCCCATTCCGAACACAGAAGTTAAGCTAGTTACGTCTTGTGTGTTAGTTTCGAAAGAAGTGAAGCACGGATGCTGTCGTTATTTTTCTTAAAAATATTTTTATTATAAAATTAATTTTTTATATTTCAAAGAAATTAACTAGAAAATAAAAAGTTCCTTTAAAAAAACCCTGAATAAAATCCCAATAAGTCATTAAGTTATCAAAAATCATTTTTCATCTCTTTTATTTTTTATAGTTATTATTTTTAGAATTTTTTGAATTTTGATGTTAATTCAAGTAGATCTACCTGTCCCAGAAATGCTGCTCTGCAGCAGTATCTTTCTAAGCCTAGCTCATTAAGTACCTTCCCTGGTTCTTCTCCAGATTCTACTTTTTTCTTGAATTCTTCCCAAAGGTGAGCAATTGGCTTACCACATGAAAAGCATCTTACAGGTATAATCATACAAAAAGCAGCAGAAAATGCTTTAAAAACCTTTTCCTTCGTAATATTTAAAAGTGCTTTATTACTGAGAAATATATGAAAAAACTAATAGAATTAAGAGATGTAGCAAAGTACTATTATATGGGAGATAATGTAGTTAAGGCTTTAGATGGGGTTAATATTACAATAGAACAGGGAGACTTTGTTGCCATAATGGGTCCTAGTGGAAGTGGAAAATCTACTGGGATGAACTTAACAGGAAGTTTAGATTATGCTACAAGGGGAGAAATTTATTTAGATGGTCAGGATATAGAGACTCTTTCTGAGAGCGAATTAGCTCAGATTAGAGGTCAAAAAATAGGATTTATTTTTCAAAGTTTTAATTTAATCCCTAATCTAACTGCACTAGAAAATGTAATGCTCCCGATGCTTTTTCAGGGTGCTTCTAAAGAAGAAAGAGAAGAGAAAGCTGCCCAGTTATTAACAATGGTTGATTTAGGAGACAGATTAGATCATTACCCAAACCAACTTTCAGGAGGTCAACAACAAAGAGTAGCAATTGCCAGATCATTAGCAAACGATCCAGAGATTATCCTTGCTGATGAACCAACTGGGAATCTTGATAGTAAAACAGGGGAAATAGTGATTAAATTCCTTGGAGAATTAAATAAGAAAGGAAGAACAATAATAATTGTTACCCATGATCCACATCTTGCTATGGAACATGCAAAAACAATATATTGGATGAAAGATGGGAAGATAGAGAAAGTAACAAAAAGAATATCTAACAAATGGAAAGTAATTAGTAATTAGTAAGAAATATATAAAGATAATGTTTATAAATAACACAAATATGGAAGAAATATGAAGAAAAATATTATTTTATCTGGAATTATTTTATTTTCTCTAGTTTTACTTAACTTAACAATAACTTCTGCATTGATTATTGATGATGTTGATCAAGGAGCTTTATATCCTGGTGAGCAAACTACTTTTAATATTGATGTTAAAAATACTTTGAATGATGATATTGAAGATGTTTCATTAAGATTAGACCTTACAGGAACACAATTTATTACAATTGGAAGTTCTGAAAAAAGTGTAGATGAAATAAATGACGATGATACTGAGGGTTTTGATTTTATTATAAAGGCTTCTCAGGATATAAAACCGGGAGATTATAATTTACCTTATGTTATTAATTATAATAACGGAACTGCTAAATTAGAAAAAAAAGGCAGTGTTGGAATTACGGTTGGTGCAAGAACAGAACTAGATTATTCAGTTAGAACAGAAAATCCTGTTGTTGGTGAAAGAGGAAAAGTGACTTTAATTGTAACAAATAAGGGTTTTGGAGATATAAAATTTGTATCAATAAATGTTAATCCTTCTGGTTATAGTTTATTGTCAAGTGATAGTATTTATGTTGGAACAGTAAGTTCTGATGATTTTGAAACAGCGGTTTTTGATGTAAATTTTAAAGATAGAAATGCCAGATTAGTTGCGAGTGTTGAATATAGAGATTTTGACAATAAAAAAATTGTGCAGGAAGTTAATATTCCTATAAAGGTTTATACAAAAGAGGAAGCTGTTGAAGCTGGAATAATTAGTCCAAGTAATATACTAACATATGTTGTTGTTGCAGTTGTCATAGTAGCTCTTTTTTTCATCTGGAGAATTTATAAGATGAGGAAAAAAAGAAAGAACAATAAAGGAGGTTAATTTTACCTTCTAATATGATAAAAGATTATTTCTTTCTTGCTTTGGGAAATTTAAAACATAGAGGCTTGAGAAGTTGGCTTACTATGCTTGGTATTTTTATTGGAATTGCTGCTGTTGTTTCTTTAATATCTTTAGGAAGTGGGTTACAAGAGGCAGTTACATCCCAATTTGGAACTCTTTCTCTTGATATTTTAACAGTCCAAAATGCTCAGACAGGATTCGGACCTCCTGGAAGCACTGTTATAAAAAAATTAAACGAACATGATGTTGAAGTATTAGAAGAAGTTAATGGAGTAAGGGTTGTTGTACCAAGATTAATTAGAGTTGCAAGTGTTGAATTTAACAAAGCTAGAAGATTTGAGTTTATGGCAAGCATTCCTGAAAATACTAATCAAAAAGATCTGGTTTATAGTGAATTGAAAGTAAGTACTGAGTTTGGAAGACTTTTGGAATCTGGAGATAAAGGCAAGGTAGTTTTGGGAAGTGGATTTAGTAGTGAAAGATTTGGTAAGGAACTAAAAGTTGGTTCTATTATAAAAATAAATGGTGAAAATTTTGAAGTTATTGGAATTTTAGAACCATCTGGCTCTTTTATTATTAATGAAGCTATACTAATGATGGAAGATGATATGGAAGGTCTGCTTAACATTGATGATGAAATTGATTTAATTGTTATTCAAGTTGAAGATAAAAATAAAATAGGAGATATTACTGAAGAAGTGAGGAGAAAGATTAGGGATGATAGAAATTTAAAAGAGGGGGAAGAAGATTTTACTGTTCAAACTCCTGATCAGAGTCTTGAAGGAATTAACACTATTCTTAGTATTATTAATTATATTGTTATTGGAATTGCTGCTCTTTCACTCATTGTTGGAGGTGTTGGAATAACAAATACAATGTATACAAGTGTTTTAGAAAGAACAAAAGAAATTGGAGTGATGAAATCAATTGGTGCTCAAAATAAAGATATTTTAATGATATTTTTAATTGAGAGCGGTTTATTAGGGTTAGTTGGAGGAATAATTGGAGCATTAATTGGATTAGGATTGGCGTTTTCTGTTAGTAGTGCTGCAGGACAATTTTTAGGAGGAATTGATATTAAAATTGTGTTCTCATATCCATTACTTATTGGATCTGTATTATTTTCATTTTTAGTTGGAATTCTTTCAGGGTTACTTCCAGCCATCCAAGCTAGTAAATTAAAGCCTGTGGAGGCATTAAGAAGATGATAAAAGATTATTTTATCTTGGCCTTAAGAAATTTGAGAAAGAGAAAATTAAGAGCATGGCTTACAATGATTGGTATTTTTATTTCTGTTGCAACAATTTTTGTTTTAATCAGTCTTTCGTTTGGTTTACAGGGAGCTGTTGAGGAACAATTTAGATTATTTGGAACTGACAAATTTTTTATTCAACCTCTTGGCCAATTTGGACCTCCTGGAACAGAGACAGGAGCTAAGCTAACTGATGAAGATGCTAAATTCATTGAGAAAATAAATGGTGTAAAGGGTGTAACATACTATGTGTTAGCAAATGCTGAAATTGAATTCAAAGAAGAAATTAGATATAAAACACTTGGGGGAATTCCAGGAGAGGGATGGGATTTATATATTGAAACTGGAGCTTTCAAACCAGATGAAGGAAGATTATTGGAAGATGGAGATATTGGAGAGGTAATGTTAGGAAGTTATTTTAAGTATAATAATGTTTTTAGCAAGCCTGTTAGTGTTGGAGATAGAATATTAATTAATGGAAGAGAATTTAGGATTAAAGCTATTATAGCTCCTATAGGGAATCCTGCTGATGATCAAAATATTTATCTAGGAATTGAAGATTTTAGAGAATTATTTCCTGAAAGAGAGAATAGAGTTGATGTAATAATTGTGCAAGTTAATGATGGTCAGGATATTAATGATGTTGCTGAAACAACTGATCGTCAATTGATGAAGTTTAGAAATGTTGATGAAAGAACAAAAGATTTTTCTGTTCAAACTCCTGAAGACTTGTTGGAGAGTTTTAAAGTAATATTAAATATAATTACTGGTTTTTTAATAGGAGTTGCTGCTATATCTTTAATTGTGGGGGCTGTTGGAATAACAAATACAATGTATACAAGTGTTTTAGAAAGAACAAAAGAAATTGGAGTGATGAAATCAATTGGTGCTCAAAATAAAGATATTTTAATGATATTTTTAATTGAGAGTGGTTTATTAGGGTTAGTTGGAGGAATAATTGGAGTTATATTAGGATTTGGAATTGGAAAATTAATTGAGTTTATTGTTGCTAGTTTATTGGGAACAAATTTACTTAGAGTTTCTGCTCCAATATATTTAATTATTGGTTGTTTGGCTTTTGCTTTCTTAACAGGTGTAATTGCTGGAACTATTCCAGCTTGGAGAGCTGCTAAAACAAATGTAGTTGATGCTTTAAGATATGAGTAATAAAGAGAACCAAGGTTCTCCTTATTAACCTCTCCT
>DATDSF010000033.1:0-8197 GCA_035291345.1 Candidatus Nanoarchaeia archaeon
TGTAAGAGTATGGCATGTTCTTAGAAAGCCAACAAGAGAAGAAGTTTTAATGGTAGCAAAAGTCTCTGCAATTGGAATTTTAATAATTGGTCTTTTAGGGTTTATAATTTCAATTTTAATGAGCTATATAGTTCCTAGATAGATTTTTCTGGTTTTTTGAACATCCGAAAACTTAATAAACCATATTTTATAAGTAAAATTACTACTTCTTGAAGTATTGAAGTAGCGAAGCTTAATCATGGCAATTTTTGTTATAAAAGTAACCACAAATAAAGAAGAGAAAGTAATGGATATGATAGCAGAGCATGTTTTAAAAAAAGAAATAAGAATTTATTCTATTTCAAAACCATTAGGTCTTAGAGGATATATTCTTTTGGAAGCTCCTGATAAAGAACATGCTGAAGATGCCTGTTTTAATTTACCTTATGTAAAAGGGATTGTCGGTAAAACAATTACTTACGATGAAATTAAAAATATGATAGAACCTAATATAGAAGCTGTTAACATAGAGAAGGATGATATTGTTGAGATTCTATCAGATCCTTTCAAAAAAGAAAAAGCAAAAGTTTTAAGAATAGATAAACAGAAAGGAGAAGTAGTAGTAAGCTTATTGGGAGCTGTAGTTCAGATTCCAGTTACAATTAAGATAGAAAATATTAAAGTTATACGAAGAGGAAAAGACGTAGAACCGGAAGAAAATGAAAGAAATAGTACTGGAGAAAACGAATAATGAATAATACAAAAAAGATATTAAGAAGTTTAATAGGATTAAGTTTATTAGTTAATGCAACAAGTTGTGATATTAATAATGATAAAATAAATAGCAATTCTTTTCAATATCAAACACCAATAAAAACTTTTTGGGGTGAACAAAAAGCATGCGATATGAATGGTGATGGATATATTACTAGAGATGAATTAAATATTATTGAAAATTTTTATAGGGGTAAAATAAATGAAAATTAGCCTTTTAGTAGATGGTGGAGCAATGGCACCTGGACCAGCAATAGCTCAGAAAATTGGTCCCCTTGGTATAGATATGGGAAAAGTAATTTCTGAAGTTAATAAAGCAACTGAAAAATTCAAAGGAACAAAAGTTCCTGTCGAGCTTGATGTTAATACTTCAGATAAAACATTTAAAATTCATGTTTCAACACCTCCAGTTTCTCAGATATTAAAAAAAGAATTTAAATTAGAAAAAGGAGCAGGAGATCATAAAAATTCTAAAGTAGCTAACATAGCAATTGAACAAGTTATTTATGTTGCAAAAATGAAGCTTCCGAGTATGTTGGAAAAGAATCTTAAACAGGCAGTTAAAACAGTTGTTGGAACATGCGCAAGTGTTGGAATACTAATTGAAAATAAGCCAGCCACAGAAGTTGCTAAAGAAGTTGCAGCTGGAAAATACGATAAAGAAATATCATCTGAAAAAACAGAAGCTGACCCTGAAAAATTAAAAGAGTTGGAAAAATATTTCGCTCAATTAAAAGCTAAACAAGAATCTGCATTTAAAAAAGCTGAAGAAGAAAAGACAGCAGCAGATGCTGCTAAAGCAGCTGCAGCTCCGGTACCAACTACAATCGGAACTCAGCCAGGTGGGAAAAAGGCAGATGCTAAAGCAGCTACTCCTGCAAAATCAGCAGCTAAACCCTCTAAAAAATAATTGATAATATTTATAAACAGCCCTAATCTTTTTTTAGAAGATGGGGATATGGGGTAACCTGGTTAGCCTTCGAGGTTTGGGACTTCGCGATCCCAGTTCAAATCTGGGTATCCCCATTTAATATTTTAAAATGGCAAGAACAAAAAAAGTTAAAGCAACAGGAAAATATGGAGCAGGATATGGAACAAACGTTAGAATTAAGCTCGCTTCTGTAGAATTAAAACAGAGAAAAAAACAAACATGCCCTTTCTGTAAAAAACCTGGAGTAAAAAGAAGATCAGCAGGAATATGGAATTGCACTAAATGTGGAAAGGTTTTTGCAAACAATGCATATTACCTTGTTAATAAATAAATATTTAAACTGAAAATACTAAAAATGATAATAAATAAAATGGTAAGCATCAAAGGAAATTTTGATATCATAAGAAGCAAAGCTTCTTTGGTCCAGAAAACAAGGGGTTATTTTTAAATGGCTAATTACAAATGTTTTAAATGTGGAAAAGAAATTTCTTCTAAGAAATTAGATAAAAGATTTACATGTCCTCATTGTAATTCTAAAATATTTTACAAGCCAAGATTGGCAGTTGTTAAAATAAAAGCAGAATAATATTAAAAAATGCGGTGAAACCTTCATCTTCAGGGAAGTTGATGCGTTAAGAAACCGTAGGTGTCTTACGCTATGGAATTTGATCAGGAAACAGGAAAGAAAATACAGGAATTGCAGTTGTTAGAACAGAATTTTCAAGGGCTTTTAATGCAAAAGCAGAATTTTCAGATAGAATTAAATGAAGTTTCAACAGCTCTTACAGAAATCCAGCAGACTAAAAATGATGTTTTTAGAATAATAGGGCAAATAATGGTAAAATCTAATAAAGACACTCTAAAAAAAGAGCTTTCTGAAAAAAAGGACCTTCTTCAGCTAAGAATGAAAGCCATTGAAAAACAAGAATCTTCAATAAGAGAGACAATTGAAAGAATAAAGGGCGATATCGTCGATAAAATAAACTAATTTTTCTACAATAGAAATATTTATAAAGAGGTTGAGATTATTTCTGACATGGTGATAAATAAAATAAAAAAGGGTTTTTCAAATATAATGGGCTCTGACTCCAGAGAAGAAGATTATGTTGAAGTTGATCTTGGTATGGAAGACAAAAAATCAAAGGTTAATGTTAGACCATTTATATTAAAGAAGTTTGAAGATGTTAATGACATACTATCTTCTTTAAGAGAAGGCTATACAATAGCTGTTATTGATATACAAACCCTTAGAAAGAAAGATGTTATTGAGCTTAAGAGAGCTATTTCAAAGGTTAAAAAAACTGTAGAGGCTATGGAAGGTAGCATAACTGGTTTTGGAGAGAATATTGTAATAGCAACACCTCAATTTGCTCAGATTTCAGCTCCAAAAGTAGATATGCAAGAGCCTAAAAACAGATTTGATTCTTACTAAACAAATTTTAATATTAATAATTGAAAGATTTATTAATTACTATTTATTTTAATACTATAGAAATGGTATATAAAGAAGTAGAAGTTTAAACACTATTCTCCATTACTTACTCGTAGCCACTGAGAATACTGTCTTTAATGCTACTATAATAGTGGCTGGGATAAACATAATCAATAAAGCATTTAATACAATAGATATAACATCCCCTATACTTCCAACTAAGGCAAGTGTTGCCTGCCCCATATAACCTACTAATACTAATGAAACAGTAGCAAGTAAAAAAGTAACAGAATCTCTATAATCTTCTCTGCTTGTTGCTAAACCTACAATTACTCCTAATATAGCTAATAGTAAGTATATCCAGCCATTAGAAGGACTTATAGTTGCCTGAAAAACACCAAGTATTATGGCTAAAATAACACCAAAAAGAAAAGCCCAAGCACCTATAAGGTTCTCTTTGGATTTCATACAGATTTAAGTTTAACAATAGTTATAAATCTTATGAGTTTGTGTTAAATATAAGAAATCAAACACTAAAATAATAGAAAAATGAAAAAATCAAACAAAAATAAAAAATTTATTTTTCACAAAAATAAAGTAATTTTTAATTATACCGTTGGTAAAAGAATAAATAAACAAAGTTCAAATCTTTTCAAAACGAAAGATTTATAAACCAGTGTAACTGGAAAATTACAACAAAATGAAATCAAAAATCTTTGCAATATCTTTACTTGCACTATTTTTAGTTGGAATTGTTAGCGCAGTTTCTTACACAGTTTCACCTACATCACTAACATTCACTCCTTCAACAAATTCTACTCAATTTACAATAACTAATACTAATTCATCAGCTTTACTTAATGTAAATGTTCCATCACAAATCCAGTTAACTGGTGAAAATGGATATATAGCTATATTTAATGTTAACCCAAGTGGAAGTGTAACTGGAATAAATTCAACAAGAATAGTTGTAATAACTCCTGCTTCAGACATTGAATTTTCAAATTTTAATCTTGAAGAAACTTATACAGGAGTGTTAAACATAACAGAACAGGGAAACCCAAATAATTCTAAAACAGTTAACCTTGTATTACAAAATGCTTTCTGTGAAGCAGGTGAAGTTGGTTCTTTAAGAGCTGATATTGATATTACAAATAAAGGACAATATGGAGAAGAAGATGAATGGTACGCATTTGAGGAAATAGAAGTTGAAGTTACTATTGAAAATGTTGGTAATGATGATATAGATGATGTTGTTGTTTCATGGGGTCTTTACAATAAAAGAACAGGTGAATTTATTTTAGATGACGAAGAAAATCAGGTTAATGTAAATGAAGATGACGAAGAAATAGTTACATTCACATTCACAGTAGATCCAGAAGATTTGGCTGAAGCTGATAGTGAAGATGATTATGTTTTATATGTTAAAGCTTATAGTGATGATCTTGGAGAAGATGAACAGTGTGACTTCGTAAGTCAAGACATATCTATATTAAGAGACGACCATTTTGTTATACTAGATGATGATATCTCATTACCTTCTTCAGCTCAGTGTTCTGAAACTGTTCAGGCAAGTGTTACAACATGGAACATTGGAGATAGCAATGAAGATGATATTTATGTAATTGTTTCAAACAGAGAACTTGGATTGAATAAAAGAGTAGAAATTGGAGATTTAGATGTTTTTGAAGATGAAAAAACTTCATTTGAGTTTGATATTCCTCAAAATGCAACTGAAAAATCTTATGTTTTAGACTTCAGAGTTTATGATGAAGATGATGATGTTTATGAAAATGATAATAATGACGAATCTTTCCTTACAAAAAGTTTAACTGTAAGCGGTTCATGTACAGCAAAACAGTCAGTTGATATTTCATCTTCTTTAGATTCTTCAGCTGTAGCAGGACAAGAACTTACTATAAGATCAACTTTAAGAAATACAGGAACAACTGCAACTTCATACCAAGTAATAGTTACTGGATATGACTCATGGTCAACTCTTCAGAATGTAGAGCCTAGAACTCTAACATTACAAGGAGGAGAATCAAAGGATGTAACAATAACTTTAATACCTAACAGAGGAGTTTCAGGTGATAATGATATCACAGTTCAAGCTCTTTACAATGGATTAATAACAGAACAAAAAATAACAGTTCCTGTTTCAGCTAGTTCAGGTGGATTCGGAACAGGATTTTCAATAGCTAACATTACAGGAGGAAGCTGGTTCATCTGGGTAATTGCAGCTCTTAATGTTATATTAGTTGTTTTAATAATTGTTATAGCAATAAGAATTGCTAGAAAGTAATAAGCTAAATTCTTATTAAGTTATTTTTATTAAGTATTTTAAAATTAAAATGGCAAAATCATTAGTTCTACCAGAAATTAAAATTACAAAGCAATTAGACCCCTCTAAATATATTCAAGTTCCAAACGCTCTTGGTTTTAGATCAAGTTTCAGAGGAAAACAGAGAGTCCCTGTAATATCAAGAGTTCAAGAATTTAATGGAATTGATTTTGATAATACTCATAAGGCTATTTATCAAGATAGTGGAGGAGTTTTACAAATGTCTCCCCCAAGAATTTTTATTCCTCATTTAATTAACGTTTCTCAAGCTTATTATTCAAATGGAGAGCATAAATTACATCATTCAGCAGGAGAAGCTCTTTCAGATGATGAAGTTAAAAAACTTTATAAAAAAATATTTACAGATTCTTGGATATGGTTAAATGCAAGTTTTAAATTTAGGAAAGAAGAAGGCAAATTACAAAGTTATTTATTGACTTATTATGTGGGAGAAGATAAGGAAGGAAATTCAGAATTAAAATCAAAGGAATCAAAGCTTGAAAAATGTTTAATGGATGATATGAATGATGTTAATTTAAATTTAGGAAACTTTACAAAACAAGGATTACCAAAACAGCAGAAGGGATTAACTCAAGAAGATAACTTAGGTAAAAACATTTGTTTTTATTCACCAAGTAATAATTCTGTCGCGAGGTTCCTTGCGAATTCGGATAGGGCTGGCCTGTATTGCGATAGGAATCCGTCTGATTCGGTTGATGAGCTCGGGGTATTTGCGTACGCAGAAGGCGTCGTAAAAACTAATTAAATATTTAAACTCTTTTTTGTTTTATTATTAATGTCAAAAAAGCTGAAAAAAGAGAATAATCTTTATGTGATATTATTAAGATATATTTTAATTGTTATATTTGGTTTGGGCAATCTATTTATTTTTTACTTTATATTTACACCGCTTACTATTTACCCAGTTTACTTTATTTTAAGTAATTTTTACCAAGTTAGTTTAAATGGTATAAGCATACTTGTCAATAATTTTAATAATTTATTCCAGATAGATTTGGTGGAAGCTTGTATTGCAGGAGCAGCATACTACTTGTTGTTTATGCTTAACCTATCAACATCAATGTCTATTAAAAAGAGAATATACTCCTTATCATTTGCATTTTTTTCATTGCTTGTATTAAATATAATAAGAATAATAATTCTTTCATTTTTATTTGTAAATAAAATAGAATATTTTGATATAACTCACAAGCTGTTTTGGTATGCAATAAGCACTATTTTTGTTGTTGCTATATGGTTTATCTCTATAAAATTATTCTCAATTAAAAACATACCAGTTTATTCAGACTTTAAAGAAATATGTAAGAATTTGAAATAATAACAGTTACTTTTACAAAGGTTTTCCATTTATCTCAGAAAGAGTTGCTATCTCAAACTTTTCCATAAGAGGAATTGTCTCACAATTACTAACACTTAAAGTATAACAATTAACATTATCTTTATGTTGTATAATTTTTGTTTCATTTCCTTCAGTTAATATTAAAACAGTTGCATCTTTAGTATTATCACAATTAATTAAAGGCTGATTACCACTATTAGCAAGTTCTTGTGTTGGTGCCCCTGTTTTAAGATCAAATCCAAGTCCGGTCATAAAATAACCAAAGCTTATCAATGCAATACCATCTCCACATTTTTCTATACCAGAACTTGAATTTATAGACAGATAAACTGGTTGTCCTCTCAGAAACATTATATTTCCCTCAATAGGTATATCTAATTCAGTAGGATTATTTCTAAGAACTAATTTAAAATTCATAGGAAGCCCTGTTACACCATATCCTGTTATTTGTGAAGTGTATATTGGTATCTCTCCAAACTTTTCCTTTTGAAAAGTCAATCCAATATAGTCAAATTTTTTAGATTCAAAATTAATCCATGCTCCTGCAAAAAGAGCAATTAAAAGAAGTACTAAAATACTAAAAAACCACATAGTCTGCTTTAAAGTTTTTTTATCTAATTCTTTCTCTGTATTTTCTCCATTATTTGTTTTTCCAGATAGTTTTAGATTGTCTTCTTCACTTTTTTCTTTTATTTGTTTTTCCACCATTTTTTAGTTTTGTATACCTAATGTTTTAAAAATTATTCTATCAGCAATGATTGTTTGATCGCTGTAAATGGCATCAATAAATAAACAATTTCCATCCCTGTAAACATTAGTTTCATTTGCCTCTTTAAATATTATTATATTATCAGAACATGTTTTTATAGGATTATCAGCATTACACTCACCTATTTTCACACCATTTTTTTCCAAACAAACAGACTGATATCTTGAAGAGTATCTTCCAATAGTTTGAAGGATTTCATTTGTAGCTGTTGGATTGCTTACAATAAAATAAAGAGGTTTGTTATATATTTCCTCTAATGATAGATAGCTAGTAACATTTACACTCTCTGTTTCTTTAGGATTATAGTATGTGAAAAAAGTAGATCCATCAGAACTAAATTCCCAATACCCATTTTCAGCCCTTACAAACTCAAAACCATTATACTTAACTTTCTCACCTACTCCTCCACTTCCTCCATCTCCTGTATTAAAAAAAGCATATGCTAATGTACTTACAAGCATTAATCCAATAAGAACTATCCCAACTACTCCTTGCTTTATTTTTTTCTTTTTATCAAGCTGTTCTTGAGTAAATATCTTTCTCATAAAATAATTAGCTTTTTTGACCTTAAAAAGATTATGCAATAAAGGAACTATCCCTTATCAACC
>DATDSF010000034.1:0-2338 GCA_035291345.1 Candidatus Nanoarchaeia archaeon
CATGTTGATGCAGGAAAATCAACAACTATAGGTAGACTTATGTATGATTCTGGCAAATTACCTGAACAAGAGTTAGTTAAACTTAGAGCTGAAGCTCAGAAACATGGTAAAGCTGGATTTGAATTTGCTTACGTTATGGATAAGTTTAAGGAAGAAAGAGAAAGAGGAGTTACTATTGACTTATCTTATCAAAAACTATTAACTAAGAATTTTGAAATAACAATTATTGACGCTCCTGGACACAAAGACTTTGTTAAAAACATGATTACTGGAGCTTCACAAGCTGATGCAGCTTTCTTAGTAGTTGCTGCTAAATCTGGAGTTGAACCTCAAACTAAAGAGCATTTATGGTTATTGAAAACAATGGGTGTAACTCAGATACATGTTATAATCAATAAGATGGATGATGTTGGATATGAGGAAGCTAAATTCAACAAAGTTAAAGAAGATGTTATTAATGAATTAAAAGGTGTTGGATATAAACCTGAAACAGTAACATTCCTTGCTGTTGCTTCACTTCATGGAGATAATGTTGCTAAGAAATCTGAAAAAATGGCTTGGTATAAAGGACCAACTGTATTAGAAGACCTTGATAATTTTTCATTACCTGAAAAACCTACAAACTTACCATTAAGAATGCCAATACAGGATGTTTACGAAATTACAGGAATTGGAACTGTTCCAGTTGGAAAAATTGAAACAGGAATAATGAAAATAGGGCAGAAAGTTATAATTTTACCTGGAAGATCTGGAAAGGGAGTTCCTGGAGAAATCAGAACTGTTGAAATGCACCATGAACAATTGCCAGAAGGGCAGGCAGGAGATAATGTTGGAGTTAATATTAGAGGAGTTGGAAAGAAAGATATGGCAAGAGGAGATGTAATCTGTGATGCAGCTTCACCAGCAACATTAGCTGAAGAATTTGTTGCAAAGATTGCTATTATAAACCATCCAACTGTAATTGCTAAAGGTTACACACCAGTATTCCATGTTCATACAGCACAAGTACCTTGCCAGTTTATTGAACTTATTGAAAAATATGATCCTAAGACAGGAGCTGTTGCTCAGGCAAATCCAGACTTCTTAAAAAATGGAGATGTTGCAAAAGTAAAAATCAAACCTATAGGAAACCTTGTAATTGAATCACAGGGAGTAAACCCACATATGGCAAGATTTGCTATAAGGGACGCAGGGCAGACAGTAGCTGCTGGAATTTGTATTGAACTAACTCCAAAAAAAATATAATTGATAAACTTTTTTTAAAAGGTTTTCAAAAACCGAAATCTTAAAAACTTTTCAAAATGAATGGATTACTTAAACTATTACATGAAGCACATAATGGAGATGTGGCAGGAATAGTGGAAAAAAGAAGTTCTGATGATGGAAATTCTGCTCCTGGTAAAGAAAGAAAACTAAAACATCAATATAATGCTAATCCTATAATTTCACAAGGTTATATAGCTAAAACTCCTAAACCTTTAGATGAAGAATTATCAAATAGTGAATCTGTCACTTCTAAAGATTATAAGCCGATTCATAGAGATTAGATCTTAAAATAAACAATTCTATAATTTAAATTCTACAAAACTTAAAATGATTCTAAGACTTATTTTTGAAACAATTTATTTGTATAAAGACATTCTCAGGTTTAAGCTAAGCTTGTTTTTCTGATAGTTTTAATTATAATAAATTTTAAATACCGGCTTTCTTGATAAATACTATCTTAAAAAGAGTTTAAAATGGTGAGTAAAACTGAACTCCAGTCTATGTTACAGGGAAAAGATGATTATACTAAGCTTGATATTCTAAACAGATTTTTGAAAAATGCTGATAGCATTGACTTAAAGAAGTTTATTCTTTTATTGTTAGCTGAAATAAATGAATCAAGAACTTTTTATAAAGATGCTGCAAAAAACATAGATGCAGCTGCTGAAATGAGCATTACTTACAGAGAAAAGCTTGATTATTACATGAAAGAAGTTGAACTATTAGTTAGAGGAGGTGATTTTGTTTTAGCTGAAAAGATTTTTTTAAAGGCTTTGGATTGTGGAAGTCATGCTGAGAAACAGGCTATGAAGGTAAAATATTATTTATTATATGAGAAAAATGCTTTAGTACTTGAAAAAGAGGGAAAGAGCAGAAAAGCACTTGATTATTATGAAAGATTATTTTCAATGGATATTCCATATGATAAAAAATCAGAGATTAAAGAAAAAATACTTAAAATTTATGAAAAAGTTGGGAGAATTAGAGAGTATAATTTATTAAAAAACAGAGAGATAAAAAAACCAGAGAGCAATACTAAATCTATAGAGCCTGGCAGTTTTGATGATTTAGG
>DATDSF010000035.1:0-3119 GCA_035291345.1 Candidatus Nanoarchaeia archaeon
TTTATAATTGGCTTAGCATTTTGTAATTTTTCTTTAACCTGAGTCTTTTCTTTTGCAGATTTTTTTATTTGATTTAGTGGAACTATATCAAAAACATAATTATCCTTTTCAAAGTGCTTTTGAATGTTTGTTGAAACTGCTAAAATTTCTGTTTTTTTATTTCTGTTTTTTTCAGATTTTTCCTGTTTTTTAGATGACTCTTTGTTTGACTCAAATTCTTGTTTTATTATGTATATTCCTATTATGTTTTCAAGTATTGGTTCAAGGATTCTAAGGGCATCTTTTTTTAAATTATGTGGCATGTTAATAACAGAAACTTTAACTTCAGCTCCCAAAAGACTTTTAGGCAGTAGAACTCCTGCACTATTTCCTACTTTTACAGTCCGTCGATAAAACTCTTTATTTTCCATTTTATCTTAAGTTATAACTTTGTTATAACCAGGTTATACAGTATTTAAATATTCATGTTTTATGTTATAACTATTTACTTTATAGTAGTTACGATATTTGTTGTCACCATAAAGTTTATAAAGACCTATAATGTAACAATTTTAACCTAAATTTAATAGACCAAAAATGTATAAAAAAACTATTTTGGTTTCCTTGATAGCAGTTTTAACAATTGCTATGTTGGGAGCTTTTGCAAGTGCCGCTAGTTCGTTAGCAGTTTCTAACCAATATGTAGAAATTGATGGCTTACCAGCAACTGGAAACAATGCAGTAATTTCTGGAGATACAATTCCAGTAACAGTAGATTTCACAGCAGGTGAAAATGCAAGTGAAGTAACTGTGTCTGCATGGATTCAGGGGCATAGAAGCGATAGAGTTGAAAGGGAATTTGCTGATTTAATCGCTGGTAGTGATTATAGAGCAAGACTTTCTGTACCTGTACCAACTGACATCGATCCTGAAGAAGATTTAACTCTTTATGTAAGAATCGAATCAGATGAAGGTAACTGGGAAGAATCCTACACTCTAAGAGCTCAGAGAAATCCAAATGAACTAGAAGTTCTTTTAGTTGATATGGATAACCCTGTAAAAGCTGGTTCAACATTAGCAATGAGTGTTGTTGTTAAAAACATTGGAAGGCATGAGTCAGAAGATACAATAGTAAAGGTTGAAATTCCAGAACTTGGAATTTCAAGAAGTGCTTACTATGAAGATCTTTCTATAGAAGACATATGTGACGATGATGACTGTGATAAGGATAATGCTGGAGAAAGAAAATTCTTCATACCTATCCCTTCAAACGCAGCTTCTGGATCATATAAAGTAACAATAACTGCCTACAATGACGACACTGAAATGAGTGTTGTGAAGAACTTAGTTGTTAGTGAAACATCTGTTGAAGGTAAAGTTTTATCTAACCCTTCAAGCAAGACTTTCGCAGTAGGCGAAGAAGCTGTTTACGAACTTGTTCTTGTAAACTCTGGAAATGAAATAGCTGTATACACTTTAACACCTGAAGCATCTGATGCTTTAAGCGTAAGTTTAAGTGATTCAGTTACAACTGTTCCAGCTGGTTCAAGTAAAGTAGTAAAAGTTTATGTAAAAGCTAACAGAGAAGGAACATTTGGATTTGCAGTTAATGCAGTTTCAGATGAATTCAGCTCAAAGGCTTCATACACAGCAACTGTTAATGGACAGTCAAGATCAATAAACAACAATATCGTTGTTCTAACAATTGTGTTAGCAATAATCTTTGTTGTTCTTGTAATAATCTTGATTGTTTTGCTTACAAGAAGACCACAGAAATCTGAAGAATTCGGAGAAAGTTACTACTAAAAATTAATTTGTTTTTTATTTTTTTATTTTAATTTAACTTTCTTTTCTTCTTTTTTTAATTATAAATAAACTTATTCTAAAGGTTATATTAATATAACAATTCTTATAAATGACTAATATTTAATTTGGAAATGGCATTTGTAGAAAAATTTGTTGTAAATTCATTAGAAGGAATACCTCCTGTTAAAGCATATCTGCATGAATGTAATGTCCATGCATATGGAAGCAACCCTTTAACAGAATCTAAGAAATATCTTGAGAAATGTTTAAAGATTGGTGGTGAAAAACAGCAAGAGAGTGATGTTATTTTAGCAGCTATCTGGGCAGAAGATGGTAAAAGAATGATTGATTTTTCAGGATTAAGAGGAATTGCTGACAACTGGGAAGCAAATCCTGGAATCTCTGGATGGAAATTTGAAAATAGTCTGTATGTTCCAAATCCTAAAGAATTATGGTGTGGAGATGTTAGTATAATTTTTGGAAGGGAAGAGGAATTAAGAAGGAGAAAAAGAGATTTAAGTGAGTATTTAGGTGCATGGCCTGAAATGGATGATTTATCTGTTAAAATAGATGATATTCCAGAGATAATAGCTTTGAGAGATGCAGAGAAAGATGAAAGAGAAGTGAAAAAATGGAGAGAAATAAAAGACCAGAGTATAGAATATGAATTAATCTTTAAGTATGAAAAGAGAATGAAGGGAGAGAGAAGAAACATTGCAGATAGTTTTATAGGCAATTTATCAATGAGGGGGATACTAGTAAAAAAAATTGATGACTCTGAATCAATCAGAGAAGAAGGCGAAATCACTAATGTTGTGTATAAATTTACGACTACATCTCCTATACCTAAAAAAACTGCTGAAGATATTTTTACCCATGCATTATATAAGGGGAAAGGTATAAAATTAAAAGGTGGATTAATAGAAATAGAAAGTTAATTATTTTTAGGAGTTTCTCTAATTTCAAGACTTAATATTTTACTTACTCCATTATTCATACTAACACCATATAAAACATCTGCTCCACTTATTATAGAGTCATTGTGACTTATTATTATATACTGACCTGCCTGAATGTATTTCTTTAAAAGATTTGATAATAGCTCTGAATTTCTTTTGTCCAGAGCTGCATCAATTTCATCAAGTATATAGAAAAAGAAGGGTTTGTATTCCTGAATTGCAAATATTAGTGAAAGAGCTACTAAAGTCTGTTCTCCTCCTGATAGAGAAGTAACGTCAAAATACTTGCCTTTAGCCACTTTTATAGTGATGTTTACTCCTCCTTCAAAAATATCTTCCGGATTTTCAATTTCTAAAAATGCTCTTCCTTTAACA
>DATDSF010000036.1:0-9405 GCA_035291345.1 Candidatus Nanoarchaeia archaeon
TTCTTCTTCAACTGGTTCTTCTGGAGTTACAGGAGTTTCAGCTTCAGCAGCTTCCTCTCTTTTTTCACTCTCAATCTTTTTTTTATTTATCCAGTCATTCTCAGCAATAGCTCCGTAAACTCTTGACTGATAATATAATAATAGACCTTGCTGATCAGTTGTTAATACATATTTATCTTCAATGCCTCTAATCAGATTATTTACTTCACTAGCACTATTATCAAAATTAACTTCCTCTTCACCACTATAACTAAATGCTTTCACTTCAAGTTCACTTACCTTCCTATCAAGGTCTAAAAAGATTGGTGATAGTGTAAAGTCATCTGCAATCTTTTTTCCTTCATTTTCAATTTCAGCTTTAATTGAATCTAATTCTGAAATAGTTTTATTTCTTATTCCTTCATTTTCATTTGTTACAGCTCTGCCAACAGACTCTCTGTCTAACCAGCATCCAATCTTGCTATCATCACAATATCCCATTCTCTGCCATCTTTCAGGATCAGTATTAGAACCAGGATTACTTGTTGCACAAACTCTTATAATTCCACTATTGTATATCTGAGGAAGTGTTGCTTCTTCAACACCTGATTGTATATTAGGATTAATTAAAGCCAAAGGGTCTGGTGTTCCAGAAACACACTGTTTTGAAGTTGTTATCTGATTCTCAGTAAGTTGATTATTGATATAACTATCTCTTAAATAATTTAATGCAAAACTTGTACTAACTTGCTTAAATCCACACTCTTCTTGATTGTTAATTCTCACACATAACTGTTTATAGTTTGATGGAGCTGTGAAATCTCTTGCTTCACTTACATATTCTCCCCTTCCTATAAATCCAGTAGCTACATGAACATTTCCACCTGATTGGAAAAAAGATTCTCCTGAAGAATCTTTAAGATAAATAGTATACTGAGCTCCAATATCATTTCCTGCAAATATATGATAAAATACTTTATACTGAGAAATTGCAGGAACAGTTGCATCACTCTGTTTTATTTCAGTAAACCATGCACTAAACTGAGTAGGAGAATCTGGCTCAATTAAAGTCTTAAATTTATTAGGATATTTAGTTGAAATAAATGCTTTACAAAAAGCGCTTCCTGTTTCATCAGTAGACCTTGCCCTAAATGCTTTCAAAGAATTAACTCCATAATAATTTTTAAAGTAATCAATTGAATTCTGCATATTTTGCCAGGAAGACTGCACACTTAGATACTCTCCTCCTCCACGAGTACCCTGACCAGAAGCTTTCTCTAATAATTTAGGTAGAATTATATTTGTTGCCGGTGATATCTGTCTCCAGAAAAACTCACATGTATAAATTGCAGTAATTTCGTCGCATATTCCAACATACTCACCACTATTAAGATTCTCCTGCAAACAATCTCTTGATGATTTAAGTATAGAAATATAATTATCAAGACCTGCATGAATTCCAGTTAAACAAACTGGAATAAGTATTCCTTCTTTATAATTAGGTAAACACATAAAAATTCCTCCAACAATTCCTGTTTGAATAACATCACTTGCATAATATTTTCCTCCAAGATTACATCTACTTGATGGGCATATAACAGGATCGCAAACATTAAACATAAGCTGGCAATCTTTAGGAGACATAAAGTCCTGACACTGTGTTCCTGGTAAATTTACAGCAGGATTTCCTACCTTAACACTTCCAACTCCTGGAACATTAACTCTCTGTATTCCTGGAGAGTATTGACTTGCAACTCTTTCAATTGCATTTATAGCTCTGCTAGTTAATTCCTTAGTTTTAGTTTCAGGTAAACCAGGGAAAATACTTAATGATTGGCCTGTATAAACATTAAACATTTCACACTCATCATCTCCTAATCCACTTGAAAATTCTTCGCGACCATTACTTCCAACATTACATAACCAAAAACTTGAAACTCTTCCACTATCTTCAAATGCTTTAATATCTCCAAATGTAGGTAGTGTTTGTTTAGTTCCTGCATACCATCCCTCTTTCAAATCTAAAGGTACAATAGAAGGCATTCCTTTGTAAGGCTCTGTTTCATAATATCTTACCTCTGGATTTTTATATTGATTTTGATAAGTTCCTACATCTCTTAAAATAAATGATGAATACTCTTTTAATTCTTCATCAATCAACTCAACTTTAGTTCCAATAGACTTGTCACCATTAACCTGATAAATATTATTTTTATCAATAGTGTATTTATTATTTTCAATCTTTGTCAACACAACATAATATGGAGTTCCTGTTCTACTATAAATTAAATGCAAAGGTACAGGTTCATTAATATCATCATTTGGAAGATCTGCTTTAAATCCATAATAAGACCTTGGCTGTTGTCCTTCTTGAAGATAAGGGGTATCAACTCCTAATTTTCCAATTCCATTAAGTTGTTCAGAAGAATCTTCAGCCAAACTTTTAGCTTCATCATACTCTTTTAATTTTTCAACCTGATTTAATAAATCATAAAGCTCTTTATTAGCAAGATTTTTTACAACAGGACTTGAACCTGAATCTTTTGCTAAATCAGAATATAATTTTATTTCTCTAAGCTGTTCATAGCTAACACTTTCTGCCTTCAATTTATCTGTAAAAACATCATCAAACTCAATTTCATCAAGCTCATTTCCTTCTTTTCCATTATTAGCTGCAATCTCTTTTCCAGATAAGTCAGTTTTTATTCTAGTATAATAGCTATTCCTAGCTCCATTATAATCAATAGACTTTCCTCCAAATATCCCTTTTCCTTCGTTAACAAATCCTCCTGCATTTTCAAGAGTTTTTATCTCACTATTAATTGAATTAATCTTGTCAGAAACAGAACTAACGTCTTTCTCAATTAAATCATTATTTTTTCTATAACAATCATCTAGTGAGTTGTATGGACCAGAAGCCATGCCACTTCCTTGTTTTGGAGTTCCCCCATTTGCTATTGCCTCAGCACACATATCATTCCATCCACCTGTACCTCTCATTACTTCTGTTCTTGCAATTGCTTTTCCTCCAAGATTACTAAACAAATTTTTAACCTGAAGTGCAGCACTTGTTGCAAAGCAAGCAGCCTTCATAGTCTTAACAGTTTTTCCAAGTTTATCTGAAATATTTTGCCACTCATTTATACTTTGATTTAATCTCTTTATTTTCTCGCTTGTTTTTGCTGGTGAAAGTTCAATAGCTCTTTTTTCAATTCCAATAGAATAACTCACATTAACCTCACTACCAACATTTCTGTTTATAGGTTCAAGTTTAATTTTGGCATTTCTAATAAGATGAATTTCCCTAACAAATATATTATTATTACAAATAACTTTCTCAGCTCTAAAGTTTATTCTTCCATTATTTCCACTTATAGTTTCGCTGACTTTACCTTCTGAATCAAGACATTTAGCCTCTATATTAATCCCTTCCTCATCAAAACTCTTTAGCTGAATATAAGCTCCCTTATCATCTTTAGGAACTATGAACTCGTCAATTTCAGAAAGTTTTCTTTCAGCTCCATCAACAAGTAACTCTATTCCTCTTTCATCAAAACTAGGTTCTCTTATATCTTCAAGTTGTATAATGCTAAATATATTTCCTGTATCAAGTATATACACAGCATTAGAGTTGTCAAAATTTAAGTCATCTGAACTTATACTACTTGAACCAATCCCATATTTTTCTTTTAGAATATCTGATAATTCAAGAATTGTTTTATCTTTATTTTTTCCAGTAGAGAGTTTTATTCCCTTAGTTAATGATTTTTTACCAATGCTTTCCTGATCTAATTTATCATTTACTCCACTAAATTCACTGTCAACTTCTTTATAAGAATCAATTGCACTCAAGAAAGAATTTTCAAACTCGCCATCTCCAGAATTTACATCTTCACTTCCTGTAAATCCTATAAACTTAATACTCTTTCCATCTCCAGCAGAACCTTCAAAAATTCCAGTTTCTCCTGATTTTATTTTTAATATCTTTCCTTCAGTAAAGGATTCACTTCCAGTATTTTTTCTAAGATATTCAGCTAATTTATTTTTAAGTTCTTCATCAAAATTCTTATCAGTCATCAAAAGAACAGCTGTGTACACTCCAGCACTATCTCTTTCAACAGACGCAAAATAAACTTTATTCTCTTTATCTTCTTGAGTTAATGTGTAAATTGTATTACCTAAATTATATGTTTCAGGAATTTCATTTATCTCAAAATTTGCATTTTTATATCCTAATTCAACATTAAATGGTTTTCCATTGCAAACTAAACTTACACTTCCATAACCAAAACCATAACTCTTAATATCTCTAACTCTACAAAGACCATTTGCAAATACCTCGTCTTTATAAACATCATAACTATCTCCATTTATAGATATCCTTGCCATAGTTGTAGCAGGTTTATTATCAACTAAAGTTAATTTATATGCAGCATTACAATAAAACCCAGGTAGATATGCCTCGCTTGAAGCTCTTCCTTTTTCTAATCTAATAGAACTGACTCTCTGATTCTCACCAATATAAACCGAAACATCAGCAAAGTTATCTCCTACTCTGTCTACTCTTACAAAACCCTTGCCATCAAAGAAACCATATCTTGTATAATCTTCACTCCATTCTTGATCATCTAAAACAGGTACAGTTAACTCATTAATGCCTGCACCAAAACCAGTCGGAACATCATATGTAATTCTGGCAGTCAAATTACCTGAAACAAACTCACTAAGATTATTCTCATTTGAATTTCTTTTTAGGATAATAACAGCATATCCTATATTATCAATTGTTGGAAATCCCTGACTATTAATTCTAGGTGAAAGACTAATTCTTGGTCTGTAATAAGAAACTCCAGCCACACCATCAGGCAAACTTCCCCTATGTGTAAATCCAATATTTTTTATATATTCTGTCTGGACAAATGGATTAATTTGAATAGCTTGTAGTTTACAAAAAACAGAAACATTTTGTTCAGCAAGCAGATCACTTCTTACAACAACAGGAGCACATCCACCAGGAGGAATTTGCACAATAAAATCCTGTCTTTCTCTGCAAATTTCCTGATATTCTCCAGGAGTTATCCCATAATAAGAATAATAAGCTCCCTGTCCTTGAAATCCAACAGGAGCATATTGTGGATTTGAAAAAACATAGCTACCCCCATAACCTCCTGAAAACTCTCCACTTTGAGGACCTGAAAATACAGCTCCACCGCTTGGAGGATTTGGAGCATTAAGCTGAGCAAATGAAAAATTAAGTGATAAAATTGTTAATAATAAAAAACATATAATCAAAATAAAAATTTGATTTAGCCCCTTAAATAAATTAAGCATTCTAGAATTATTAGATTCAGTCGTATTAACAATCATCTGAAAATCACCTCTGCATTACTTGCCTCATATAACTCATAATTCTGCTGTAATTGATCTAGTGTTGAAGGATTAGGTAAAGATCTCACTCTTATTTCAACAAAATTACTAGACCTTAAATCACTCTCTAAAATATATTCTGAAACTTTCCCTCCAGCACTTAAGGCACTATCTAATTTTTGAGATGGAATATCAATATTAAAACACTCTTGATTTGTCCTTCCAAAAAATCCAAATATTCCTGGTGCAGGAACGTCTACACACTGCCTCGTATTACTTTGAGGAATAACTAAAGATGAACTGCTGAATACCTGCACACTTATATTATAATACTCTTCACTTAATCTAATAATATTACTATCAGAATAAACCAAACTCTGTGAATTTTTCTCGCTTCCAAAATTAACTAAAATCAAACCATTATAATCCTGGTTAATTTCTCTTCCATCAATAAATAATTTTACCTGTTTATCATACAGCCTGTCTAAAAGTATATTAGCAGTTCCGCCTTGATTAGTTGATATTGTATATTCACTTGGAACAAATCCTTCTGCTTCTGCTGTAATTTTTCCATTTACACACTGGGGGAAGTTTCCAGATAAAACAGCATCGTTCCCCTGAATGCTTGTCATCCCTATATTACACTCTGCCTCTATACATGTAAATTTTATACTAGATTCTACAGGAGCTAAATTACTATCATAAGTATATACATCAATATTTGTATTTTTAAAATCACAAAGCTGATCTATTGTTCCTTCCTGACTTATACTTCCCTCTCCTTCAACACTAATAGCATCTCTTGGAACACTTTTGTCAATTACAATAGTCACAGGAAACTGGAACATTTCATTTCCATCATAAATTTGAATTAAAACAGGATAATAAACGTCATAAACAAAATGATATGGAACATAACAAAAACCTAATATTCCAAGTCCTGATTCCAAACCGACAGGCTTTGCTATCATCAAATTACCATCAACAGGCCAGACCTCAACTCTTGTTGGCCATGAAGGATTATACATAAAATTTACAGCTGTTCCAGCTTCAACATTTATATTATCTAAAACAAAATATTTATTTTGATTATTTCTAAGAGTATAATAATCCCCATTAACTTTTAAAGCAGCTACATTAGCAGATAAACCATTTTTAATTTCATCTGTAACACTTGCTGGATTCCAGATTAAAGGTCTGCAACTTAGCTCGGTTCCTGTAACAGGAGCATATAATCTAAGAACATCAACAGAAAAATTCTCTAAGAAACTCTGTTTTTTTTCATCATTATATATCTTAAGAGCTAAATCATAAAAATTTCCAAATTTACTGTCAACAAAAACATTATGTTCTCTTTTTACTCCACTTAATTCTCCTTTTGAAACAAATAAATCCATTTCTACACTAACCTCTACCCTATCATTTAGTATTCTAAGTTTTGATTCTGGAATAGAATTGTTTATTACATAGCCCTGTTCAATAAAACTTGAGAAGTCGCAATTCCTGAGTTCTTGATTAATAAATTCTCCAATCTGATTTTGAATTTCATTTTTTGAAGGCACCTGCTCCCTAATAATATTATTGCCAGAAACATAATACCAATAAGGTACAGGATTTCCTAAAAAATCTAATTGTGATGAAGATGGGGCAAATTTACTTCCAGGTTCAAACACAAGTTGCGAGGTATCTATATATCCTCCTTGCAAACCTGCAGTTCTTAGTGCATTGGCAGTATTAATCTCAATACAATCGTCAAAGAATCCATAAATTTCACTGAATTCATTATTGGACTGCTTTGAAAATAAAGAATCTCTGAAAATAAATATAGTAATAATTCCTACAACAAGAACTATAGCAATAATAACAAAAATAGTAATTTGTCCTTTCTTATTAATTGCTATCATTTCTTTCCTCCACCGATTTTTTTCTTAATAAGTTCCATAATTTCAGAATTAATATCTTTATTGATAGTTTCCTTAAATTTTTCCCAGAGTATTTCATCTTCAATAAGCAAAAGATATTTTTTCACACTATTAACCCTCTTAATTATTAAACAATAAAATAAAAAACAATATATAAATGTTTCTTACTAAATTACTTAGTAAGTTAGTTAATAAGACAAAATAATAATAAAACAAGGACAGCTAAAAAGTTGTCAAGAAGAAATGGCCCTGCCAGGAGTTGAACCTGGGTCCCATCCACGTCAAGGATGTATCTTAGCCGTTGGACCACAGGGCCTAGTACACTAGAATTTAACTAAAAAGCTTTAAAAACCCTTTTAGGAATTAATATTAATGAAAAAACCAAAGGCAACTAATAGATACTGCCCATCATGTAATAAAAAAACAGATCATAAGGTAAAATTACTCTCAACAGGTATAAAGAGAGGTTCTCTTAAACGTGGAGGTATTCCTCGTGCAAAACTAAGAGGGCTGGGAGTAGGTTATGGTAATAAAGGTAAATGGGGAAGTAAACCAGCTATTGGTAAATGGAAAAGAAAAACAAAAAATACTAAAAAAGCAGTTTTTATTTATACTTGTCAGGTTTGTAAAAAATCTCACCAATCTAAAAAAGGAAAAAGAACAAGCAAAGCTTTACTAGAATAAAATGGCTACTGAAAGAAAAAAATTTATCAAATCAGAAATTCCAATGCTTAGCAGGGAAATTGAACTTTATGGGAATTCCCTTTCAAATTTTGACAATAAAACTATAAAACTTGATTTAACATCTGAACTTAGAGGAAAAGGTGCAGAATTAAGATTAATACTCAAATCAGAAGATAATGTTTCAAAAGCTTATCCTATAGAATTGACATTAATGGGTTCTTATATAAGAAGAATGATGAGAAAAGGATCTGATTATGTTGAAGACTCATTTGAAGCAGAAACTAAAGATTTTAAAGTAAGAATAAAGCCATTTTTGATAACAAGAAAAAAAGTATCAAAAAGTGTAAGAACTGCTTTAAGAAATTCTGCTAAAGAGCAAATAACAGAATATCTTAAATTAAAAACATTTGAAAATATAGTTCTTGATCTTATCAATAATAAATTACAGAAAGAAATTATAGTTAAGTTAAAAAAAATATACCCCTTAGCTCTTTGTGAAATTAAATCAATATATATTCTAAAAAACGAAATGAGCAAAATAGGCAAGTCTAAATAAAATGTCTGAAAAGAAAGAAATAACTGAAATAGAGCAAACACTAGTTCTGATAAAACCTGATGGAATAGAGAGGGGTTTAGTTGGAGAAATTATTAAAAGATTTGAACAAAGAGGATTAAAAATAGTTGGAATGAAAATGGTTCAGGCTGATAAATCACTTGCAGGAAAACACTATAAAGAAACTATTGAACATAAACATGGTAAACATGTAAGAGACTATCTTCTTGATTATTTAATTTCAGGACCTGTCATAGCAATGGTAATTCAAGGAAGTGATGCAATTTCAGTTGTTAGAAAAATAGTCGGATCAACATATCCAGGAGAAGCAGATATAGGAACAATAAGAGGAGATTATACACATGCCTCAAAAGAATATGTTAAAAAAAATAATCAGGGACATAATTTAATTCATGCTTCTGAAAATGAAGAAGATGCTAAAAAAGAATTATCTTTATGGTTTTCTATAGATGAAATTCATGAATATAAACTAAGTCATGAAGAGCATATTTATTAATTATTCAACAATTTTTTTTATCTCGTTAAATAATTCTTCAGTATCAATTTCATATTCATTTTGTTCTGTTCTGTAATTTATTTGATTTTGAAGGTTCATCCAAACTACAAACTCTTTTAAATATCTTTCAGTACTAAACCTGTCAGGACCCTGAACAGACAGATATACTATATTTTCTTTATTAAGTATAGCTGTGAAAGTATATTCACCAACAAAGAACGAGCAAAAATTTCCATCTTTTGACTGATCATAAAAGAATTCTCTTCTATTTCTTAAATCAAGCGATCTCTTTTCAAAATCATCAACAACTCCTTCGACAGAGTAAATATACTCTTTGATTAAATTTTAAGTTCAACAGAATATCAAGAAAACCTAGATTTTAC
>DATDSF010000037.1:0-2380 GCA_035291345.1 Candidatus Nanoarchaeia archaeon
CCCCTCTTTCACTCTTCTTAATTGTATTGCATACCATTGTTTTTCAAATTCAAATTTCAATCTTCCTGGAGTCATATCATAAGTATTTCCTTGTTCAGTCAAACTTATGGTTGAAATGGGTATTGTCGCCCCTCCTCCAGAACTCGCATCAATAATATTTAACATTCCGATTATAAAAAATAAAACTCCCAACACTAAATATTTATTTTTCTCTCTCATATTTTATTCAACAAAACACTATTTAAAAGAGTTCCTATAATTCAAAACAAAAAACCAACAAATTTATAAAACTCTTTATCCTAATAAAAATAATGAAGACAAAAAGAGGTTCAAAAGTTTTCGGAATTTTAAACAGCAAGCCTGTTATAGGATTATTTATTTTTTTAATTCTTGGAATAGCAATGGTTGTTGCAGGAGATGTAGTTGTTAAAGAAGGATATGTGGAAGTTGATAACGGATTAATTGTAAATGATATATTATATGTCAACACTACCAATAATAATGTGGGAATAGGAACAAATTCTCCACTTAGTGGAATTAAATTGGATATTGATGGTCAAGTGAGATCTAAAAATTCAGAATTGTGGAGTCCTTCTGCATCAGGCTGGGTAGCTCAACTAAAATTTAAGACGATAGATGGACTCTCAACTCATCATGTATTTTTTATAGATAGGGGAGATAATGATAGATTAAATTTAGATTTAAATCGGAATGGAACTTCAGAAGATATAATGAGAATTAGGGGAGGAATTGATGTAGATGATAGTTTAACAATTGATAATTATCTTGGAGTTGGTTTAACAAATCCAAATCAATCAGTAGATGTAAATGGAAATGTTCAAGCATTGGATTTTATAACTATCTCAGACAGAGAACAAAAAGATAATATTAAAGAATTAAATATCAACGAGGTTTTTTCATCAACGCCAAAACTTTACGAATATCAATTCAAAAAACAAGTTCCAGTCTACGACGAAGGGGAAGAAAATGTATTGAGCTACACAACTGAATTAATGCCCCCTCAAGTTGGATTGATGATGGATGAAGTTCCAGAAGAATGTAGGAAAGGACAAGGAGTTGATAATTATTGTATGCTTTCTTTAGCTTATGTAAAAATAATTCAATTACAAAACGAGCTTTGCACAAAAGATAATTCTTATAGTTGGTGTTGATAGTCTAAACCAATAAAACTTATTAACCCTTTTTCTTTAAACAAAACATGGCTATACCAAAAGACCAAATAAAAAAATTAAAGGAACAACTTTTAACTCAATTAGATAGCACAAATCTTCCAAACAAAGAAGAAATCAAAACCTCCGTTGAAGCAATGAACGCCGAAGAACTTGAAGAATTCTTAATTCAAAATAATTTAATCCCCGACCCAAACCAACCCTCCCAAACAGGTCAACCAAAATGCGTTTTCTGCTCAATCGTGTTCGGAGAAATTCCTTCAACAAAAATAGCCGAGAATGAAAAAGCAATTGCAATTTTAGAAATAAATCCAATCTCCCAAGGACACACAATAATAATTCCAAAAGAACATATCGAAAAACCCGAAGACATTCCGCAAGAAGTTCATGATTTAGTAAAAGAAATCACCGACAAAATAAAATCAACTTTCAACCCCAAAAATATTATAACCGAAACAACAAACATCCTCGGGCACGAAGCAATAAATCTTTTACCAGTTTACACAACTGAAAATTTCACCTCGCCAAAAAAATCTGCAACACCTGAACAACTCGCAGAAATAAAAAATAAATTAGAAGAAAAACCAAAAGAAGAAATAAAAGAAGAACCTCGAATAAAAATTAATGAAACAAACACTAAGCTACCGAGGAGAATTCCTTAATCTAAATCAAAGGTTCATTAGTATATTTATCTAATTCTTGTTGAACAAAACGAATATTTGCTAAACCTAAAGCCTGATCTGAATAATAATAATCGAGTTCACTTTGAGAAAGGTCAGATAAAATGCACGGATTCATTAAACCGCATTTAGTGGGACTATATCTATTGGTCGCACCCATACATCCTGGATAATATCCTATTTCAAATACTCCTGGCCCTCCTTGTCCAACTAAATCTCCCCACAATTCAACAGCGTCATCCATTTTAACACAATTTGGAGGATAATTTTTTATGTCTGGAAATTCTCTAAGCGAACTATAAACATATTCATCTCTTAAATCTGCAAATTCATGTTGAAACTCATGAGAAAATACACTTTCTTCATTAAAAAAATGACCTCTTGTATTAATAATATTTTTATAAAGATCATAACCATAAACTCCTTGAAGCCCTAACTTAAAATATTTTAAATCAGGATATCTATTTTGTCCACCGGATCTCCAAGTATTAGGATATTCAGTAAAATGGA